>CAIXGY010000338.1 GCA_903919035.1 uncultured Planctomycetaceae bacterium | reverse complement strand
AGCCGGCGTTGCTGGCCGAGCGGAGCACGGATGGGGAAGCGAGGGCAGCATCGAGTGAGCGAAGGGCACGACGCCCTTCGCGAACGTCCGAGCGAGACGGCACGAGCATCCCCCACGCCGGTTGGGCGCAGAGACTGGCTGCGAAGAGAGGCCTCCCCGCACCCGAGAATCACGTGGGATTCGGCGTAGAATGTGCGACGTGAAGCATTCCCGATTTCGCACCGTGCTCGGCGCAGCCGCCGCGCTGCTGCTGGCTGTCACGCTGGCCGGATCTTGCGGCTCGTGGCATTGGGTGCTCGATCTCGCCAGCCACTTCCGGGCGTATTGGCTGGTGGGGTCGGCGGTCTGCCTTGCGCTTGCCACACGACAGTCGCGGTGGCCCGCGCTGGCCTGCTGCGGTCTCGCCGTGGCCGGCAACACGTGGGCCCTGCTCCCGTTCTGGCTGCCGGCATCGGGCGGACCACCGACCGCGTTCGCCGCCGAACCCGGCGCGCCGGAGGCGGTTCCGCCGCTCTCGCTCATCCTCGCCAACGTCCATCGGCTGAACCCCGACAAGTCGCAGGCCGTCGCCTACCTTCGCGACCGGCAGCCGGACGTGGCGGTGATTCTCGAGGTCGATGCCGGATGGCGGGCACATCTCGAAAGCCTCGACGAGATCTATCCCCACCGGATGGTCGAGCCCCGTGAGGACAACTTCGGCATCGCCATCCTCTCCCGCTGGCCGCTGACCGATTCGCGGGTGGTCCGGTTCGGCGGCAGTCCCTTTCCGAACGTCACCGCCATGCTGCGATTTCACGGCCGCGACGTGCGGCTGTTCGCCACGCACCCGCATCCTCCGTTCAACGCCGCCCTCGCGGCGACGCAACTCGCCCAACTCGGCGCTTTGGCCGATGCAGCCGCGGCATCGACCGCCCCCTGCATCGTCGCGGGTGACTTCAACGCCACGCCCTGGTCGGCGCCCTACCGCCTCTTCGTGACCCGGAGCGGTTGTCGCGACACGGCCCTGGGCTTCGGCGTGCAGCCCACCTGGAACGCCCGGGGCATCGCGCCGCGGATTCCGATCGACCACGTCTTCGTTTCGCCAGACGTCGCCATCCTGCAACGATCGGTCGGCCCCGACGTGGGTTCCGACCATTTCCCGGTCGAAGCCACCCTCGTCCTCCCGCCGTAGCGCGAGGCCTCAGCCGGCCGGTTCGAGCGCGGCGAGATTCATTCCCAGCCGTTTGAGCTTCTTGTAGAGCGTCGTGCGGTTGATGCCGAGCGCGCGGGCCGCGGCGTCGCGCCGCCACCCAGTCCGCTCGAGCGCGTCGAGGATCAATTGCCGCTCCGGAGCGGCGAGCGCCTGCTTGATCGCGGATGCAGCCGGCTGGGGAGCCACGCCCCCGTCGGTTGCGGCAACCAGGGACGGCGGCAGATCGCCGAGGTCGACGAGGTCACCCCGCCCGAGGAACACGCCCCGCTCGACGGCGTGTTCGAGCTCGCGCACGTTGCCGGGCCAGGCGTGCCGCACGAGGGCCTCGAGCGCGGCGGGGGTGAAGTCAGTGACGGCACGACCGGCGCGGACCGCGGCGGCGGCGAGGAAGTGTCGCGCGAGCGCTGGAACGTCGGCGCACCGTTCGCGCAGCGGCGGCAGCCCGATCGCGACCACGTTGATCCGCCAGTAGAGGTCCGCCCGAAACCGTCCGGCGGACACGAGTGCTTCCAGATCCTCGTTCGTCGCCAGCACCACGCGGACGTCGACGCGGCGGGTCTGTGCGCCGCCGACCGGCTCGAACTCCATCTCCTGCAGCACTCGCAGCAGTTTCACCTGGAGGGCCGGCGACGCCGTGGCGATCTCATCGAGAAAGATCGTGCCGCCGTCGGCCTGCACGAACTTACCGTCGCGGTCGCAGGTCGCGCCGGTGAAGGCCCCGGCGACGTGGCCGAACAGCTCGCTTTCGAGAAGCGACTCCGCGAGGCTGCCGCAGGCCACCTCGACGAACCTTCCGGTGCGGCCGCTGGCCCGGTGGATCTCGCGGGCGAGGAGCGATTTTCCCGTACCGCTCTCGCCGGTCAGGAGCACTGTGGCCGGCGTGGACGCGACCCGCTCGACGACGTCGAGCACCTGGAGCATCGCCGGATGGGAGCCGAGCACGGAAGACCGCGCGGGGCCGGGCACCCGGGCTCGGGTCGCGGCCGCCGTGCGGCCCGCGGCCACCGCTGCCGCCAGGTCGGCATCCAGAACGGGGGTGGTCACGATCGCGTCGGCATCCAGTCCGGCAGGGAGCGTCGCGCCAACCGGCAGCATGGCGATCACGGCCGCGTCGGGCCGAGCCGACCGGAGCGCCCCCGCCACGCCCGCGGCACCGTCGGCCGGAAGGAACGCGTCGATCACGCACACGTCGAAGCCGCCGCGGGCCACGGCCCGCAGGGCCTCGGCGGCGCTGCCTGCTGCGGAGGCGTGGGAGCCTGCGCCGCACAACCACTGGGCGAGCCCCGATGCCATCCGCCGATCGTCGTCGACGACGAGCACTCGACAAGCGGCGGACGAGGACACGGCGGCGGAGGAGGCGGTCATGGTGGCTTCCCGGGGACTGCGGCTGGCGTGTCGCGCGATGCGACATGCAATCCCTAGGTCGCAAAACGGCGACGGCAGGGTCGCCGTAGGGCGACGTTCTTGCCCGACCGGCATTCCCGGCGCGTCACGACCGTCACGGTCCGCACCGTCGGCCCCGTCAGTCCCGGGGCCGGGCCGGGCTCGTCCGCTCCGGGTCGTCGGGCGGCACGTCGCCGAGCCGCACGGCGTCGGCGATCCGGTCGGCGGCCGGCCCGAGAAGAATTTCCCGATTCTCGAACAGCGCTTCCGGATCCTGGTCGAGCATCCGGATCCGCCGCTTCCGGAACGAGAAGAACGCGATGACGGCGAAGGCCGCGAAGGCCGCCACGATCGCGATGGCCGTGAAGCCCCGCTCGGCCGACTGGATGAGCCCGGTGATGCGGTCACCGAACAGGTAGGCGAGACCGAAGAAGCCGCCGATGACGAAGGTCGCGCAGACGAAGTCGGCGAAGAGAAACCAACGGTACTTCACCCGGAGGATCCCGGCCGTGAGGTAGAAGGGGCTGCGCAGGCCCACGAGGAACCGGGCCACGAAAAACGCCTTGATACCGTGCCGCTGGATGAGGTTCTCGATCGTCTTCTCGCGTTCAGCCGTGAGGAAGCCCGACCACCAGGGATGTTCCTTGAGGACGCGGGCGCCGAAGAAGCGGCCGATCGCATACATGAGGCTGTCGCCGAGCAAGGCCCCGACGAGGCAGGCCGGCAGTGCGTAGTACCACTTCAGCGCTCCCGCCTTGCTCGCCACGCCGGCGGCGACGATCGGCACCTCCTCGGGCACGGGCAGCCCGATGCCCGTGAGCGTGAGGAAGAGCACGATGCCGAGGTAGGAACCCCTCTCGAACCAGTCAAGCATGGTGGGTGGGGCGGCTGGACTGCTGATCCGGGAGGTGGGACAGCCGGCAAGTGTACCCCGTGCGGCTCCGAGCGGCAGGGCTGTGGCCGCAACCGTGTCAGGCAGTCGTGCCTCCCGGCTCGTGCCGCTCCACCGCGGTGCCTGCGGGTGAGTCGAGCATCACGTCGGCGTCGGCCATGTTGGCCAGGATGACCCGCACGCCGCGTGTTCCGTCGGGCACGACGAGGATCGCCCCCGTCGCCCCGCCGGCCGGGGCGATGCGGTCGAGGCCCGCGGTGCCGAGGGCATAGAGGGCGGTGGCGAGCGCGTCGGCGTCCGCCGCGCTGGGCGCGAGCACGGTGGCCGAGATCGCACCCTCGGCGGGCATCCCCGTCCGTGGGTCGATGATGTGGCCGAGCCGGCGGCCCCGATCGACGAAAAACTGTGTCCCCGAGCCACTCGTGCCGAGCGCCCGGTCGTCGAGCACGATCGTGGCCAGCCGTCGAGATGGCCGCAGCGGGTCGCGGAGGCCCACCCGCCAGCCGCGTCGCCCGGGCAGGTCGGGACCGTGCACGCCCCGCGCCCGCACGCTGCTCTGGCCGCCGTGCACCAGGGTGCTGGTCACGCCGGCCGCGGCCAGCCTCTCGATCGCGCGATCCACTGCCCAGCCCTTGCCGATCGCGCCGGGGTTGATCTCCACGCCGGGCCGCGTGAACCGCACCCGTCGCCCCGCGGGGTCGAGTTCCACGAGGTGCATGCCCGACCGCTCGCGGGCTGCGGCGAGCGTTGCCGGGTCGGGCACTCGGCCGGCGCGATCGAGAAAGCCCCACGCCCGCACCAGCGCGCCCGACGCGATGTCGAATGCCCCACCGGTGAGGTCGTGCAGTTCGCGGGCCCTCGCGAGCAACCCGAACACGTCGTGCGACACCGACTGCCAGCCGGCGGCAGCCGTGGCGTTGAGCCGCGACAGTTCGCTCGTGTCGCGGTAGACGCTGAACCGCCCCTCGATCTCGTCGACGAGATCGAGGGCATCCACCGCCAACGCGGTCGCGTCGCACGTCTCGCCGGCGTTGAACGCCACCTCGAATCGGCACGCCATCGCGTCCCTGCCGACCACGAGCGTGTGCAGATCGAAGTCCGTCATGTCATCCACGACCCACCCGGAGCAGCCGAGCATCGCCGCGCGCCGAGTCTGCTGGTTCGCATGCCGAGGAGAAGCCCAGAGCCTACCGGAGTGCGCGCCCGCCGAGCATCCGGGGCGATTCAACGCGGCGCGAGCCCGCGATCGAAGGCGTCTTGATCGCGCCGGAAGACCGCCAGCTCGCGCTCGAAGCGGTCGAGCGGGATCCGGAAGACCGGCTGCTCGTCGGTGTGGGCGTGGCAGTGGGCCACGAGCAGCCGGTAGAGAAACTTGAAGAGTTGCCGGGGCACCCGCAGGCTCCGCAGCCCGTCGATCAGTCGCCGCTGGTCGACCGACTCATCGAAGAGTTGTGCGAGCGTTGCCGGTGGGTCGCCGACGCTCGCCGCCCGCACTCGCGTCGAGGCGATGTCGTAGAGCGTCTCCCCCGACCACTCGAGCGAGGGCACGAGATTCTGCTTGTCGAGCCGGGCCCGCTGGTTGAACTGCTCGTCTTCCCGCTCGATGAATCGGTAGAGTTCCACGGGCAACAGCAGCTTGAATCCGATGCCCGGCGACTTGAGGAACTTGTTGTCGAGCAGCGGCCAGATCACCTGCCGCATCCGCTCCGCCGCGCCGTTGATGAGGTGCGGCTCGTCGAGTCGGTCGACGATCACCACGAGGCCGGTGAAGCCGCAGGCTGCGAGCACGCCCTGAAACTTGGCGAGCAGTTCGTAGCGGTCGTCGCTGCGGGAGAAGGCGGGCAGCGGCTGGCCCGTCAGGTCGACCTCCGGGAAGCAGGCCAGGGCCCGGGAGAGTTGGCCCACGGTTCGGTTGCCGGTCCGCAGCTGCGGACGATCCGCCAGGCCCGCCAGGTCGACCAGCCGCGGCGCCACAGGGCGGGCAGCCAGGCCGCGCCGAGCAGAAGCCACGGCCACCACTGCCGCGTCCAGGCGAGCGTGGCGCCGCCGAAGCCTGCCGTGCCGGCGACGAGCGCCGCCACTACCGCGGCGGTGGCGGCGCCGCCAAGCAGTGTCGGCCACGAGGCCAGCCAGTTGCGGTAGCCGGTACGGGCCCGCAGCCGCCGAAAGCGCAGTGGAAAGGGCTCCACGGTCGACTGGTCGTAGCACGCTGCGACGAGCGCGAGGTCGCGGGCCTGCGGCCGCGTGAGCCGCTGAGCCTTCGCCCCGGGAGCCACGAGCTGCGTCACGAGTTGCGTCACGCCCAACGCCAGGATCGCGTCCATGTGATCCCAGAGCTTCCAGTGACCGAGCACGCGATCGACGGAACGGCCCGGCCCGACGCGGCTGGTGAAGCGGTCGAGGAAGGGGTTGAAATCGTCGTACGCCACCACGAACGTCCGGGCGTTCGGATGGGCTTCGTTGTGCCGCTCGAACTGGCGGATCATCTGCATCTTGAGGGCCGTCTTGCCGGAGCCCTTCTCGCCGAACACGACCGAGGTGCTCGGGTCGGCAGGATCGCCGTAGATCTTGTCCCATGCGGGATGGAACGTGGTCTCCAGGCAGGTCCGCTTGAAGACGGAGTCGTTCTGCGCGTCTTCTTCCGCGAAGGGGTTGCCGGCGATGCCGTGATGCTCGAGAAACGCCTGAACTTTCATGTCGTTGGGGGCGGGCAGCGCGTCATTTGCCCGCCGCCACGAGGCCCTCCACCATCCTGTTGAATCCGTCCGCCTCCGCGGCGACCGTCGCCGCCGGGCCGGTGAACTTGAGGAAGTAGTTGCCGCGGCCGGGCGTCTCCACGATGGCAGCGAGCATCCGGTAGTCGGGCCGCTCGACGGCCTTGCCCCCGGCGAACGGACCGCCCGGCATGTCCTTGAACGTGCCGGCGATGTCGACGAGCGTCACGTCGCAGCCCGCGACCTTGATCTTCTTGCGGGTCACGCGATCTTTCGTCGCGGAGCCGTCGGCCTGGGAGAACTGGCCCTCCCAGCGTTCGATGTTGGCGTCGATGCTGCCGCCGGCGCCCATGACGGTGAGGCGTCCCGGGCCACTCGCTGCCGGGATCGCGAACTCCGTCTCGATCATCCCGCTCTTCGGCTGCACCCGCTCCCAGCCCGCCGGCGCCTCGAGCGTGAACGCTCCGTCGGCAATCGTGAAGACCCCGGCCGCCTCGGCCACGGCAGGTTGGGCCATGGTCGTCCCAGGGTGGACGACGCAGGAGGCGGCGATCATGAAGACCTTCAACCACGGGTGACGAAGCGGGTTCACGACGGGGCGTTCCTGGGGTGGTGACAGATCCTCGGACGCCGGAATGTAACACACCGACCGGCCCTCTCGCGCCGCGCTCGGGCCCGGCGTCACGGGGCTTGCCGGGCACCAGTTCGCACCATAGTCTGCCGACGCAGGTTTGCGGCGGTCCCCACCGCTCGGGAGCCCGCTGGGCTGCCACACGTTGACGCTTCGGAGAGACGCCGCGCATGCCACGTCGAGATACGCCCCCGCCGGCCGATGATTCCGAGGACGAGAATCGCGGCCCGCTGGAGTTGGCGTTGGTCGGGGATCTCACCGACAACGAGGCCGAACTCACCGATCGGCTGTTGAGCGTCGAGCCGGGGGGCGAGTGCACGATCTATTTCGACTCGCCGGGCGGCAGTCCGTACTGCGCGATGTCGTTGGTCACGCTGATGCGACTGCGAGGCATCCAGGCGACCGCCGTCGTGACGGGTGAGTGTTCGTCGGCGGCCCTGTGGCCGTTCGCGGCCTGCCGGCGCCGGCTCGTCACGCCCTACAGCGTGTTCCTCTTCCATCCCATGAAGTGGCAGAGCGAGGAGCACATCGGGATGCGGGAGGCGGCGGAATGGTCAAGACACTTCGCCGACCTCGAGCGTGAGATGGACGTCCTGCTCGCCCAACTCTTCGGGCGGCAGACCGATCTCATCAACAAGTGGATCGCCACGCATCGCTACGTCTCGGGGCGCGAGATGGCGGAGGCCGGCCTGGCGGAACTCGTGGGCCTCGAGCCGCTGTCGCGGTAAGCGCCGCGTCAGCCCCGGTACTCGCCGTGGCATGCCTGGCAGGCCTTCTCGAGCCGCCCCAGGGCGGCGCGGGCGGCATCGTAGTCTCGTGTGTCGCATGCGGAGCGGGCCTCGATGGCGGCGTCCCTCATGGCGGCGGCGTGGGCCCGGTATGCGTCGTCGTCATGGTCCTCGAAGTCGGGCTGACGGATGACCTCCCCGATCATCGCGACGATCTCCGCGGCGTGCCGCACGGCGGAGCGACTGCCGCCGAATTGAGCCCGCGAGGCGACGGCCGGACGGATCGAATCCTGGGCCTCCTGGAGCCGGATCATGAGGGTCGGCCGGGTTGCCACCTGGCTCCAGCGGAAGCCTGAGTCCCGTGCCGGACGTCCTTGCGGCGTGTCGCCATCGAGGAGCGCCTCGAGATCCTCGAGGCGGGCCTTCGACTCGGCGAAGGACTGGATGGAGCCGGCCTGGCAGGCGCCGCCGGCTCGGGCGAACAGGTCGCGGGCCGTCTCCGCGGCACGCTTCCAGCGGATCTCGTGGTCATAGGCGGCGATCACGCCGAACGCCATCGCCAGCGAACCGAAGCCCGTCCGCGCCTGCTCGAAACCACCACCCATGAAGTCGGCCTGTGTGTCACAAGCCCCCACCACACGTGCCCTGGCGTCCTTGATCTCGTCGGTGAGCGTCTCCTCCGACACGAGTTTCGACCAGCGAACGTCCGCCCCGGGGGCGACGGCCGCGGACGGCGTCGCGGGGCTGTCGGTCCGTGCGCCGTTCGCAAAGGTCGGACGCGGCCCGTGGAGACTCGCGAACGCGTCGGGCACGAAGGTCTCGGCAGTGGCTCGATCCCAGGCGCCGGCCGGAGGCCGTGAGCGTTGTCGTTCAGGCTGCTTTCGCTGCTGACCCTGGCCCGTGGCAACCTGGGCAACGATCACGATCGCCCAGACTGCCGCCGTCGCGATCGCGTTCGCGAGGCGGCGACGCTGCGTGGCCGGGCGTTCCATAGGTTGGGTCGTCGTGCCGTGATCGCCTGGGGCCGCGGATTCCGTCTTGACCTCGAAGCGAGGCTGCCGTCAGTCTCCGTCCCCCGTCGGGCCCGGGGCCCCGGATCCACCATCTGCCTCGGGAGACCAATACCCGTGAAATCGTATCAGACCCGCCTCGACGACCGTCGACGGCCGTTTCGGCAGTGGGCGGCCATGGCCGCGACTGGTGCTGCCTGGCTGGCTGCCTGTGGGCTGCCGGCGAATGCCGAACTGGACGCGACCAAAACGGCGCCCGCCAAGGCCACCGTCGTCGCGTTTTTGGATGCCGTCAAGCGGGGCGACGATGCGACGGCCCGAGGCCTCCTCACGAAAGTTGCCAGGGCGAAAACGGACGAACTGGGGATGTCCGTCGCCCCGCCGGTGCCCGACTCCGCCACCTATGCCGTCCGCGATTGTGAACTCGTGAGCGATGCCGGGGACGTGGCCCATGTCGCCACCGTCTGGACCGACGTCGCCGCCGACGGGTCGAAGTCCAGCGAGAACGTCGTCTGGGTCGTGCGTCTCGATCCGGAGGGCTGGCGGGTTGTCGGCATGGCGATGCGCGTGTTCGACGACATGCCCCCCCTGCTCCTCAATTTCGAGGATCCCGACGACATGCTGGCCAAGCAAGACATGGTGGCCGCCGAACTCGAGAAGCGTGCCCGGGAGCCCGCCGAGGCCCAGGCCCCCGGCCCTCGTACAGCCCAGGGGCAGGCGGCGGGCAGCCGCAAGTGAGCCCCCCGACCGGCTCCCGTTGTGGCAGCCTGGATGCCCGTGGGCGTTGGTTTTTCCCGCGTCATTTCCCCGGAAACGCCCGGAAATGGCCAGAAAAATCACCGTAAGCCCCCCAGGCCCCCTGGTTTGTTGACAGCGGCTGTTCGGTCGCTAGGTTGCTGCTCAAAGTTTTCCCCACACGCATTTTTCGAGCAATCGTTACATTGTGCCGCCAGCCGAGGCCCGCGGGTTCCCCGAGGGTGGCGGCCGGCTGATACGAAATTCGGTGTGCTGCGGTCCGGTAGCCGTCCCGGATCGGTCTCCAGTTCGTGACGGCTACACCGACGCATACCGCGTTGGGTCCCTTTCCTGGAGGTTCTGATGAAGCGTTTCCCCACGATCGTTGCGATGTTCTTCTCGCTCGTCGTCGTCGGCCTGATGGCCGCCGACACGGCTTCGGCCGCCGGCCGGTGGCGCCGCGGCTGCTGTGAGCCGAGCTGCGGTGCCCCGAGCTGCTGCGACGCCGGCCCGACCTGCGCGGCCGCCAGCAGCTGCTGCGACGCCGGTCCGACCTGCGCCGCTGCCGAGCCGAGCTGCGGCTGCGCCAGCCGTTCGTGCTGCCGCACCCGTAAGGTTCGTCTCCGCCGTGCCCGCTGCTGCACGACGAGCTGCGCCAGCAGCTGCGCCGGCAGCGGTTGCACTGACGGCGGTTGCGTCGGCGGTGGCTGCGCCGATGGCGGTTGCGTCGGCGGCGGCTGTGCCGACGGTGGCTGCGCCGGCGGCGGCTGCGCCGACGGCGGTTGCTCGGGTGCGGGCGTGATCTCGGAAGGCGTGCCGACCGAGGCTCCCGCCGCTCCGGCCGCTCCGGCTGCGACCTGATCCTGTTTCGAGCAGACCCCTCGCGGGGACTCTCGAATTCGAAACGAGGCCGGGCCTTCCTCACGGAGGGCCCGGCTTTTTCATGCGCCCGTCACGGGTTCGACTGCGGGTCGGGGCCCCGTCCGGCCCGCAGGCGTTCCCGCAGTCGCCGCGGCTGGACCGCTTCGGGGTTTGCCTGTTCCGCAGCCCGCCGCTCGGCCCGTCGCTTCGCGACTTCCTCGAGGATTCCGGCGACGATGTCGACGACCGCTTCGCCAGTGGCGTCGCCGGTCGATGGGCCATCGGCGTCGGCGGTCACCCCGCTGCCGGCACGCACGCGATCGAGCAGATCGCCCACGAACTCGCCCGCGGCCGCCTTGATCGAGCCGTCGAACTCCACCCGCGGTCGGCCGAGTTCGCCGCGGATGCCGACCGACACCGCCTTCCCGGCCAGCGCCGCCAAAACCGGACGGTCTGATGGCAGATCGGTCGGCACCGGTAGCTTGAGTTGCAGGTCGAGCGATCCGTCATCGATGCCGACGGAGCCGCTGGACCGGATGTCGAGACGTTGCCCGGTTCGAGCCAACGGCAGACCAAATTCGAGACCGTCGTGGGTCACCCGGCGATCCGCGAGGCGAAACGCCACGCGGGACTCGTCCGCGATGCGAATGTCGGGTGGCCGTGGCAGCCCGACCGGCAGCGATTCCAACAGGTTTTCCACGAGGGGCCCGGGGCCGACGACGACTTCGTGCATCGAGAGCGTGCCGGACAGCGTGCCGTCGGCGGGCCGACCCACGGGCAATCGGGCCCCGTCGAGCCTCAGGGAGAATCGGCCGCTCGTCCGGGTGGCTCCCGCGAGCACGGGCGCGATGTAGGCGAGCACACCCTGGGCCACGCCGGGCTCCAGGCGGGCGTCGGTGAGGAGAGCGATCGGTGCCAGCGACCACTCGCTCCAGGGGCCGTCCACCGCCGGTGCGAGCGTCGCGGTCACGTCGATGGGCTCGCTCTGCCACGGTTCGCCGCTCCATGGCCCGGCGATGCGTACGAGCGCGCCATCGATCTCCAGCCGCATTCGGAGCGGACTGGGCCGCCGACGGGCCGCGGCGGTGGAAGCGCCGTTGTCGGAGCGGCGAATCAGGCCCGACAGGTTGGCCCGTCTCCCCTCGTCGTAGACCACGTCGACCTCCAGTCCGGTGGCCTGCACACGGCCCAGGTTCCCGAACGACCACAGGATCGACGCCAGCCCGTGTTCCACCTCGACCCGCTCGACGGTCAGGGGTGGTGTGCCACCGTCGCGGGGCTCCACGCGGACGCCTTCGAACACGATTGGCCCGGCCCACGCCACTCGTGCCGAGCGAAATCTCACCGTGGCGTCGAGTTCGGGCACCGCTCCGGCGACGACCCGTGAGAGACGGGCCGGGTCTGCCAGCAGCCACGGTGCCGAAGCCAATCCGGCGGTCGCCAGCATGGTGACGGCCGCGATCGGGAGCCACCATCGCGGTCCCGGTCCGCGCGACACGGTCCCGGGTTGGATGGGTGGATCATGAGGTTCAGTCATGCGGGAGTGCCTCCACCGGGATTCGTTGCATGGTCAGGCCGCGGTCGGCGGGTTTAGGCGTTCGTCGCCCGATGATTCTACGTCGGGCCCGCTGCCGGCCGTACCGTTGCGTTCACCTCCGCCTCCGCTACGATTCAAACATCAGAGGACGGTCGTGGACGTCCACGTTGCCGTCGGCATGCGCGGGCGTAGCTCAGTTGGTAGAGCGCTAGCTTCCCAAGCTGGATGTCGAGGGTTCGAGTCCCTTCGCCCGCTT
>CAIXGY010000337.1 GCA_903919035.1 uncultured Planctomycetaceae bacterium | reverse complement strand
TCGGTCGCAGACTTCCTCCCCAGAGCCAGCGGTGCCGGCACCGCCGCCGAGGTCGTCCAACTCGCAGTTCACGGCGTCGCGACCGTGAGGCCCGGCGCCGCCGTCGCCGTCTTCACGCGCAGGGCCGCCTGCAGTCGGAACGCCTCGAGCAGCGTCGGTTGCTGGCGTTCGACTTCGTTGCGGCCTATGCGGAGAGCCCAATTCCCTTCTTCGTCGTCGGTGACACGACAGCCACGCCGCGGCTGTCGGAAGCGCCACAGCAGGTGACGCTGCGGTTCGATCCTGGCGTTCGCCTGGATCCCGCCTCGCTCGCTGGCAGCATCTCGTTCGTGCGGAGCGTCGATGGCGTGTTGGGAGACGTCAACGACGTGTCCGTGATGCCCGTAGCCCCTGTCGGCAGTGTCACGGTTGGCGACGTGCCGAATGAGAACTCGCTGGTCATCCGGTTTGCGGAGACGCTGCCCGACGACCTCTACCGATTCACGATCACGAGCGACCTGAAGTCGACCGTCGGCGACGCGGCCAACGCCTTCCAGTTCGATGTGCGGCTCGATCTCGGGGCCTTCGTGACGGCGGTCGTGCCGCAGCCGGTCGAACGGCTGATCACCGGCGGGCTTGTGCAACAGCGGGATCAGGTGCACGTCTACTTCAATGCCGGCGATCCGCTGACCGCGTCGACTGCAGAGGCGACGACCCGGTACCGGCTGGTGCCCGTGACGGCTGCGGGCGTCGACGGTGTGCCGATCAGCCCGACGGCCGTGTCCTACACGGCATCGACGGGCAAGGCCGTGCTCACGTTCGCCCCCGGTGTGATCGCCGACGGGATGGTCTACAGGCTGGAAGTCGGCCCCGCGCTCGTGTCGGCACCTCCGGCGACGTTTTCGTTTGCGGGTACGGCGAGCGACGACAACTCGAGTTTCGCGACGGCAACGCCCCTCGGCACCCTGGGCATCAACGGCATCACGGCCACCGCGAGGATCGACGACCGCCCGACGGTGCAGACGCCGGCCGGCACGCTCACGCTGCCCAGTCAGCCGGGCACGATCGACGAACCCGGGCATCGTGACACTCCGACCGACAGTGGTGCCCATGGCCTGGCCGACCTGACGGCATCGCCACTGCGGCCTTCGTGGGTGCTCAACCGGGGCACTGACGGCCCGATCGGCTACTACAACTTTCGCCCCGATTACGGTCGCGACCCACAAGGCAACAGCCTCCTCAATACGATCACCGAGGCACAGAAACAGCGAACCCGCGAGGTGTTCGAGGCCTTCAGTCGGGTCACGGGCATTCGCTTCGTCGAGGAAGTTCGTGCTCCCTACGTCGGGCTGACCGTCGTCACGGGTGATCTCCGCGCCGTATCTCCCACGACGCCACCAGGTCCCGGCGGTGTGATTGGCATCTCGGGCACATCGCAAATCGGCACTGGGCTCTTCAGCCGGGCCATGCCCACAGTCGTGATGGATTCCTCCGAGAACTGGGGCGCGAGCGAGTACGGCGGCGCATGGTTCGAAACGGCGATGCACGAGATCGGCCACGCCTTGGGGCTTCCACATTCGTACGACCTGCCGTCCATCATGGGCTACGGCTTGACCGGCGAAGGAGTCTTTCCCGGCGACTACGACACCATTCACTTGAAGCAGCTTTTTCCCACCACCGGCACCGACATCGACGTCTATGCCTTCGACGTCACCGAATCGGGCAGGCTCTCCGCGGAGACCGTCGCCGGTCGGCCCGGCAGTGCGGTCAGGAGTTTTCTCGACACGGCACTAGCGCTCTATCGCGACGAAACCGTCGGCGGCACGACGACGCGCACGCTCGTGGCCCGCAATGACGACTATTACGGCCGCGACTCATTCGTGGGCCTCGATCTCCAGCCGGGCAAATACTTTCTGGCCGTCACGAGCACGGGGAACGATCAGTTCAACCCCGAGGTCTCCGACAGCGGCTACGGCGGGCGGACCCGCGGCCCCTATGAGCTGCGCCTCGGCTTCACGCCGGTGCCGTCCGCAGCCAACACGATCGTCGATACCCGCGGCACCCCGTTGGATGGTGACCGTGACGGCCTGCCGGGGGGTACGCATGCCTTCTGGTTCAAAACTGCGGCCGCGGCCGACACGGTGTTCGTCGACAAGTTGGCACCCGCAGCGGGAGCCGATGGCACGGCCGCCAAGCCCTTTCAGACGATTACAGCGGCACTCACGGCGGTCAACGCGGCCAACGCGGCGACTCCCGGCAGCAAAAAGATCGTCAGGATCGTCGGCAACGCCGCACAGACGCCCTACCTCATCGGCACGTCGCCCACGAACCAGGTGCTCGCCGACGGCTCCACGTTCAACGTGCCCAAGGGCGTGACGGTGATGATCGACGCCGGAGCGGTGATCAAGGTTCGCTCTGCGATCATCGACGTCGGCAGTTCACAGCCGCTGCCCTCGAGTTCCCGGGCGGAGGCGGCGCTGCAGGTGCTCGGGGTGCCCGGCAGCGCGGTCACCTTCACGTCCTACCACGACGACTCCATTGGCGGCCCCTCGGATGGTTCGGGCGTCGTCGGCGTGGGCACCGCTGCTGCGGGTGGCCAATGGGGCGGTATCGTGTTTCGCCAGGATTCGGACGCGGCTTCGAAGCGGGCGTTCGTCAACGCCATCCAGCAGGCCGACATCCGCTATGGCGGCGGCCAGGTGCGGGTCGACTCGCAGGTGCAGTCCTTCGTTCCGATACAGATCGAGAGCACCCGGCCAACGATCGCGTTCAACACGATCACCGACAGTTCCGGAGCCGCGATCGCGGCCACGCCCAACAGTTTCGAGGAGTCCAACGGTCGGATCGGCCCCGAAATCCGCGGCAATCGGCTCACGGCCATCCGCAACGACGGGCTGAACAACACCCCGGTCTTCCATCAGAATTCGACGAACGGGCTGTTCATCAAAATCTCCACGCGGTTTGGATCGCCGCTCGAGCAGCTCGACGTGCCAGCCCGGTTCAAGAGCACCGACATCGTCTATGTGCTCCAAGAAAACCTGGTGATCTCCGGCGGCGCGGGGGGTTATACGCTCGACGTGGCGGCTGGTCGTTTCACAAGTCGTTCCACCGGCCGGCTGGCCATCGATCCCGGTGTCGTGGTCAAGCTGCAGAACTCGCGGATCGAACTCGAGCGCGGAGCGGGGCAACTCATCGCCGAAGGTGGCGAGTTCAACCCTGTGATCTTCACGAGTCTCGGCGACAACCGCTACGGCGCCGGTGGCACGTTCGACACCAACGGCAACGTCCCCGACGTACGGGCCGCCGGTGACTGGGGGGGCATCACCCTCAACGCGGGCACGCGGGCGAGCATCGACCGGGCCTACCTGGGCTTCGGCGGCGGCCTGACGCCCATCGAGGGCACGAGTGACTCGTTCAACGTCATCGAGGTGCACCAGGGCGACCTGCGCCTGACGAACACGCGGATCGAGAACAACCTTTCCGGCCTGGCCGTCTCCGACCGCACGGGCCGCGGCACCAACGCCGCCGCGACGGTCTTCATCCGCGGCGGCCAGCCGATCATCGTCGGCAACGACTTCCGCGACAACGCGGGTGCGGTCGTGAGCATCAATGCCAACTCGCTGTCCGACGTGCAGCGGCCCGACATTGGTCGCTCGACCGGGTCGATCCAGCGGTTCGATGGCTACGACGACAACGTCGGCCCGCTGGTGGCGGCCAACGTGATCTCCGTGGCCGGCAGTTCCGCCACGATCGCCGGCATGAAGGTTCGTGGAGAGGAGATCACGGTCGAGGGCGTGTGGGACGACACCGACATCGTGCATGTCGTCGAAGAAGAGATCGTCGTCCGCAATTTCCATACTGCCACCGGCTTGCGTCTGCAGAGCAAGCCCGATGCCAGCCTGATCGTGAAGCTCCGCGGCACGGCCGCGGGCTTCACCGCCGAGGGCTACGGCCTCGATATCGACGACCGCATCGGCGGCACGGTGCAGATCATCGGTCAGCCGGGCCGCCCCGTGATCCTGACGTCGCTCGCGGATGACACGGTGGGCGCGGGCGTGGATCCTCTTGGCGTGACGGTCACCGACACGGGTGACGACGGCGTCTCCGCGCCCACGCCGGGTGACTGGCGGAGCCTCAAGTTCCTGCCGCTGTCCAACGATCGCAACGTGTCGGTCTACGTCGAAGCGGAGCGGCCGCTGACGTCGGGTCTCGAGGCCAACGCGATCGTGGACACCGCCGAGGATCTTGGCGTGTTGGCCCCGAACTTCCCGACCGGCACCAACTCCTGGGAATCGGCCCAGGAGAAGTCGGGCGACGAGAATCGTCGGCTGGGATTCGAGGTGCATGGCTTCATCGCACCGGACGATCCGACCGATGTCGACGTGTATTCGTTCCAGGGCTACGCGGGTTCCGAAATCTGGATCGATGTCGACAAGACGGCCTCCGGCCTCGACGCAATGGTCGAGTTGCTGGATTCGGATGGCAATGTTCTCGCCCGGTCGATCGACGAGCGCGTCGAGTCGCGGTTGGTGAGCACTGCGGTGCCGGACGCAGTCGGCGGTTTTGCAGTGACCTATGCGCTCGGCAACACCAGCCTGGTTCAAGGTACGCTCGTCGGCAGCCTCATCGATGGCGTTACCTCCCTGCCTATCCAGGACTTTTCCATCGCGGCGGACGGCTCGGTCACGTTCTACGATCGTTTGCCGGCATCGACGTATCACGCGACTGGCGCGACGCTCGATCCGGTGAACGGGCTCCTCATACTCACCTTCGACAATCCCGCAGGACCGACCAGGATCGACGTGTCTTACGTCCATGCCACCGGGTCGCTGTCGGCAGCGACGCTCGGCATCGGCCAGTCGGCACAGCGCGACGGCTGGCGGGGTGGAGACTACTACACGACGAATCCCCGAGATCCAGGGATGCGGCTCGTGCTTCCGGGTACGACCGGGCAATACCTGCGGTACTACGTTCGCGTTCGCAGTCAGCCACGGCAGCGGGACAATGCTGGTGTGCAACTACCGACGGCCCAGTACGAGACGACGTTGCAGAGCACCACGTTCGACCAGCCGGGCGATCCTGCTGCAGGCGTGACGAGCGGTCGTTATGAACTCCGCGT
>CAIXGY010000336.1 GCA_903919035.1 uncultured Planctomycetaceae bacterium | reverse complement strand
GCCACCCCTCCCCCGCCCGCCGCGGCTTCACGCTCGTGGAGTTGTTGGTGGTCGTGGGCATCATCGCCCTGCTGGCCGCGCTTGTGACGCCGGCGGTGCTGAACGCCCGCAAGGCGGCCCGCAACGCGGCGATCAAGGCGGAGATCGACATGCTCCACATGGCGCTCATGAACTACAAGAACGAGTACGGGAGTTTTCCGCCGTGCTCGTCAGGAACGGCGGCGGGCACGCCCATGTACAAGCATCTGCAGAGGCTGTTTCCGCGCGCTGATGTTGCCGCCGACATGAAGACGGCCACGGCCGGAGCCGTGACTCCGCAAAACGCCATCGCGTCCTGGCTCTCGGGCTACACGACCGATCCGACCAGACCTTTGTCGGGCACTGGCGGGCGTAAGAAGCTTTATGACTTTGATGCCACACGGCTGAGCGCGGGCGGCTACGCACCCGCCGGCAAGGCCGCTAGCCCTTTTGTCTACATCGATAGCACGCAATACGTCGTGTCTGGAACCATTCCACTTTTTGTCATCAGTGGCGGCACGTATTCGGCCCATCGCATCCCGACTTCGGGTGCCGGCAACTTCACCACGCTCGCGCAACCAGCCTTCAATCCCGACACCTTCCAAGTCCTGTGTGCCGGCGCCGACCAGATCTTCGGCAACGATGACGACCTCTCCAACTTTTGGCCGGGCACCCGCCGGCAATACCTCGACAGCCTCAAGACCCAGTGAGTCGCGGTCGCGGAATCCGCTCCCATGATCCGACCTGAGTCTCCCACCACCGTCGCGACGGGCTCACCGGCCGGGCATGACTGCCGACCCGGCCGGCGGGCGTTTACGCTCGTGGAACTGCTCGTGGTGGTCGTCATCGTGATGATGCTTGCGATGCTGGCGGTCGGGGGCATGGCCGTGGCCCGGCAGCGGGTGCGAATCGACCGCACGCGCACGACGATCCGCAAGATTCATGAGATCGTGATGCCGCAGTACGAGAGCTACCTGCGTCGCCGGGCCCCTGCCGCGACGCTGGGAACCGGGACGAGCTCCGTGACGATGGCCCAAAACCGGCTTCGCTGGGTGCGGCATCTGATCACGCTGGAGATGCCCGACACGTGGGCCGACGTCACGGCCTCACCGGCGGTCGTCGCCACGCTGCCGGCGTGGTTCCGCACGGGGCCGGTATTGGCCTACGCCGCGGCAAAGACTGCCGGGCCGAGCGCCGTGAATGGGGGCGCGGAGTGTCTCTATCTGATCGCGTCTCGCGGCGCGGGCGATCCCGACGCGATGGAGCAGTTTCGGAGCGATGAGATAGGCGACACCGACAAGGACGGCATGCCCGAATTCCTCGACGCCTGGGGACGGCCGATCGCGTTCATCCGTTGGGCGCCGGGCTTCACGTCACCCGTGCAGAAGGCGGATGCCACGAATTACCACGACCCTTTTGATCCGCTTCGAGTCGATGTCGCGGCCTATGCGCTCATGCCACTGATCGTGTCGTCCGGTCCGAACGGATCGCTCGGGCTTGCCGAGGCGCCGGCCGCCGGATGGTCGTCTCTCGTCACGCCGGACCCCCCGGGCCTGATTCCGATCGTCGGCCGAGTCACACCGCAGCCGGGAACGACGAACACGGCCAGTGACGCCGCCGACAACATCACCAATCACGACTTCCTTTCGAAGTGATCCGGGCCATGAATCCACGTTGTTGCCATCGCCTGGGCATGACGCTCGTCGAGCTGCTCGTGGTGGTGGCCATCCTGGGGCTTTTGATGGTCACGGTGCTGCCCAACGTGGCCAACACGGCCGAGTC
>CAIXGY010000335.1 GCA_903919035.1 uncultured Planctomycetaceae bacterium | reverse complement strand
ACCCTGCTCTCCACCCTGTTCTCCGTCCTGCTGTCCGCCCTGCTGTCCGCCTTGCTCTCCACCTTGCTCTCCACCTTGCTGACCTTGGACTTCGCGACCGTCTCTCTGCCTCTGACCTTGCTCACCCTGACGTTCGCCCTGACCCCGACCACGCTGGTCTTCGCCGTCACGGCCTTCGCTTCGAGCAGTCTGGCTCTGCCCCGGCTCACCTTGTCCTGCCCCCGACTCACCGTCGGCGCTGTCGCGGCTGTCGTTCTGACCCTGGCCTTTCTGGCCTTGGCCTTCACGCGAACCCTGCTGCGATTCCTCGCGGCGTTTGTTCTCCAAAATCCGCTCCATGGCCTCACCGTCGTTCGTACCATCCGCGGCCACGGCATTGCTCGGCGGCTGCCTGCCGCGATCGTTCGGATCGGCTGCCGCAGGCCGCCCGCGTGCCCGATCGCCATCCGCGCGGTTGTCTCCACCAGCGTTACGGGACTGTTCACCGTCACTCGCGGCGGAACTGGCGCGGCGATCTTCGGTCGTCGAGCCTTGTTCACCGCGACCAGCGCCCGGCGGGTTCGCTCCCGGGCCTGCGGGCTGGCTCGCATCGTCACCAGCTTGCCCTCCGTCCGCACCGCCCGGCTGCCGACCGCCCTGCTTCGCTCCAGACTGCCCGTTCTGTTCGCCCGCCGCTTGCCCTGCGGCTTCGTCCTGCTGCCGGCCATCCGCGCGACCCTGCTGACCACCCTGCTGACCACCCTGCTGACCACCCTGCTGACCCCGCTCCGGCTGTTCCGCGTTGTCGCGATTTTCGTCACCATCGCCGGACTCTCGCTGCCCTTGCTGTGACGCATTCGGCACCTGGCGATCATCACCGCGAGGCGTGGGTTCCTGCGGGCCGCCAGCCTGCGGCGTGTCGCGCCCTTCGTTAACGCCGTCCTGTCCCGGCTCCGGCGGCCTGTGCGCAGGCTCGTCACGCGAACCCTCCGCAGACGGTTCCGGAGAATCGGTGCCACCCTGCCGTCCTGCTTTCCCACCCTGCCCGTCGGGCGGCGGGCGGCGCTCGACCGGCGGCGGTGGTGCCGCGGCGTCGATCTGCAGCGTGCGCCACGGCGAGTGAGAGACGTTGGGGTGGTCGGGGCGCGTGTCGTGGGCGACCGCCCGATACTCGAGGACACTGCCGGCACCGGCCCCGAGCCGTTCCGGCACGATCTCCGCAACGCCCTCGAAGGCCGCCGTGAGGGTCCGTTCGAGCATCCAGTGTGGGGGCCGCTCCGCGCCGCCACGCAGCCGCGCCTCGATGCCGACTCGGGCCAGGCCGTAGTCGGGATCGATCGCCCGCACGCGGATCGTGACGGGCGCAGACGGCGGCACTCGGATCTCGTCGGCCGGGGCCTCGATGCTCACCTCGGGCGCCACGTCCGCGATCACTTCAATGCGGTATTCGAGTTTCTCCACCACCGGCGACTCGCGCGCCACCGACGACGAACGCGGCTGAAACACGAGTCGATACGATGCGAACTCCGGACCCGTGCGATCGGGATTCATCCGCAATGGAAACTCGCCGATCGCGCGGGCGAGGTCGTGGTGCCCGATCCGCATCTTCTTCTTGTCGCTGTCGCGGCCACTGCACCCCGGATCGATCCATGCCGCCTCGAGCGGCCGGTTGCCCTCGGCCGTCAGCGTCACCTTCGTGAACTCGGGAGCCCGAAGGTCGCCCTGCCAGGCGACGGTCTCCGGTGGCCGCCCCGTGTAGGAGGGATAGTCGTAGCGGACCTCGCGAACCAGGAGCGTCGGCGTGTCGATCACGGCCACGCGCACCCGCTCACTGCGGGCGTCGCCCGCCACCACGACGAATTCGACCGACCGCTCCAGGCCGCGGGCCGCGTCCGGCAGCACCGCGGTCAGCCTGGTGCGCTCACCGCCGGCGACGAGCGGCGTCTGCCATGCCTCGCCGGCCGCAGTGCCATCGTCTCGCAGCGGCGTCACTGCGATCACGGCCCGTTCGTCGCCCGACAGTCCCTCGACGACCGTCTCGACGACCACCTGTCGGCCCCGGACGAGCGTCACCGCGCCCGCCACGGTCTCCAGCGGCTGCATGGGACGCTCGCCACCCGTGCCATCGGGCGGCATCCGCCACGAAAGCCGCGGCCGCGAGATCGACACACGGGACGGTGCCGCGATGCCCCACCACGGCGCCACCAGCCGCGCCGCCGACACCACCAGGCTCTTCGGCGCGACCATCTGATAGACCGCCAGGCTCACGACGAGCGCGGCGAGGGCCATCGTCAACCGCAGCGGCACGTTGCGGTCGGCGACGCCGTCGGCCGGCACCGTCGACAGCCGTTTGGCGGCCCGCCGCTCGATCGACCGGACGACCAGCGGCGCGGCGTCTTCGGGCCGCGCCTTCACGAGCACCGCGTTGACGAGGTCGTTGTGCAGGTCGGGATGCTCACGCTCGATGACGCGCGCCGCGTACACGAGATTCACGCGGTAGCGAACCAGCGGCACCACCCAGCGGACGACCGCCGCCGCCAGGGCAGCGACCCCGATGCCCAACCACGCCCAGCGGGCGGCTGCCGGGAGTCCACCGGGGACGATCCAGTGTTCCGCCAGCACTCCGGCGGCCAGCCACACCACCGCACCGACGGTCGCGGCGAGCACGAACGTCGCCACGGCGACGCCCTTGAAGTCGGCCCCGGCCGCCGCAAGCCGGGCGGCCAGATAGCGATCCGACTTCGTCTCGGACCCGTGGTCCCAGTCGGCCACGGCGAGGGTGTCGCTGCTGGAAGCCGTCGCCATCGGACCTCCTGCCGATCGGGCCATGGATCCGCGACCGACCGCCGCCGCTTCATCCGCTCCGATCGAGCCTCTTCCGCAAAGTATATCGGCGACGGGCGGCGTGGGCGTGCGGCGATTCCATCACCCCGAGCCCGTGGGAAAAGTCGCCCGCGGCCGTGGTCCACGCCGAGCGAACCCTGGTATCGTGGCCCGGTTCGCCCGCTGCGTGGAGGCGCCGGATTCCATGTCGCTGTTGCCCGATGCGGCGTCGTTCCGGCGACTGGTCGACGGTTCCACCCGGGGCCCGGCGGCCACGGCCGCGCGGGCCTGCCTGGCCGCGCTCGCAGCACCCTACGGCGCGGCCGTCCGCGCCCGCAACGCCGCGTACGATGCCGCGCTCCTGCCGATCCACCGCGGACCAGTGCCGGTCGTGTCGGTCGGCAATCTCACGCTGGGCGGCACCGGCAAGACGCCCCTCGTGGCCTGGGTCGCGCGAATCCTCGCGGCGGCCGGCGGGCGGCCGGCGATCGTCAGCCGCGGCTACGGCGCCGCCGACGGTGCGACGAGCGACGAGGCGGCCGAACTCGCCCTGCTCCTGCCGGGTGTGCCCCACGTCGCCGATCGCGACCGGCTCGCCGCCGTCCGGTCGGCCGCCGCGACTGCCGACTGCGTGGTGCTCGACGATGGTTTCCAACATCGACGCCTCGCCCGCGATCTCGACATCGTGGCGGTGGATGCGACGGATCCGTTCGGCTGCGACCGGTTGTTTCCCCGCGGCCTGCTCCGCGAGCCGATCGCCGGCGTCGCCCGTGCCGACGCGGTGGTGCTCACGCGGGCCGACCGCGTCGATGCGGCCCGGCGGCGCGACATTCACGAGCGACTCGCGGCCCTGTGCCGCGCCCGGGCTCCGCTGGTCTGGGCCGAGGCGGAGCACCGTCCAGTGGCGCTCCGCCGCTGGTCCGCGGCGCCGTGGTCCCTGGAGGACATCCGCGGCCGACGGGTCGCTGCATTCGCCGCCATCGGCAACCCGGATGCGTTCCGGGCCACGCTCGCGGCGCTCGGCGCGGAGGTCGTGACGTTTCGCGCGTTCGCCGACCACCATGCCTACGCCGCCGACGACGTCGCTCGTCTCGGCACCGCCGCCGCGCGCGCCGAGATCGTGATCACGACGCTCAAGGACCTCGTGAAGGTGCAACGCGACGACATCGGCGGCGTGCCGCTCGCGGCGGTCGAGATCGCGCTGCACGTCCGCGCCGGGGAGGCCGAGCTCACGGATCTGGTGCGGCGGGCCGTGGGGCGGCCGTCATGACCAGGCAGGCCGTCGACGTGTCGATCCTGGTGACGACCTACGCCCGGCCACGGCACCTCGCGCTGGCGCTCGCATCGCTCGCGCTGCAGGAGGCAGCCGGCTGCGGGCTCGAGGTGATCGTGTCCGATGACGGTTCGACGGACGACACTCCCGACGTCGTCCGCGAGTTCGCCGGCCGGGCGCCGTTTGCGGTGCGGTTCACGAGCCTGCCCCACGACGGCTTTCGGCTCGCCCGGGCCCGCAACGCGGCGGCCCGCCTCGCTGCAGGACGCTATCTCCTGTTCCTCGACGGCGATTGCGTCGTTCCGCGGCATCACGTGGCCGCACACGTCGCACGCCGCCGGCCGGGCACGGCCCTTCTGGGCTACTGCGCGCGGCTCGATGCGGCGGCGAGCGCTCGCCTCGATCCGCCCCGCCTCCGTGAGGTGGACCTGGCCGCGCTCGTGTCGCGCGGCGAGCGTCGCACGCTGTCGCTGCGGCGCCGGCGGGCCTGGTGGCACGGCGTCGTCAGGCACGCGACGAAGCCGCGGCTCGCCGGTGGCGACTTCGGTGTCTGGCGCGACGACTTCGTGCGGGTGAACGGGTTCGACGAGCGGTTCGTGGGCTGGGGCCAGGAGGACGACGACCTCGGCCTGCGGCTGCGGGCCAGTGGCGTGAGGCTCGAGTCGATCCTCGACCGCACCGCGTCGCTCCACGTGTGGCACCCGCCGGACCCGACCGCCACACGGCGGTGGCGGGATGGCGTCAACGTGGACTACTGCCACCGCAAGGGACGGCTCACGGTCTGCCGCCACGGGCTCGTGGATCGCCCGGCTGCCGCCGTCACGTGGGGCCTGCCCGGGGACTGCGCCACGTCTCCGCTCGGCAGGGCGCTCGTCGCCCAGATCGCCGGCGCCCGGCACGCGATGCCCGGGTGCCCGTGCGAGATCGACGTCGTGATCCGCCCCGGCTCGGCCCGATTCGTGCGACCCGCGGAGTGTCGGCTCGTGATCGCCATGACGGGGGCGACCGTGGAGCCTGACATCGACCGCGCGGCCGATCAGATCGTCCGAGTCGACCCGCACGACAAATCGTCCCTGGCAGCCGCCCTCGCCGACGTCGGCTGAAAGTGCTCCCACCCGATCCTCGCGCGGAGACGGCCGCGCTTCGGCATCCACGCCTGCGCCGTTCAATCCGCCTGCGCCGATCAATCCGTCTGCGGCGGATCGGTGCCCGGTCTCCGCCGTCTCGACGGGATGGGCGGACCCGATCCTTCCTAAGCTTCGGTCGAGCAAGGCGTGGGGGATGCCCGTGCCGTCGAGCCGGCGTTGCTGGCCGAGCGTAGCAAGGATTGCGCAGCGAGGGCAGCATCGAGTGGGTGAAGGGCAGGAAGCCCTTCGCTCACGTCCGAGCGAGACGGCACGGGCATCCCCCACGCCGGGACAGGCGCGGTGACACATGTGCCGTCGAGCCGGCGTTGCTGGCCGAGCACAGCACGGATTGCGAAGCGAGGGCAGCATCGAGCGAGTGAAGGGCAGGAAGCCCTTCACTCACGTCCGAGCGAGACGGCACGGGCATCCCCGACGCCGGGACAGGCGCGGTGACGCGCGAGGATCACGCGGCAGCCACACGAGAACCGCGGCATCCACCGCGACCAGGGGGCTGCGTCCCTACTTCCGCTTCTCGTTGTGGACCGTGTGTTTCCGCAGCCGCGGCGAATACTTCTTGACCTTCAGTTTTTCGCCACCGGTCTTCCGCCGCAACGTGTAGTTTTGGTCGCCGGTTTCCTCGCAGACCAGGTGCACCACCTCGAGCTTCTTCTTGCCCTTCGCCATCGCAGCGTCTCCAGCCTGAATGCAGAAACCGCCCGGACGGCGGAAGCCCCAAATTCTACCCGGTCGGTCGGCCGCTCGCCAGCGGCCCGCGCACCGACCGGGCATCGCCGCCCCGCGTCCGAAAACCACGCATCCGGGAGGCCGCTGTCGGCCAAAACGCGAGGCCTGCGGTGCCAAACGCCGATCTTCCTGGCAGGGCCGTCGTGCGCGCCCGGCGTGTCGCGTCGCGGCGGCATACTTCGCCCAGGCGTCAGACGTCACCACACCGTCACCCTCCGCCGCCCCAGCCCATGTCTGCCCCAGCACCGCGCGCGCCGTGGATCGAGCGGATCGCCGCGAGCCAGACCGTGCGGTCGGGATATGCCAGCCTCGTCTGGCACGTGGTCGCGCTCATCGTGCTGGCGTTGCTCGTCGTCCCCCGGGAGATCGAGCGCAAGCCGCGGCCGATCCGGATCCTCTTCGCCCCGCCGGCGGACGAACCCGGCCACGACGGCGGCGACGCGGCCGTCGACTTGTTTGACGTGGCCCTGGAACCCGGGCTCGAAGCGCCGATTCCCGAGCCGGCCGCGGTAACGGTGGAGCCGCTCATCTCAACGCCCGACGAACCCGCGGCGCCGGAGCTCGTCGCCGCGCACGATCCGGCCGTGCCGCCGCTGCCGGCTGCAACCCTGACGCGACCCGCATCGCTCTCCATGACGAAAGCCCCGGCCGGCGCTGCGTTCGCCAGTCGTCACGGCTCCGCCCGTGGCGACGCCAGTCGCGAGCGCGGGGGCTCGGCCGCCAGCGAGGCGGCCGTCGAGGCGGGCCTGGCCTGGCTCGCCGCCCATCAGGGTGAGGACGGCTCGTGGCGGTGCGATCTCACCAACTGCCGGTGCGGCGGAGCCTGCCGCGACGCGGGCACCGTCGGCAGCACGACAGCGGCCACTGGCCTCGCGCTGCTGCCGTTTCTCGGCGCCGGCCACACACATCTCGAAGGCGACCATCGCGAGGTCGTCAACCGGGGGCTCTACTACCTGCTGTCGCGACTCCGATCCACGCCTCGCGGCGGCGACCTGACCGAAGGTTCGATGTATTGCCAGGGCGTCGCCACCCTGGCGCTCGCCGAGGCCCTCGGCATGACCCGCGACGACATGCTGGAGCGGCCCGTGGCCGCCGCGGTGCGATTCATCGTCTCCGCACAAGACGCATATGGAGGCGGCTGGCGCTACCTGCCGGGCCAGGCCGGCGACACCACCTCGACCGCCTGGCAGCTCGCGGCCCTCAAGAGCGCGGCACTGGCCGGTGTCGAGGTGCCCTCGCCCACGATCGACGGCGTGCGGCGGTTTCTCGACCGCGTCCAGGCCCGCGCGGGCGAGTCGTATGGCTACCAAGGGCCACTCGACGAGCCCTCGACGTCGGCAATCGGGCTCTTCTGCCGACTGCACACGGGCTGGGACCAGATGGACACCGTTCGCCGCGGCCTCGCGACCCTGGCGCAGCCAGGCCCCGACCCCCAGGCCATCTACATGAACTTCTATCTCGCGCAGGCTCTCTTGCAGAGCGACCACCCGGCGTGGCCCAGGTGGAACCGCCGCAATCGAGACCAACTCGTGGCGGCACAAGCGCGGGCCGGCCACGAGCAGGGCAGTTGGTTTTTCGCGGACCCCGAGACCGCCTCGGGCGGACGACTCGCCCACACGGCTCTCGCGGTGCTTTCGCTCGAGGTCTACTACAGGCTCCTGCCGGTCTACCGGCCCGACGCTGTCGAACGCGAGTGGTGAGCCAGCGGCCGGCTGCTGCCTAGAATGGGGCAGGATCCGGCGGCTCCGGGGTCGATTCGATGCGTCCGGTCACCTTCTCCTGGCTCGCGGTGCTGTTGGGCGTGGCCTGCGCGGCCATCGGCTGGCTGGGGCTCGCCGGCTGGCTCGCGGCCGTGGTGTTGATCGGGTGCGTCGCGGTGCACGTCGCGGGCAACGCCCTGGGCACTCGACTCCGCGACGAGACCGACTCGGAACTTTCCCGAATCGTCCGGCGGACAGGGCCGCTGCCAATGCCGCCGGCAGCGCCGCCCGTGCCCCTCCAGCGGCGCGGCAGCCTCGGCGGGCTCGTGCCGGTGTCGGCGGCGATCGGCGGCGTCATCGGCGGTGCCAGCGGCGCGGCGGCGCTCGCCTGTCTCGTGGGCAGTTCCCCGGCGGGGGCCCTGCTCGGAGGCGCGTCATCGGCGGTGATCGGCTCGCTCCTGGGGTTTCTCGCCGCGAGCTTCGTGGAGATCGTGCGGACGAGCGTTCGCGAGGCGATCGCCGCGGAGGTCGGCGCCGCCGCCGACACCCGCGGCTGACCGCTGCGGTGGTGTGGTGGAATGCCGGGACCGACCGTGGTACAACGCTGACGTTTTGTAAGCCCGGATGCTCAGCCCCCCGAGGATTCCATGGCCAAGCCCCACCGCGGCCTGAAAAAGGCCAATCACGGCGCCCGTCCCGCCAACAGCAAGGCCCGCAAGGCCAAGCGGAAGCACATCCGCACCTGACCGCCCGGCGAACGGAGTTGGCATGGCGCCGCGCGATTACATCATCCATCCGAGCGAGTACGACCTCGAGCGGGTGATCGCCGACATCGATGAGATCCGCCGCTGGAACCGGCAGCGGTTCGAGATGGAGCAACTGACGGCGATCGTCCACGAGGACCAGGCCCGCGGCCTGTGCGTGGGCTACAAAGACGTGACCCGCGACGAGTTCTGGGTGCGCGGACACTTTCCGGCCATGCCCCTCATGCCGGGCGTGCTGATGTGCGAGGCCGCCGCGCAGCTGTCGAGTTACTACACGCAGAAGCACAACCTGCTCGATGCCCAGGTGATCGGCTTCGGCGGGATGGAGGACGTCCGCTTCCGCGAGCCTGTGGTGCCGGGAGACCGGCTCGTGATCGCCGTGGAGCGGATTCGCGTCCGTCCCAAGGCGATGATCGTCTGCCGGTTCCAGGGCCTGGTCCGCGACAGCGTCGTGGTCGACGGCACGATCAAGGGCGTGCCCCTGCCGGTCGACATGCTCGCCGGCATCCCCGGCGCGCCGCAGGGCTGACGAACCGGTCATGCCCCGCCGTCCACCGAAGAAACCCGATCCGGAGGTCGATCTCTCGACCCATCTGCTGGTGCCCGACGCGCTACCGGAGGGGGGCGAGCCGGCGCGGCTGTTTCCCCGACCGGGCCCCGTCGAACTCGAGGTGGGCAGCGGCAAGGGCTTGTTTCTGGCCACCGCATCGGCCGCCCACCCCGACACCAACTATCTCGGCGTGGAGATCGCGGCCGGCTATGCCCGGCTCTGCGCGGGCAAGCTCGCCGCGGCGGGCCGCGACAACGCGCGGATCGTCCACGGCGACGGGCTGCCGCTCGTCCGCGACCGGATGCGCGACGCCTGCCTCGCCGCGGTGCACGTCTACTTTCCCGACCCGTGGTGGAAGGCGCGGCATCGCAAGCGCCGGGTGCTGTCCGAGGCTTTCCTCCGCCAGGTGGCCCGCGCACTCGCACCGGATGGACGGCTCCACGTCTGGACCGACGTCGAGGAGTATTTCCGGGAGACGCTCGCCATCGCGGCCGTCACCGGGCTGTTCGCGGACCCGGAGGAGGAAGCGACGCGGGAGCCCGAGCACGACCTCGACTACCGCACCCACTTCGAGCGCCGCACGCGGCTGGCCGGCGCCCCGGTGTGGCGGGCGCGATTCGCCCTTCGCCCGCCCGTGTAGGTGCGGCTCGCTCAACCCGCACCCGCCCGCATGCCGCGGGCGCACCACCCGCGGCACCACCGACACACGGTCAGCGCGTCGAGGTCTCGTAGGTGCGGCCGCCAGCGGCCGTCTGCCCGAGGGCGATCTCATAGAGCCTCTCGCCCGCCGGCGTCGGATAGTCGCCCGTGAGGCAGGCCTGGCAGAGATCGCCGACACCCAGGCCGATCGACCGCGCCACCGCCTCGAGCGGCAGATATGCGAGGGAGTCGGCGCCGAGTCTCTCCGCCATCGCCGCCTGCGCGGCCGCCGTGAGCGGGCCGCCCCGCAGGAACTGCGGGGCGAAGAGTTCGTCGATGGTGCTCATGTCGATGCCGTAAAAGCACGGCGCCACGATCGGCGGGCAGGCCACGCGGACGTGGATCTCGCGGGCCCCGCCCAGCGATCGCATCCGCCCCAGCAGCACCTTCATCGTGGTCGACCGCACGATCGAGTCCTCGACGAGGATCACCCGCTTGCCGTCCAGCACTTCGCGGAGCGGCGTGTACTTCGTCTCGGCCTTGGCCCGCCGGCTGGCGGCGCCGTCGATGAAGGTGCGGCCCGTGTAGCGGTTGCGGATCAGGCCCTCGACCGCCGGCACCCGGAGGCGGTAGGCCATCGCGTCGGCCGCCGCCTTGCTGGTGTCGGGCACGGGGACGACGACCGTGTCGGCGTCGATCGGCACCGTCTCGAGCGCCGCGAGCTCCTCGCCGAGACGCTTGCGGGTCAGATAGACGCTCCGCTCGTCCATCGTGCTGGCGACGTTCGCGAAGTAGGCCCACTCGAAGAAGCAGTGGGCCCGCCGCGAGCTCGCCGCGAACCGGTCGACGCGGACCTCGTGCCCGTCGACGACCAACGCCGTGCCCGGCTCGAGCGAGCGGATCGACTCGGCCGGGAAGCCGAGGTTGAGCAGTGCCACGCTCTCGCTGGCGGCCGCCACGAGCGGGCCGAGCCGGGCGTATTCCAGGGGGCGGATGCCGAGCGGGTCACGGGCCACGATCAGCCTGCCGCGGGCATCCAGGATCGCGAGGTTCCACGCGCCGTCGAACCGCCCGGCGATGGCCGCGAGCAGGTCGGCCGGAGCCGGATCGGCGTCGCCCGCGAGTTCGCGGCCGATCGCGTGCATGATCACCTCGGTGTCGTTGTCGCGGGCCAGGTGGTGCTCGGCCGCGGCGAGGATCTCGGCCCGCAGGTCGGGATAGTTGGCGAGCTGGCCGTTGAATCCGAAGGCGAACCACTTCCGCCGCTGGATGTGCGGCCGCTCGAGCGGCTGTGCGTAGCCGCGGTCGTCGGCGCCGCAGGTGGCGTAGCGGACGTGGCCGATCGCCGCCCTGCCGGCGTGCTGCTCCATGAGGCTCTCGTACTTGCCCCGGTGGCTCATGCGAAACACCTCGCTGACCGTGCCCACGTCCTTGTAGGTGGCCAGCAGCTGGCTGCGCGTCGGGTTCCAGGCGGTGATGCCGGCCGAGAGCTGGCCGCGGTTCTGCACGTCGAGCAGCATCCGGGGCACGAGCCGCGACACCTCCTCCTGCCCCTGCGCCGGGCATAGCGGGCTGGTCTCGGCCTCGGGCACCGGCAGGTGGTAGATCGCGGCGAGTCCGCACTCGTGATGGAGGTCGCTCATCGCCTCTGGCCTGGTGGAAAGGGCGCCGGCACGTCGTCCGCGACCTCGTCGCACTATACGGGCGGTCGCCGACGCGCCTCAACCATGACGACCGCCGGGGCTGTTTCGCGGTCTCCGGCGTCCGGTGCCCCTGACGGTAAGATGCTCGGCTCCGTGTCCCGCGTCATCACCGTCCGGCCGACCGGACAGCCACCATGACCGACTCCACCCGATCCGAGCTCGTCGCCGCGGCCCGCCTCGTCGTGGTCAAGGTCGGCACCCGCGTGCTCACCGCCGCCGATGGCCTGCTCGACGACCGACGCATCGCGGCGCTCGGCAGGCAGATCGACGCCGTGCTCGCCGGGGGCCGTCAGGTCGTGCTCGTGAGTTCCGGAGCCGTGGGCGCGGGCATGGGGCGGATGGGCATCTCCCGTCGACCCCAGGAACTCGCCAGCCTTCAGGCGGTGGCGGCGATCGGCCAGAGTTGCCTCGTCGAGGCCTACGAGCGGGCGTTTCGTGGCCACGGCCGCCACGCGGCCCAGGTGCTACTCGTTGCCGACGACCTCCAGGATCGGGCCCGCTACCTCAACATCCGCAACACGCTTCGCGCCCTGCTCGACTTCGGCGCCGTGCCGGTCATCAACGAGAACGACACGGTGAGCGTGGAGGAGTTGCGGACCTCGTTCGGCGACAACGACCGCCTCGCCGCGCTCGTCGCGACGCTCGTCGGCGCCGACCTGCTCGTGCTCCTGTCCGACGTGGATGGTCTCTACGACCGGCATCCCGACGAGCCCGGCGCCGCGATCCTGCGCCACGTGCCGCGGATCGACGCCGCGATCGAGGCGCTGGCCCGCGACCGCCCGGGCGGCATCTCCAAGGGGGGCATGGCCAGCAAGATCACCGCCGCGCGGATCACCACGGAGGCCGGCGGGGCCTGCATCATCGCGTCCGGCCGGGACGACCTCGTGCTCGAGAGGATCTTCCGGGGCGACCCGGTGGGCACGGCATTCGCCGGCAGCGGCCAGGCGATGCCGGCCTGGAAGCGCTGGCTGGCCTGGTCGGCCGACGCGCGGGGCACGGTGCAGGTCGACGACGGCGCGCGGCGGGCGGTCGTCGCGGAGGGCCGCAGCCTCCTGGCCGCCGGCGTCACAGGGCTGGACGGCGAGTTCGCCGCCGGCGACGTCGTGGCGCTCGCCGGACCCGACGGCGGCGTGTTCGCCCGCGGGCTCGTGAATTATCCCGCCGCGGAGTTGCGGCGGATCGCCGGCGCGCGAACCGACCGCATCGCTTCCCTTCTCGGATCCGTGCCCTACGAGGAGGTCGTGCACCGCGACAACCTCGCCGTGGTCCGCCGCGACGCCTCGGCGGGCGGCGGGTGAGCCGGAACTGGTGCCAGCCATGCTGCCCGAACTTGCCATCGTCCTCGTGCTGATCCTCGCCAACGGCTTCTTCTCGGGTGCCGAGATGGCGATCGTGGCCAGCCGGCGCGGGCGGCTGCGGCAGCTCGCCGATGCGGGCGACGCCGGAGCGGCGACGGCGTTGGAACTCGCGTCGAATCCCGACCGCTTCCTGCCGACCGTGCAGATCGGCATCACGCTCGTGGGCACCCTGGCCGCCGTCTATGGCGGCGACCGCCTCGTCGACTCCTTCGCCGGCTGGATCGCCGGCCACGTTCCGCCGGCGCTCGCCGGCGCCTCGCGGACGATCGCCCTGACGACCTTCGTGATGCTCCTGTCGTTCGTCACCCTCCTGCTCGGAGAATTGGTGCCGAAGCGGCTGGCCCTGCGGCGGGCGGAGACCTTCGCCCGCATCGCGGCGCCGGCGATGCAGTTCGTCGCGCTCGTGTTCAAGCCGCTGGTCTGGGGAATGAGCCTGGCCACCTCCGCCGTGCTCTTCCTGCTCGGAGCGCGGGGCCAGGCGGGACCATCGGTCTCCGTCGACGACATCGAACACCTGCTCGAAGCAGGCCGAGCCGAGGGCGTGCTCGAGGGCATCGAGCAGTCGGTGGCCTCGGAGGCCCTGCGTCTCGGCGAGCGAACGGTCCGCGACATCATGCGGCCGCGAATCGACCTCGACGCCCTCGACGTGACCACGCCGGCGACCGAGGTCGCCGGCGCCGTGGCCATGGCGGGCTACTCCCGACTGCCGGTCTACGAGGGCTCGCTCGACCACATTCTCGGCTACGTGTCGATCAAGGACGTCCTGCGGCACACCTGGATGGGCTGGCCAATCGAGCTGCGAAAGATGATGCACCGGGCCCTGTTCGTGCCCGAGACGATGCCGCTCGACCGGCTGCTCGAGCTCTTCCAGACCGAGCGAAACCAGCTCGCCATCGTGCTCGACGAGTACGGGGGCACCGAGGGACTCGTGACGCTCGAGGACGTGCTCGAGGAACTCGTCGGCGAGATCCACGACGAACACCGCCGCGAGGAAGCCACGGCCTTCACGCGGCGCGACGACGGTTCCTGGCTCGTCGACGGCGGCGTGGGAGTCGAGGATCTCGTGCAGCGGCTCGGCGTGAAGCTCGAGCCCGGCCCACGCGACTACTCGACCGTGTCAGGACTCGTGCTCGCGGAACTCGAGCGGATTCCAGCGCCGGGTGACACCGTGCGTTGGAACGGCCTCGTCGTCGAGGTGGTCGACATGGATGGCAGGCGGATCGACAAGCTGCTCGTCCGCCGGGGTTGACGGGCGAACCGTCATTCGGCGGGTGGAGCCTTGTCGAGGACGTCCTGAAGGATGAAGGGCTTCGGGAATGGCTCGTCGAGCTGTTCGAGCACCTTCTTGTAGCGCCCCACGATCTCTGCCGTATCCTCGATCGTGATCCCGTCGTCGCGGAGCACCGGCGATGCATCGAGCACCTGCCGCCAGGCGGCGAACGCCCGCTCGTAGGCCGCCTTGGCCGCCTGGAGCCGCGCTCCGCGATAGTCGCCGTCGGCCGCGAAGGCCTGCTCGTGAAACTCGAGGGCCGGGGGCGTGACTTCCGCCTCGCAGGTGGCCCGCCAGAAGTTGAAGTTCACGATCTCCCGGTAGCGATCGATGATCGTGGCGGTCTGCTGCGCCTCGTCGTGCTCGCGGGCCAGCTGCAGCGCCCGGTCGCGCACGTCGGCCGGCGCCTCGCGGGCCACCTCCGGCCACGTCACCCGGATGGCCGCCTCCGCCTCGGCCGCCAACTGCTGCTGCTCCTCCGTCCGTTCGGCCGGCGCGACGGCAAGGGCGGCGCGCCGCGACTCCGACAGCGCGTCGCGACGCCGCTGACCGAGGGCCGCGAACGCCCCCGGCACCAACGACTCGAGTTCGTCCGCCAGCCGTGCGGCCCGGGCCTCCTCCTCCTCCTGCAGGCCGAGCCGGATGGGCACGTCCCAGCTCGTGGGAATCTCCCGCAGCGCGAACCGCCGCATCTCCTCACCGGCGAGCGTCCAGGCGTCGCGGGCCGCGGTGCCGAAGGTGCCCTCCTCCTCGATCGCTCGCGCGTGATTGATGGCGGTCATCATGGGCTCGCTGTGGAAGATCAACGCCGTCGTCTTGAGCGGTACGCCCGAGTCGGCCAGGGCCTGGCCGGCCAGATACTTCTCCCGGGCCACGAGCCAATTGTCCCGCTCCGGCAGCGTGCGGCCCGGGCGATCCCGCTCGTGAAAATCGTCGTCAGCCTTGAAGAGCCGCCGATATTGCTTCTTCTCGTCGGCCTTGCCGATCTTGTGGCCGAGGAACCAACCCATCCGGCCGAGCAACCGCGGCTCCCGCCGATTGAGGCCGATTCCGTCCCGCAGAAACTCGATGCCCTTGATGACCCAGGCGTAGCGGTCTCGGTAGTCGTCGAATTCGACGGAGATGTTGTAGGACAGGTTGTGGGCCTGAAAGTCCCAGACCGAGTAGAAGTTGGGCTGGAGCTTGGTGAGCTGTTCGAGCGTGGCCGAGAGGCTCGTCCAGTCCTCCACCTTCTTGTAATGGTTGGCCCGATCCCAGAGCAGCGTGACCGCCACGTTCTTGAGTCCCAGCGTCGCGAAGCGGATCGTCTCGCCGGCGGGATCGACGTCACCCAGATCGGCCTGGGCGAGCCCGTAGTCGGTCCGCAACCGCGCGAGTTTTCCCCCGGGCCCCTCGGAGTCGGCGGGTTGTGACAACAACGACAGCGGCACGAGCAGGACGGCGATCGCCACGAGACAGGCGAGCGTGGCGGGACGGATGCCGAGCCAGCCGCGGCCGTTGGCCGCAGGGTCGGACTGCAACGGGGTCATGACGCCACCTCCCGTGCCTTCAGGCAGAACGCGCCGGCGATGCAGAACGCCGCCACGAATCCGGCAGCCTCGACGCCGTGGGCGGCCACCAGGTCGAATGGGATGTCGAAGCCCTCGGCCACGAAATCACCCGTGCCGAGTTCGGCGAGCGACGGGAAGACCCCCGCCGCCAGCCGCATGGGGGCGAGCAGAAGCGTGTCGGCGGCCTTGATGGCCTGGGCGGCGGGCGTGGGATCCCAGGCCACCGTGATGCTCTCCTGCGTCGCCATGCGGACGAGCGACTCGAGCGGCCCACCCCCCGGCTGGATCTTGGTGTCGCCCGTCAACTGGCTCTCGAAGAGGCGGGTGATGAAGCCGCGAAAATGGCCCACGAGCACGACCGCCAGAGCCGCCAGGAGGGCGACCGGGCCCGAGAGGAACGTGCTGAACATGACCCCGAGCGCCGTCACCACGAGCATCGAAAACCAGACGCCGAGGCAGGCCTTGGCGTAGTTCACCGCGAAGGATCCGTCGCCAGCCCGGAGGTAGAAGTCGGCCTGGGCGACGCCGTAGTACTGGGCCGGCTCGAGACACTGAAGCCAAACCTCGACCCGCCCGTCGGCCACGAGATCGGCGAACAGATCGATGGTGCGGATCGACCCATCGGCGAGCACGGCTTCGAGCGCGCGGGGCACGAACAGCGAGTCGATGGTGAATTCGCGGGCCACGATCGGAAACGCCTGGCTGCGGACGTTGGACACGGGATTCCGCAGTTGGATCGTGCCGTGGATGCCTTCCTCGATGCGGCCCTTGTGGGTGCGGAAGACCCGCACGATCATCTCCAGCGGCAGGCCCTCGGGAAATTCCCGCTCGGTCACGTCGGAGAAGGTCCAGATCGCGGCGGCCGCGGTGCCGCCTTCGATGTATTGCCGGTACGCCCACTCGTTGCCGACCGAAATCCCCTTGGCGCTCGGCCGTCCGTCGCGGTCGAGGAAGCGGAGCGTGCCGCGGTGGGGCCGCCGCGCCTCGAGCAACCCCTCGGCGGGGCCGACGATCCAGTCGCCCGATGCGGATCGGGACACGGCGTGCCTGTGACCCTGGGCCGTCTCCGCCGCGCCCGAGCCGGTGGGATCGAGCGTCACGCGGTGGCGGTGACCGCGCTCGAGGCTCGTGCGGCCGGTGAAGCCGGAGGCCACGCCGGCTGCGTCGGTCGCCTCCAGCAGGTCATCGGCCTCGAGGGTGTGGACGTGGGCGACCGTCCGGATGACGAAGAACCAGCCGGCGAGTCCCATCACGGCGAGCAGGCACGTGCCGATGGCCGCGAACCCGAGCGTGCGGCCGAGGACGATCTCCGCCGTCCGCACCGGCTTGGTCGTGACCGTCTGGATCGCCCGCGACTTGATGTCGGCCGGCAGGCTGAATGCCGCCAGGAGCAGGGTCACGCAGCAGACCAGAAAGTTGGTGATCCCCAGCACGAACCCCATGGAGAGTTTGCCGGGATTGGGATTGGCGGGATCGAGAAACCAGCCCGCGAACAGCAACACGAGCGCGAACACGCCGAGGACGACGAGCACGTTGCGGCGCAGCGACTCCTGCACGGCCAGCCGGGCGAGCGCATAGACACGGCGGGGCGACGAGCCCACCAGGTCGGCACACCCGCCGAGAATGCCGCGGTAGACGCGGTCGCCGGCCGCCAGCGGGCCGTACCCGATCGCCTGCACGAGCCACGCCGCAGCCGCTGCGACGAGCCCGGCCGCGGCCGCCGTGGCCCCAAAGTTGAGCAGGGCCGGGCCGATCCAGGCTGCGAACCGCGGGATCTCCTCTTCGAGCACCATGACGCGGCGTCACCCGGCTCGGGGATCATGGGCTGACGGCCGCCGGTCGGCCTGCGCCCGGCGGCCGGGCCGGGCCTGGGCGTCCCGCACGACCTCGAGAAACAGGTCCTCGAGCGTGGTCGTGGGATTGCCGATCTCGACGTCGGCGGCGCCGTGTCGGGCGAGCACGCTGCGGATCTCCTCGCGAGCCGCGGCCGGCAGGCCCCGGGCCCGGATCTGGGTCACGTCGGTCACCCGCAGCAGGTCTTCCACCCGTCCGAGTTCCTTGAGTTCACCCTGATGGAGCACGGCGATGCGGTCACATACGTCCTCGACGTCCGCGAGGAGATGCGAGCACATGATCACGGTCTTGCCGCGCGCCTTGAGATCGACGATCAGATCCTTCATCTCGCGGGTGCCGATCGGATCGAGGCCGCTGGTGGGCTCGTCGAGCAGCACGAGTTCGGGGTCGTTGATGAGGGCCTGCGCCACGCCGATGCGACGCGTCATGCCCTTGGAATACTCGCGGAGTTGCCGCTTGCGGTCGCGTTGCAGGCCAACCATCTCGATGAGCGCGGCGGCCCGACGGGATCGCTCCGCCGGCGCCATGTCGAAGAGCCGTCCGTAGAAATCGAGCGTCTCCTCGGCATCGAGGAACTTGTACAGATACGACTCCTCGGGCAGGTAGCCGATGCGCTCGTTCTTGGCGACGTCGATGGCGGGCCGCCCGAAGATGCGGGCCTCGCCGGACGTGGGGAAGATCAGCCCGAGCAGCAGCTTGAGCGTTGTCGTCTTGCCCGAGCCGTTTGGTCCCAGGAGGCCGAAGATCTCGCCGCGGCGGATTTCGAGGTCCAGCGGCTTGAGAGCGACCTTCTTGCTGCGGCCCCAGAAGTCGCGGTAGGTCTTGGACAGATTGCGGGCCTCGACGACGACGTCGCCGTCCGCCCCGGTGCCGCCTTCAGACCGCGCTGCCGCCACGCCGCTCTCTCCCTTGTCCGAGCTGGTTTTCCATCGCGCCCGCCGACAACGCCGTTGTACACCATCTTTCCTGGGCCGCACGGCTCGGCCCGACTCCCCACGCCGACCGGGCACGCACCCGTGACACCGTCGCGATGCGGCTGCGTTGACGGGGT
>CAIXGY010000334.1 GCA_903919035.1 uncultured Planctomycetaceae bacterium | reverse complement strand
GATCGCCTTGGCGCCCGGCACCCAGGCCCGCACGGTCGTGCCGTCGAACCAGGTGTTGCCCGTGGTCGTCCACGTGCCCGCGCCGCCCGGGTTCACGCCGTCGCCGTACCACGTGAGCGTGGTGGGGGTCGGCGTGAATCCCGTCGTGAACACGAGGTTCAGGTCGTTCCCCGACTGTACGAGGCTGAACGTGCCGCCCGACAGCGAGTTCGCAAACCCGCCCGTGCCGTTCGTGGCCGTGACATTGATCGTGAAACTGTCCGCCGCGAAGTTCGTGATCCCGCCGGCCGCCGTGGCGATCCGCCAGGTGCCACTGGTCGCCGCATTGAAGTTCAGGGCGTTGCCGTTCACGTCTGGTCCGACGCCCGACAGGCTCCAGAGGTTGAGGTTGAACCGATCGGCGGAGGTCGCAGCGATGTCGAGCACACCGCCCACGTTCAAGAGATCCCAGCCGGTCGCGCCGCCGGCCGTGCCGGCCGCGTCGTAGACCTGCCAGTTGTAGTTGCCGCCCGAGGAGAGCGTGGCGTTGCCCGTGACCGTGAGGGTGCCCAGATTGGAGCCGGGCGATACGGCTGCGTTGCCGCCGACAGTCAGACTACCGGCGACGGTGCCGGCACCGGCGACGCCCGTGCCGAAAGGAGCCGCGTAGCCGCCCGACACTTGCGTCACGTCGAGCGTGCCGGTGGCGAGAATCGTCACGCTCGCGCCCGCCGACGGCTGAATCGCCCCGGCGGCGGCGATCGCGAGCCGGCCGTTGTTGATGAACACGTTGCCGCCGGACAGCGTACCCCCGACGACGAGCGTTCCGGCTCCCGACTTCGAGACCCCGGCCGACGCGACGACCGGGGCGTTGATCGTCGCAGTGAGTCCCGTGCCGACGAAGAGGTTGTTGGTGGACGAGGCCACACCGGTGAGCGTGATCGCCGAGGTGTCGTCGGCCGCGGCGATCGTGTAGCCGTCGCCCGTGAACGACAAACCGCGACCGACGCTGACCCCGCCGCTGGCCACCGTGACCGTGTTGCCTGACACGGTGCCGCTGAACAGCGCGTTGGCCTGCGACTGCCAGGCCGAGGGCCCGTAGGCGCCGAGCCACGTCGTCGAAGCGGTGTTCCAAGAGCCGCTGCCGCCAGCGTTCACCCCATCGGCAGCCCAGGTCAGTTGCGTGTCGGGATCAGGGGCGCCGAACTTGAAGATGGACACCCGGCTGTTCGAGGTGTCGGCGATCGCCAGCGTCTGGGACGCGACGTCGTACGCGAAGTCGTAGTAGCCGGCATTGGACGTGGGCGTCGCCCCGCCGAGGAACGTCCACGTCGCCGTCTGTAGATTGCCGCTGGTGTCGGACAGCCTGACGTAGTCGGTGAAGGGAAGCCCTCCAGCACCATCCTTTTGGTTGAAGACGAGCAGATCCCCAGGCGCAGCCGGGGTCTGACTCATGAAGGAAATGTTTTGGCCAACCGTGATGGTGCCGTCACCCGGGTCCCAGATGACCGACTGAGATGTGGTCGCATTGGAGCCGCTGCGGACAGCCTTCGAAACCACGTCGACATAGCGACCGTAGACATCTCCCGTCCGCGGGTCAAAGGTGATGTCGCGACCATTGACGGCGTTGGTCGTGGCCGGCCACTGCATTCCCGGAGGTGCGGCGGCGGTGCCGGAAAAACTGTAGATCGTGGCTCCCGTCACCGGATCATTGAGTCCCCGCCGGTTCGCCGAGCCCTGAACGCCATCACCCCAGGTCGCCCACCCGACGCCGCCACCTCCTTGGTTCGTGCCGCCGACGATGTAACCCGGATCGATCGCGACCCCACCGTTGCCCCGACCGGACACACTCCACAGCACGCTTGCGGTTCCGGACGCGACGTCGTAGCCCCGCAACGCATTCGGCTGAACGCTGCCGGTATCGATCGCCGCGAACAGCCGGGGGCCGTCCAGGGCGAGGCCCGAATAGCCCCGTTGTGTGGGAGTGGGGAGAAATCCCATCCGGCTGCCGTACTGGACGGCCGACGAAATCACGATCCCGGTGGTGGTCGAATTGAGCACCTCGATGATGCCCGTGTTTGCCGAGTTCGTGCCGGTGGCGCCGTTGTTGAATCCCGCCACGAAGAGTCGTGAGCCGTTCCAGGCGACGGCACTGACGTTGTTGCCGATGTAGTTGGAATTTGGGGGAGCACCTGCCGCCGTGCCGCTCGCCGCCGCGAGCGCGGCATTGAGGTTGAACCGAGAGACCTCCGTGAGTTGGAGTCCCTGCCCGCGGGCAACCGCGGCGGGCACAACCGCCATTGCCGCAACAAGAATGACGCTCCGCACCCGCGTACTCCCGGGCATGGCATTTCCTCCTTCGCGAATTCGTCTCATGACAGATCGACGCGAATCCCCGCACTCCACCGCCACAGCTGTTTTAGTGCGGCAACCCCGAGTTGTCCAATAATTTATTCCTTTGTTCGGCCAACTGGCAACCCACCGGGCCGCCTCCAGGATGCCCATTCATTCATAGAGAAGATGGCGGGTGCGGCGTCGGGAAAACTCGCCGAGTCCCAAGGCCGCCGCGGCGTTCAGGCTATCCGGCCCGACATCCGCCTGGATTCCTTCGAGCACCTCGCGGTCGAGCAGCAGCACGCCGATTTTTGCGGACTGCCACTCCTCGGGATGAAGCCGGCGCAGTGCAACTGCGATCTCAAGGCCCACGCGGACCGGGTCGAAGAGCCGGCGGTCCGTGATCACCACGTTCACTCCGCGGCACGCCTCGCCCGCGAACGTGCTCGCCGTCGGCGTGAACGCGACCGGCACGAAAGCCACGCCCGGAATCCGCCGCGCACACAGCACGTCGGCGAACCGCCGGCCGTCGAGCCACGGCGCGCCCACGACCTCGAAGGGCGTGTCGGTGCCGCGGCCCACCGAGAGGTTCGTCATCTCCAGGAGGCCGATGCCCGGATAGAGAAAGGCTTCGGTCAGGCTCCGCATGTTCGGCGACGGATTCACCCACTCGAGCCCCGTGGCGTCGTAGGCGTCGGCCCGCCGCCAGCCTTCGCAGGGCACCACCATGAGGTCGAGGTCGAGGTTCAGTTCGGTCTTGAAAAGCCCGGCCAACTCACCCACGGTCATCCCGTGGCGAACCGGGATCGGGTGGCAGCCCACGAACGACTCGCTCCCGGCATCCACGAGCGGCCCTGCCATCTCGATTCCGCCGAGTGGATTCGGCCGGTCGAGCACCACGAACGCCACGCCGTTCTCGCTCGCCGCCTTCATCGCCTCGAGCATCGTGGAGATGTAGGTGTAGAACCGGCAGCCGATGTCCTGGATGTCGAAGACGAGCGTGTCGACCTCGGCCAGCATCTCCTTCGTGGGCCGCCGCGTCTTGCCGTAGAGGCTGTGCACGGGCAGGCCGGTGGCGGCATCGCGGCCGTCGGGCACGTGTGCCTGGTCGAAGGTGCCGGTGGCCCCGTGCTCAGGGCTGAAGAGCGCGATGAGCGTCAGGCCCTCGGCGCCGGCCAGCCGCCGGGCGGTGCTGACGCCGGCCCGGTCGCGTCCGGTGTGGTTCGTGATCAGGCCCACGCGTCGGCCAGCCAACTGCCGGAAGCCGTCGCGGGCCAGGACGTCGATGCCATTGAACACGGGCCGCTCGCTCGGAGGACTCGTCACCGGCGACTCGACGAGCGCCGCCACCGCGGACGACGCGATCCGCGCGACGAGCGGGTTGACGTTCCCCGCGCCGTCGGGGTGGAGCCGGCTCGAGAGGAAGACGACGTAGAGGTCGAGCGTCGGGTCGATCCAGAGCGCCGTGCCGGTGAACCCGCCGTGGCCGTAGGCCGCCTCCGAGAGCAGGTCGCCGCGGTTGCCCGACAGCGGACTCCGCTTGTCCCAGCCGAGCCCGCGGGCGCCGCCCCCGGGGATCCGCCACGACCGCGTCATCACCGCGAGCGACTCGGGCGCCAGCACGCGGGCCCCGTCGAGGCTGCCGCCTCCGAGCAGCGCCGCCGCGTAGCGGGCCAGATCGGCCGCGGTGCCGAAGAGGCCGGCGTGGCCGGCGACGCCGCCGAGCTTCCAGGCCCGCGGGTCGTGCACCTCGCCGCGGATCCACGCGCCGTCGCGCTCCTCCGTCGGTGCACAACGGGCCCGCAGGTTGTCGGCTGGCAGGTAGCCGGTCTCGGCCATGCCCAGCGGCGCGAACGTCCTCTTCTTCACGACGGCATCCAGCGGCTCGCCCGAGAGCCGCTCGACGAGCCGGCCGAGCACCAGAAAATTGACGTCCGAGTAGGTGAATTTCGTGCCGGGCGGCTCGACGGGCGCGAGGTCCCAGATCCGCCGCCACGCCTCATCCGGTCCGGCGGCGTAGTCCTCGATCGCGTTGTCGGCCACGAGGCCGCTCTGGTGCGTGAGCAGGTCGTGGACCGTGATCTTGTCCTTGCCGCGGGCGGCGAACTCCGGGATGTGCGCGGCGATTGGATCCGACAGCCGCAGTCTGCCATCCTCCACCAGTTGCATGATCGCCGTGGCCGTGGCCACGGGCTTCGTCAGCGACGCCAGGTCGAAGACGGTGTCGGTGGTCATCGGCTCTTCCACCGGTGCGACCGCCCGCCGGCCCCGCGCCTCGAGCAGCACCACGCCCCCGCGTCGCCCGACGCACACCACGCACCCCGGCATCTTCCCCGCGGCGATCGCCTCGTCGCAGAGCGTCGTGATCCGCCCGAGCCGCTCGGGGTCGAAGCCCGCCGCGGCGGGATCGAGCCGCGGCGGGTCGGCCGCGGCGACCGCGACCGCGGCGCACGCATACATGAGCAGGGCCACCCGCTGAGTCATCCGGCCACCTCCGCCCGCGGCACGATGATCGACGCGGCGAGGCCCGCTGCGAACGTGGTCGCCGCGCCCACGAAGGCGAACCAGGGCCAAGCGATCGTGAGGCCATGGCCCGGCAGCACGAACTGCACCGCCAGGAGCGCGGCCAGCCCGCAGGCCGCGCCGGCGAGCGCCGCCCCCTGCCCCACCCGCCGCGTCGCCACGCCGAGCAGGAACACGCCGAGCATCAGGCCGGCCGAGTAGCCGGCGATCGTGAGCGCCCGGCTGACGACCGTGGCGTCCACCGCCGCCGCGGCGATGCCGACGGCCACCTGCACGCCCCCGAACGCCACCGTGAGCCAGCGGGACAGGGCGAGCGCGGCGGCCGGCGCGAGCGGCGCCCGGTGGCCGGCGGCCGCCCGTAACGGCAGCCAGATGTCGTGCACGAGCGCCGAGGCCGAGGCGTTGAGGGAGCTCGCGATCGTGGACATCGCCGCGGCGAGGATCGCCGCGAGCAGCAGGCCCACGAGGCCCGTGTTGGCGGGAAAGTGACGCACGATGAACGAGGCGAAGACCTCGTCGAGTCGCTCGGGCGGTGCCTCGCCGCCCAGTGCATGAAAGGCCGCGAGCAACACGCCGATGCCGAGAAAGAGCGCGAACTGGAACAGCACGGCCACGCCGCTCGCGAGCAGCGCCCGGGCCGCATCCCGCTCGCCGCGGGCCGAGAGGTAGCGCTGCACCATCATGTGGTCGGTCCCATGCGTGCCGAGGCTCAACACCGCGCCGCCGACGAGGCCCGCCCAGAACGTCGAGGCACTCGCCAGGTCGAACGAGAAGTCGAACATCCGGAGCTTGCCGGACTCGGCCGCGAAATCCCAGGCCGCCGACCAGCCGCCCGGGATGCGGGCCACGATCACGACCACGGCCACGATGCCACCGAGCACGTAGATCACGAGCTGCACGCAGTCGTTCCAGGCCACGCTCCGCAATCCTCCGAGGACGGTGTAGAGGATCGTCACGCCCCCCATCACGCCCACGCTCCAGGCCAGCGGCATCCCGGTGAGCTTCTGGAGCACGAGCGCCGCGAGGTAGAGCCGCAGGCCGTCGCCCAGGTTGCGGGTGACGAGAAAGAGCCCGGCCGCGGCCCGTTGCACGAGCGGACCGAACCGGTCGCGGAGCACCTCGTGGGCCGTGTGGAGTTGGCCGCGGAAGTAGAGCGGCAACAGGAACCTCACGATCGCCGCGCGGCCCAGCATGAAGCCCAGCGGCAGCTGCAGGAAGCGCATCCCGGACGCCCCGAAACCCTCGCCCGGCACGCTCAGGACGGTGGCGGCGCTCGTCTCGGTCGCCACGATCGAGCCGAGGATCACCCACCACGGCAGATCGCGGTCGCCGAGCAGGTAGGCGTCGAGCGAGCGAATGCGACCCGCCGCGAGGATGCCCACCGCGACGGTGATCGTCAGCGAGGCCACGAGCACCGCGACGTCGATGGCGCCAAGCTGGGCATTCATGACGGGCTCGACATGGCTGGCCCGGGCGGCCGCCTGGAACGAATGCGGAACCGCCCCGCGAGAGTGTATCCGCCGCGCGGCGGGCCGGCGGCGTCGCGAACCATCCCGTCATGCACTATCGTGATGGTATGGCGGACGTGCTCCCCGATTCGCTGACGACCGAGGCGACGAACCCTGCCTCGGCGCGGATCGACGAACTCGATGCGGTCGGCATCGTGCGGCTGATGAACGCCGAGGATGCCGGCGTGGCGGCGGCCGTCGGCCGCCAGGCGGACGCGATCGCCCGCGCGATCGAGGCGATCGCCGCGCGAATCGGGGCCGGTGGCCGACTCGTGTATCTCGGGGCGGGCACGTCGGGCCGGCTCGGCGTGCTCGACGCCACCGAGTGCCCGCCGACGTTCGGCACGCCGCCGGAGATGGTCGTAGGGCTCATCGCGGGCGGGCCGCCGGCCCTCACGCGGGCGGTCGAGGGCGCCGAGGATCGCGGAGAACTCGCGGTGGCCGACCTCCGGTCGGTCGGCCTCGATGGACGCGACGCGGTGGTGGGTATCGCCACGAGCGGCCGCACGCCCTACGTGATCGCCGGCCTGGCCCATGCCCGTGCACTCGGCTGCTTCACGGCGGGCCTCGCCTGCAACGAGAACGCCGCCCTCGCGGCCCACGCCGACGTCGTGATCGCACCCTGCGTGGGACCGGAGATCATCGCCGGCTCGACGCGGCTCAAGGCGGGCACGGCCACGAAGATGGTGCTCAACATGCTCACCACCGGCGCGATGATCCGGCTCGGCAAGACGTACGGCAACCTCATGGTGGATCTGCGGGCCACGAACTCGAAGCTCGTGATTCGCGCGCGGCGGATCGTCGCGACGCTCACGGGCGTCGGCGAGGACGAGGCCGAGCGGCTGCTCGCGGACGCCGACGGCGAACTCAAGACGGCGGTCGTCGCCCGACTGCGACACGTGTCGCCCGCCGAGGCCCGGCGGCTCATCGCCGCGGCGGACGGCCATCTGCGACGGGCGCTGGGCACCGCGGCGAACGGGTGCGGGGTCGATCATGTCGGCCACTGACACAGCCGCCGGGCTCGTGCTCGGCGTCGACGGCGGCGGCTCGCGGTGCACGGCCGTGGTGGCCCGGTGTGCCGCGGCGCCGGACTCGGAGCCGGTCGTGTTGGGCCGCGGCCATGGCGGGGCGGCGAATCCGCGGGTGGCCGGACGCGACACGGCGTGCAGTTCGATCTCGGCCGCGATCGATGCGGCGTTCGCCGACGCCGGGCTCGCACCCCAGCCGGTCGCGAGCGCGTGCCTGGGGCTGGCCGGCGTCGGACTCGCCGACGAGCGGGATGCGATCCGGGACTGGGCAGGGCGGGCCGGCATCGCTCGCCGCGTGGTCGTGGTGTCCGACGGCCTGGTGCTCTTCGCCGACGCTTCCGCCGAACCCTGGGGCGTCGCGCTCGTGGCCGGCACGGGATCGCTCGCCCTCGCCCGGCGCCGCGACGCACCACTGACGGCCGACGCGGCCTGCGATCGCTGTGGCGGCTGGGGACCGATTCTCGGCGACGAGGGCAGCGGCCACGCACTCGGCAGCGCGACGCTCAAGGCGGCACTCCGGGCCGGCGACGGCCGCGGGCCCGACACGCTCCTGGGAATCGCCGTGCTGCGCCGGTTCAACGCCGAAACGCCGGCGGATCTCGTGGCCCGCATCCACTCGGCCGACGTGGGCCGCCGCGAGATCGCCGACGTGGCCCGCGAGACGCTGGCCGCCGCCGACGCGGGCGATGCCGTCGCGGTGGCGCTCGTGAGGGCTGCCGCCGGAGATCTGGCCGCGCATGTGCTCGCCCTCGCGACGCGAAACGGGTTCGCCGCCTCCGGCTATCCGCTGCGGCTCGCCGGTGGCCTGCTCACGGGCAGCGGCACGCTGCGCCGGCTCGTGATCGATGCGCTCGTCGCCGCAGGCATGCCGCCCGAAAGCGTCACGGTGGTCGCCGATCCCGCCTTCGCCGCGGCCCGGCTGGCCGTCGTTCAACCGGCTCCACGGGCTTGACGGAAGCGTCGCCCGGCCACGGCCGCCGCCAGGCCCGCCACGGCCAGCGCCCAGGTCGTGGGCTCCGGCACGGCGGCCATGAGCGCGACTCCGCCTGAGCCGACCGCCGGCAGGCCGCCCAGCGAGAGCAGGCCCGCCGTGGCCGCCGGCAGATACGAGCCCGCGTTGTAGAGCCCCGTGTTGTTGAGCAGCGTGATGTCGGTCAGCGTGGTGCCGTTCGAGT
>CAIXGY010000333.1 GCA_903919035.1 uncultured Planctomycetaceae bacterium | reverse complement strand
CGTCCGAGCCGCTCGTGAGCACCGGCAGGAAGAAGGCCGTCTCGACCAGGTTTTTGCGCGGGGGCGGTGCGGTTGCAGCGGGCGGCGGGGATGCGGTTCCGCTCGGCTTTGCCTGCGCCGCCGTGCGATCCTCGAAGTCAACGTCGGCCTGCATCATGTTCGCACCGCGTTTGGCCAGCATCCGCGGCATGCCCGGGGGTGCCATCTCCGTCGGCACGGCCATCGCCGCGACCATTCCATCGCCGAACATGCCACCCTGGGGAGAGCCGAAGGGATCGCGGAGCCGGCGGAAGGAGAGCGGCGGCACGTCGACCGACGGCACGTCGAAGTGGCCGAGCACGTGAGGCATGTCCGCCGCGGCGTTCGTGAACCCCAGGTGCGTCCAACTCGCCTCGCGCCGGAACAGCCCCAGGAGGCCGTCGCCCGGCCACTCGTGCGGGGCGAGTGCGTCGAGCGACTGGTCGTAGGCGAGCGCGAGGAACTCGGCCGCGACGGGCGAGGCACCCGCACCCTGGCTCTCTGCCGGAGGCAGAGCGGAGGTGAGCCTCGCTCGCCAGACTTCCTTCGTGCCCGGCTCGACGCGGCGGGAGAACCGCTCCCAGGCGACCGTGAGTTTCTTGTCGGTCCAAGGCACGTCGATCGTGCGTGACTCCACGTGCAGCCGGCCATCGCGGACCAGCCAGGTCCGCATGGTGAATCCACCCCGCTGTGCCTCCGTCACCTTCAGGCTCACGGGCCACTGTGTCCGCGTCGCGTCGGTCCACCACCGCTCGAGCACTTCCCCCGCCTGCGAGATTTCCACGAGCGCCCGGCCCGTGGCGTAGCCGGTGCCGACGACCGCGCGAAACTCCGTGCCGGGTTCGACCGACTCCTGCTCGGTGAACAGTGCGAACGCCCGCTTCACGCCGTAGGCCCGCGCGTCGGGATCGATCACCTCCACGAGTTGCTGGGCCTTCACTGCCGGAACGTCCCCCCGGGCCGGGATCTCGAACACAGCCCGGTAGATGCCCGGCGCCAGGTTTGGCTTCACGGTCGCCCGGCCGGTTCGCATGTCGGTGGTAACCGCCTCGGTGGCCACCGCCGCCTCCGCCGCCCACGTCTCGGGATCGGCCGGGTCGGGCTCGATGGGGTCTGGGTGCGGTCTCGGGATCGCGCCGCCCGGCCGGCCCCTGCCTCCGCGCACGTGTCGCCCGCCCCGCGGCCTGGGCGCCGGGAACGGCCGCGCGTTGAACAGGTCGCCGCGGGCCACGTCGGCCGGTTGCACGAGCCGCGATACGCTCAGCGTGCCGGCCACACCGCGGGGCATTCCGTCGAGCGTCGTCGTGGCCAACGTGATCTCGACCGGCGTGGGCCCGCCGCCGCGGGTCGCCTGCCAGGGCCGTGCCGTGAGCGCGGCCTCGACATCGGTGTAGCCCGCGCTGACGGAGCGTTCGCCCGTGCGGGTCTCGCCGCCGGCATCGGTCACGTCGGACGTCACCCGGAACGTGAACACCGGCAGCGACTCCTTCGGCACCGCGCGATCGGGCCGCGCCGGGAACGTGACGGTGAACCGTCCGCTGGCGTCGGTCCGGGCGGTGCCCCGGGCGATCCGCTGGGCGTCGCCGCCGAAGGGCAGCCACGGAAAGAAGCAGCGGCACCAGATGGGCCACCGCACCTGCCGCTCCACTCGCCACCGTACCGTCGCGTCGGCCACCGGAAGCCCGGTGTAGGTCGTGGCCGTGCCCGTGAGCACGACCATGCCACCGAGCGGTGCCGACATCTCCGGTGCCGCGAGCGTGACCTGGAATTTCGGCCGCTTGTATTCCTCGACGCGGACGCCGACGCCGCCTTGGGCCTCGCCGGCGGTCGCGAGGATCGCCCACTGGCCCGGCAGGGCCCCGCCGGGGATCGGAAAGTTCCCGTGAAAGGAGCCGTTGGCGTTGGTCGTGTGAGTGGCCTGCGCGACCTCGCGGCCGTTGGCATCGCG
>CAIXGY010000332.1 GCA_903919035.1 uncultured Planctomycetaceae bacterium | reverse complement strand
TGTCCGAGCTGGTTTTCCATCGCGCCCGCCGACAACGCCGTTGTACACCATCTTTCCTGGGCCGCACGGCTCGGCCCGACTCCCCACGCCGACCGGGCACGCACCCGTGACACCGTCGCGATGCGGCTGCGTTGACGGGGTGGTTCGGGGTCCTACAATACCGCTATTGAGAATGATTCTCGTGTTCAGGGCCGCAGGCGATTTTTCGCACTTCCACCTGCCGCAATGATTGAGCCGTCTCGATTCCGAAACAGTCGCGGCGGCTTCAGCCTCGTGGAGCTGCTGGTCGTGATCGCGATCCTGGCCGCCCTGCTGGGGCTGCTGCTGCCCGCCGTCCAATCGGCCCGTGAAGCCGCGCGCCGCACCCAGTGCCAGGTGCATCTCCGGCAACTCGCCCTGGCGGCGCACAACCACGAGTCTGCGAAAGGCTCCTTCCCGCCTTCGGCCCTCGCCGTGTCGGGCAGCGGCCTGGCGCCCTGGTCGGGGCAGTCGCTGCTCCTGCCGTTTCTCGAAGGTGAATCCCTCTTCACGCGGATCGACTTCACGAAGCCTTATTCCGATGCAACCAACAAGAGCCTGGCGCCGCCGAACGGCGTCGCCGCCCTGCGGGTCGACGTGCTCGTCTGCCCGAGCGAGGCGAACGTCCGGCCGGTGATGGACGCGGCGACCGGCACCCCGAAATACTTCCCGTTGAACTACGGCGTGAACGTCGGAGAGTACTTCGTCTACGACCCGGCAACGCGGACGGAGGGCAGCGGTGCGTTCGTGCCCTTCAGGCAGCTCAAGGCTGGTGCCTTCGCGGACGGCATGTCGAGGACCTTGGCGCTCGCCGAGGTGAAGGCGTTCACGCCCCGCGCGCAGGACGTGGCCGGCATGCCGGCGACCGCGCCGGCGGCTCCGGCAGAGGTGACAGGCCTGATGGCCGGCGGCGCCTGGTCGGCCGAGGCCGGTCACACCGAATGGGTGTGTGGCCGGGCCTTGCACACCGGATTCACGACGACCTTCCCGCCCACCACGGTCGTGCCCCATGTGCGCGACGGCAACACGTACGACGTCGACATCTCGTCGACCCGTGAGGGCATCGCCCCGCCGGGCCCCACGCGGGCGGTCGTGACGTCACGGAGCTACCACGGAGGCATCGTCAACGTGGCCTTCATGGACTCCGCGGTCCGCGCCATCAGCGGTGACATCGCGGCTGGCGTCTGGCAGGCGCTCGGGTCCCGCGCCGGCAACGAATCGGCAGGCCTGCCGTGAGCGGCGCCGTTCAGCCGGCTCCGACCGACCACGGGTGATGCCCGCGCGTCACCGCGCCTGTCCCGGCGTCGGGATGCCCATCCGATCGAGGCAGGATCGGGTCTGCCCATCCCCTCGAGACGGCGTTGGTGACCGAGCGCAGCCCGGAGGGCGAGAGCGAGGGCACCTCCGAGCGAGCACAGGTCAGGATGACCGCAGCGAGCGTCCGGCGAGAGGGTGTGGGCAGACCCGAGCCGGTTGGGCTTGTCGATGCATGAGGCTCACGCGGGAGCCGGATCAGTCACCCGTCGCGTAGGGCTGCGATCGAGTCGGCGCGGTGGCGTTCGCCACCGTGTCGGCTTCCTTCACGAGGGCCCGGGCCGCCGCGAGATCTCCCGCCGCGAAGAACGGCTCGTCCGGATCGCCGCCGGCATGGTCGATCATCTCGGCCGCCAGCCGCTCCCATGACAGGCCGTTGGCGATGTGCCAGGCCGCGGCCTGGGCCGCTTTCTGGGACACCTGGCCGCCGGCCAAGGCCGACATCACGAGCGGGAGCCGCGGATCATTCGAGAACGTCTCGAGGGCCACGAGCTTGTAGGGGATCCGGGGCGACGGCTCCGGCTTGCCATGCTCGAGGCACACCGTGGCAAACCGGAACACCCGCTGCCTGCCCGCCGGCACCACGAACGAGCCGTCGGCCGCCGGCGCCACCTGGAACTGCCCGCCACCGCCGCCAGGACTGTCATGCGCCGCCAAGGCGGCATCCATGCCGACCCGCACGAGCCGCTTGGCCGCCGGCCGATCGTGAAGCCAGTCGGCAACCGCCTCGCCGTGTGTCGCATAGGCTTCACGAAGCCACTCCGGCGCATCGACCGTGAGCCAGGTGCGGAACTCGACCCAGCGGTGGTCGTGAACGCCGTAGACCTCGCGGGCGACCCAGCAAAAACCCTGGCCGCCGCCGATGCCCATGCCCGCGTTCTGCACGCCGCCTCCGGTCGTCTGCGCACCGCCACCGATCCCGGCGCCGCCGAAACCGCCCTGGCCACCACCACCGCCTCCCTGGTTCATGAATTGCGGCAGCACCGGCACGCCCGCGAAGGCCTCCGGGAGCCGGAGCGTGAGCGGGCGGTCGGAACGGTTGGCGACGATGATCTGCGCCGACCTCGAATCGTTGGGGATGTAGCGCACGTCCGCGAGGCCCGCCTGCTCGGCCACCAGGACGTCCTGGGTCGTGGTGGGCGCCGCGGCAGGTGCCGAAGCCATGCTGACGACAGCCGACACGAGGGTCAGGGCGACGACGAACCGCGACATGGCATTTCCTCCGGCGTGGCGCGGCACGCCACCAACGGCCGGCCGCGCTGCCCCAAGTATGGCTTCGACCACGCGGCCGCGGAAAAACGACCGCCCGAACGGAAAAATCCGGTCGTAGGGGCCAGGGTGGGCGGCCGCGGAGGGCAACGCGGGCTCAACGCTTGCTGAACTGCGTTCCCCGACGGGCGCCGCGCAGGCCGTACTTTTTCCGCTCCTTCATTCGCCCATCGCGGGTCAGAAGCCCCCCCTGCCGGAGCGCTTCCGCCAGTTCGCCATCGAACGCCTTCAGTGCCCGGGCGATGCCCAGCCGGCACGCGCCGGCCTGGCCCGTCGGCCCGCCGCCATCCACCGTGATCGTCACGTCGACGGCCGTCCTTCGGCCCACCTGCTCGAGGGCGCCCGACACGAGAGCGCGATCCTTCACGGCGGGGAAATAGGCGTCGAGGTCGCGACCGTTGACCGTGATCGCGCCGCCGCCGGCACGCAGTCGAACGCGGGCCACGGCCGTCTTGCGCCGGCCCGTGGCGATGATGTCCTGACCTCGGCGGGCCGACTTCGGCGCCCGCTCCTGCACAGCCTCTTCCGCAGCCATCGTTGGTCCTCGTTCGGTGTTCGTGTGGTTCAGCAGGTCGGCTTCAGCGGTTCAGGCCGCTGGGCCTGGTGGGGGTGATCGGCGCCCGCGTAGACCTTGAGTTTGTCGAGCATGACACGCCCCAGCCGGCTCTTGGGCAGCATGCGGCGGACCGCCTCCTCGATGATCAACTCGGGCTTGCGATCACGTCGGTGCTCGGCGGTCTCGGTCTTGAGTCCCTGATATCCGGTGTACCAGCGGTAGAGTTTTTGCTGCCACTTCTTGCCGCTGAACTCCACCTTGTCGGCGTTGACGACCACCACGTGGTCACCCGTGTCGACGTGGGGAGTGTAGGTCGGGCGGTGCTTGCCCATGAGCACCATCGCGATCTCGCTCGCGAGACGGCCCACCCGGAGCCCGGTGGCATCGACCACCCACCACCGCTGCTCGACTTCGCCGGCCTTGGCCATGAACGTCTTCATCGGTCTGCCACCATCACCCTGTGTCGTGTGTCGCGGACCCGGGGCCTGCCGTGGAGAAACGGCCACTTCCGGGAGCCCCGCAGGCTACCAATGCCGGTGTCGCCGGGCAAGCGAGGAGAGCCGTTGACGCACGAAACCGGGTGCGGCCCGCGGCCGCTCCGGCCGGCAACGGGGACGGAGTTGCGGTCGCGTCGCCCCGTGACCACACTCTCCCGGCTGGTTTCGCATCCCGAGTCACCCCGCGCCTGCCCCCGCCGCATGAAGGTTGCCGCCGTCAAGGAGACGTTTCCCGGCGAACGCCGCGTGGCCCTCGTGCCCGGCGTCGTGCCGACGCTGACGAAGGCGGGCTGTGACGTGCTCGTCGAGTCCGGTGCCGGCTCCGGCGCCGGCTACACCGACGAGGATTACCGAGTCGCCGGCGCCCGGATCGTCTCCCGCGACGAGGCCTTCGGGGCCGATTGCGTGGTGGCCGTCCGCACGTGCGGCGCCTGCGCCGAGTCGTGGTGTCACGACGAGCACAGGCTGCGTCCCGGGCTCGTTGTCATCGGCCTGTGCGACCCACTTTCCGGTCCCGAGGCCTGCCGCCAGACGGCCGAGAAGGGCGTCACGCTCTTCGCCCTCGAACTCGTGCCGCGGATCACGCGGGCCCAAAGCATGGACGTGCTCTCGAGCCAGGCCAACATCGCCGGCTATCGGGCCGTGCTCCTCGCAGCCACCACCCTCCCCCGCATCCTCCCGATGATGACCACCGCCGCGGGCACGCTCACGCCGGCGAAGGTGCTCGTGCTCGGCGCCGGCGTGGCAGGCCTGCAGGCGATCGCCACGGCCAAGCGACTCGGTGCCCAGGTGAGCGCCTACGACGTGCGGCCGGCCGTGAAGGAGCAGGTGCAGAGCCTCGGCGCGAAATTCGTCGAACTGCCCCTCGAGACGGGCTCCAGCGAGACCGCCGGCGGGTATGCGAAGGCGATGGGCGAGGAGTTTTATGCCCGCCAGCGCGACCTGCTCGGCAAGGTCGTCGCCGACAGCGACGTCGTGATCTGCACCGCCCTGATCCCGGGACAGAAGGCGCCGGTGCTCGTGACCCGCGAGATGGTGCAGCGGATGAAGCCTGGCAGCGTGGTCGTGGACATGGCGGCCGAGCGGGGCGGCAACTGCGAGGGATCGGTGGCCGACGACACCGTGATCGTCGATGGCGTCACGATCATCGGCCCCACGAACCTGCCGGCCGAGGCCCCGGTGCACACGAGCCAGCTCTACGCCAAGAACGTGGTCACGTTCCTGCTCCACCTCCTGAAGTCGGGCCTGCCGGACGTGTCGCGCGACGACGAGATCTGCCGCGACACGCTCGTGGCCGCCGGCGGCCAGCTCGTGCACCCGAAGATCCGCGAGCGGGCCGGCCTGCCGCCGCTCGACCAGCCCGCCGCACCACCGACCTGATTTCCGCCCCGGAACCGTCCGATGACTCTGCCCTGCCCGCTCCTGCCCATCGCGTCCGCGGCGTCGTTCGAGGATCCGGCCGCCACGTTCATTCGCCTGCTCACGGTCTTCCTGCTCGCGATGTGGGTGGGCTTCGAGGTGATCACGAAGGTGCCGCAGCGGCTCCACACGCCGCTCACGAGCGGCTCCAACGCGATCTCGGGAATCACGGCCGTCGGGGCGATCGTGGTCGCTGGAGCCTTGGCCACGCGGGTCGGATCCGTCCTGGGCTTCCTGGCGGTGGTCCTGGCGATGGTCAACGTGGCCGGCGGCTTCGTGGTCACGCATCGCATGCTCGAGATGTTCCAACCGAAGAAGAAGTGATGTCGAGCCAGGCCTGGATCAACCTCGCGTACCTCGCGGCCTCGATGCTGTTCATCGTGGCGTTCAAGCTCATGACCGGGCCGCGGACCGCCGTCCGCGGCAACTTCCTCGGGGCCGCCGGCATGGCGCTCGCCCTGGCGGCCGCGTGCTGCGAGAAGCCCGTCCTCGATCGGCTCGCGTCGGCCGGCGCCGGCGGCCTGGTGACCGTGGCCGTCGCCGCCGCGATCGGGGCCGTGATCGGCGCGATGATGGCGCTGAAGTACCCGATGACGGGCATGCCGCAGATGGTGGCGTTGCTCAACGGCTTCGGCGGAGCCGCCTCCACGCTCGTGGCGGGCGCGGAACTCTGGAACGCGACGGCGGTCGCCGCCCGAGACTCCGCCCCGCTCCCGGCCTGGACCCAATTTGCGATCGCCACGGCACTCACGGGCTTCATCGGCGCGGTCACGTTCTGGGGCAGTTTCGTGGCCTTCGCGAAGCTCGAGGAATTGCCGCGGTTCAAGCAGGCCTGGACCGATCCCAACCGTCACTGGATCAATCTCGGGCTCGGGATCTGCACGCTTCTGCTCCTGTGGGGTTTCGGCGCGAACCCGTCGTCGAACCTGCTCTTCTGGGGGCTCGTCATCGTGGGCAGCGTGCTCGGCTGCACGCTCTCGCTGCCGATCGGCGGCGCCGACATGCCGGTGGTGATCTGCCTCCTCAACAGCTACTCGGGCCTCGCCGCCGCGGCCGCGGGCTTCGTGATCGACAACTCGGTGCTCGTGATCGCCGGCTCCCTGGTGGGCGCTTCGGGGCTGATTTTGACGGCCATCATGTGCCAGGCCATGAATCGCTCGCTCGTGGGCGTGCTCTTCGGCGGGCTGGGCACCACGACCGCGGCCAACGCCGACGACGTCTACGCGGGAAAGATCAAGAGCGCCAGCGCCGAGGAGATCGCGATGGTGCTCGAGGGGGCCAGCCGCGTCGTCATCGTGCCGGGCTACGGGCTCGCCGTGGCCCAGGCCCAGCACGCCGTGCGGGAACTGGCCAACGCCCTGGAGAAGCGGGGCACCACGGTGGAGTATGCGATCCATCCCGTGGCCGGCCGGATGCCGGGCCACATGAACGTGCTCCTCGCCGAGGCCGACATCCCCTATGAGAAACTCCGGGAGATGGACGACATCAACCCGACGTTCCCGGAGACCGACGTGGCGATCGTGATCGGGGCCAACGACGTCGTGAACCCGGCGGCCCGCACCGACCCCACGAGCCCGATCGCCGGAATGCCGATCCTCGACGTCGACAAGGCTCGGACCGTGGTGGTGGTGAAGCGGTCGCTCTCGCCGGGCTTCGCCGGCATTCCAAACCCCCTGTTCGCGGCCGACAACACGCTCATGTACTTCGCAGACGGCAAGAAGGCCATCGTCGACCTGACGGCCGCGCTCGGCAAGGCGTGACGGTTCAGCGGAGCACCGCTTCCCACAGTGCGTCCGAGACGAGCAGGCCGGCGAGCGTCAGGCGGATCGTCTGGCCGTCGTCCGTCGCGAGGCCCAGCGCGATCCACGTGGTGATGGAGGAACCGGCGAGGGCGTCGAGGTCGCAGCCGCTCGCCGTGCGAAAGGCGGCGCGGGTGACGCCGTCGCGACGGCGGAGGCCCACGACGAGCCGCTCGCGGGCCGCCGCCTCGGCGTCCATCGCGTCGATGTCGCCGGTGAAATCCTCACCAGCGAGCACCTTGTTCATCCACGTGACGGGGCTGCGGTGGTTCGTGATCCGCGTCCGGCCATCGAACCGCGCGGCGCCCGGCCCGAACGCTTCCCAGG
>CAIXGY010000331.1 GCA_903919035.1 uncultured Planctomycetaceae bacterium | reverse complement strand
CGACGTGCCATCCGACTCCCCGATGACGTCGAGCGACGGTGAAGACACCGTGCCCGAAAAGAGATTGAGAAACACTCCGTCGTTGGTGTTCGTGCCACTGGCGCCCACGTTCACCGCGTAGTGCACGACGGGATAGGCGATGGCCTTGGTGGGACGATTGGCCGGGCAGATGAACGCATCGACCGTGGGATTGTTGGGCAGCGTGGGCCACATGTCGTAGATGTCGCTGCGACCGAGGAACGGCAGGAGCGGAACGGTCCACGCACACGCCGAAGAAGCCCCACTGGGGCTCGCGTTCAGCCAGCCCGGAATGCTGCCGTACTGCTCGTCGTAGCGGAGGAGAGCGAAGGCCACCTGGTATTGGTTGTTCGTGCACTGCGTGAGGCGGGCGCGGGTGACGGCCCGCGCGAGGGCCGGCAGCGCCAGCCCCGCAAGGATCCCGATGATCACGCACACGGCAAGCACTTCGACGAGCGTCATGCCGGCTCGGTGGCCAGGGATGCGTGAGCCTGTCATCGGTTCTTCCTCAACCTGTTGCGCATGGCGGCCATACGTCTCTCAGGATACGTCAATCCACGAAGGAATGCCGGATCGTCACCTGCCGCACCTGCCGACTCGACGGCTCGTAACAGCGAATCCGCACCTCGATGCCCCGCAGTGGCACCGGATACGGCGGTGAGGTCTCGGCGTCGCCGGTGAGCTCGGTCCAGCCGTCACCGTTCACGTCGACACCGTGCACCGCCTCGTCGACTACGCCGTCGCCGTCATCATCGACGCCATTGAATTCATAGTGGCGACTCCATGTATCGTACGTCGGAGCCGACAGGGAAATCCGTCGGGGGAGGGCGGTCACGGCCACGCCGGCCGACTGCAGCGCCGTCTGGCCCACCGGCGGAAACGTCTCCGTGCGGGCCACGGCGGTGCCGCCACCCCAGCCGAGGTCGACGTATGCACCCAAGGCATCGGCCGGCTGGGCGGTGGCAGCGACGTACCCCGGGTCGCCGGGAAGCCGTGCGGTCACGCCGGCGGCCGCCGATACCACGGCCTGTGGATCGAAGACCCGCACGTCGAAGCCGATCACGTTCGTGAGCACGACGTCCTCGAAGGCCCGTTTCGTGCCATCGAGGGCGGCCTCCGCGATTGCGTGCCCGGTGGCGGCGTCGCGGGGAAACGCATGGGGAAAAACCTGGGCCAACACGCTGCGGGTCGACCCGGCTTCCGTGACGAACGACCAGCCTCCCCGCATGAAGCGGTTTTCTCGCTTCGTGAGGTCACCGAGGGAGTTGGGCAGGAGCATCTGTGCGGTGCCCGTGACGATGCCCCGCCGCAGCGAGATGTCGCAGCCGGACTGATCGGTCGTGAGCGACAGGGCGTTGTCGGCGAGATTCGAGCGGCCGAGGTAGTTCATCACCACGAGCTGCCGGCGGTGCAGGTCGTAGACGGTCGTCCCGGGCACGGGCTGATTCGCCGCGGGCCGGCAGAACCAGGCGATCTCCGCGTAGGGT
>CAIXGY010000330.1 GCA_903919035.1 uncultured Planctomycetaceae bacterium | reverse complement strand
GGCCGGCTGCTTGATGTTCTTCGCGGCAAGGGCGTGGCTGCCGATCCCGGATCGAGTTAGGATTGTTCGTATGAAAAGCGCCGTTCTTCCGTCGTGGGCACCAACATCTGATCGGCTTCGTACGGCCGTGGTGCGGCTGGTTGCAGCGGCGCGGCCGAAGCAAATCATCCTGTTCGGTTCACACGCCCGCGGCGATGCTGACGACCACAGCGACATCGATCTGCTTGTTGTCGAGGCTGTTGTGGAAAACCGGTTCGAGGAGATGATCCGGCTCAACCGTGCCCTGAAAGGGCTCGTCATGCCGGTGGATCTTCTGGTGATCAGCGAACAGGAGTTTGAGCAGCGCTCGGCGACACCGGGCACGGTGGAACACACTGCCCGACGCGAGGGCCGGGTGTTGTATGCCGCCTGATCGACACGATGTTCTGCTCCGCAAACCGCGTCAGGATGAGGTCGTGTTGGAGCGGTTGCTCGGGGATAGCGATGTCGACGACGACACGCTCGGCTTTCATGCCCAGCAGGCCGCCGAAAAGCTGTTGAAGGCCGCGCTGGCGGCTCGTGCAGTTGACTACCCGCGCACTCACAATCTCGGCGCATTGATCGAACTTCTCGGCAAGGCCGGCGTCGCACTACCGGCGAACCTGGCTGACATTGATCGCCTCACGCCTTTCGGCACCGTGTTCCGTTACGACGAAGTTCTCCCGAAAGCGGGCGAGGATCGATCTCTGTAGCTCGGGTGGATTCGGGCACTACGGACCTTTGTCGAGTCGCGTCAGCCTTAGGGCGTATGCCATGCCAGTCCTGCTCCAGACGACGCTGCTGCTGATCTGCTCGAACGTGTTCATGACGTTCGCATGGTACGCCCACCTCAAGGACATGAGCGGACGGCCATGGTTCATCGCGGCTGTGGTCAGCTGGGGCGTGGCGCTCGCCGAGTACCTCCTGCAGGTCCCCGCGAACCGGATCGGCTACACGACGATGAACCTCGGGCAGTTGAAGATCCTGCAGGAGGTGATCGCGCTCTCGGTGTTCGTGCCCTTTGCGGTGCTCTACATGAAGCAGCCGCTGAAGCTCAACTACCTGTGGGCAGCCCTCTGCATCTGCGGCGCCGTCTACTTCGTGTTTCGGGAGTCGTGATGGGTATCCGCCGGTAGCCCCGCCGGTGCTCACCGCGTCATCGCCTTGCAGGCGTCGTGGCACGTCCGGCACGCCGCCGCGCACGCCTTGCAGCAGGGCTCGTCACCGCACTTCGTGCATTCGTCGGCGCACTGCTCGCACGCCTCCTCGCAGACCTCGCACATCTCCTCAGAGAGCGGCGAGTCGTACTCGAGGAGCGCGACGCACGTCTGACACGTCTCGATGCAGGTCAGGCAGGTTTTCTCGCAGCCTGGGCAGTCGCAGCCCAGGATGCATTCGCGACAGGCCCGCAGGCAGTCGTTGCAGGCCTTGATGCACGCATCCTTTGCGGCGGCATCGGCATGCGGAGCGTCCGCAGCGTAGGCAGCCGCTGGCAGCGTCACGGCGGCGGCGAGAACGAGACGCATCACGAGCGGCGTGGTCGGCGACAGCATGGGTCAGCCCTTTTCAAGGAGGGGTAGGTAAGGCGGAACGGATCGTCGGAACTCTACGCAGCCCTACGGCAGGCCGGCCAGCGGTCGAGCAGGGCCATGGCCGATGGGCATCGCAGCCCGATCGGCTTTTTGTGTTCGTCACGGCAGGAGCGGTGCCTTCGGGTGCCGCTCCTGCCTTGTCTTTTCACGGAAGGTCACATGGTGAAAGTCACCACATTCAACGACAGGGTTCGTCGCCAAGCGTGTGGCAACGCCGCGCTTCGTCTGCCCCACGTAGAGCCATCCACGCTTGGGCTTTCCCTGCGGCGGCGGCGCGTACTCGTGCTCGACGACATACAGACTCCAGACTGCCAGATCCCCATTGACGGTGAATCCACGGGTAGACAGTCGATCGATCGGAGCTTTTTCCGCAGCGTTCGCTGCCATCGCTTGCCTAGGAACGGCAAACTGCCCCCCTCCCTTGGGTAACGCCACCCAGAGAATCTCTCTCTGAAAGTGGCGACGTTGAAGGGGGGCAGGTCACCCCGACAGGGATCTACCAACTTCGCACGCCGCCAGCGCGAGAAACTGCGCAATTCACGCAAGCTCTCGCGGTCGCAGCGATTTTGGCGGAAGTTTCGGGTGTGCCGGTGCCGATGACTCTTCCAATCGACCGGTTCGTGCCGCGCCACGAGGGCACGCGACGCACCGGCCGCGGAGGATGAGGCATGACGAACGCGACTGGCTGGCGGCGGTTGACAATGCTCCTGACGGTGGCCGCGGCGACGGCAGTCGCCGCTCGCGCCGAATCCACCGCCGGCGGTGGCCAGGCGAGCCTTCAATGGACGCCGCATCGGGCGTCCGCCGAGCCGATGTCGGCGACGACGCCAGAGCGGACGTCGCCGGAACCGCGGGCATCCGCGGCGCCACCTCAGCTGCAGAGCGTTCCCACCGGCTCGGCCGCCTCGGTGCAGCTGCCGGAGGGCGTGCCTCCGGTCGAGTCGATGCGGAGCAGGGCCGCCGCCCCGGCATCCATCCGTGCACGCACCGCGCTGCCCACCCAGGCCCGGCAGCCGAGCTTCGAGCCGCGTTCCGCCGACACCGTGTTCGGCGTTGACATCTTTCGCACACCCTCCCGCGGGTCGGCGCGGCCGATCCTCGGCGATGAGTCCCCGGCGATGGCCGGTCGCCGCGCCGGTCGCGGGCAGGTCGAACGCCTCGGTGGCGGGCTGGCGCCCCGCGCCGTGGGCGGTCGCCGTGCCGAGACGCTCACCGCCGGCATCGATGCCCTGCCGTCGGTGATGCGGCAAGGCCCGCAGACCACGGCACCCGCGGACGTCGGCGAGCCTGGGCCCGCCGAGACGATCGCCACCCCGGCCCCGCGCGACCCGCTCCCGATGCTCGACGGTTCAGCCCCCGATGGCATCGAGTTCGGCACCGCGGAGGAGGATCCCACGATGCTCGGCGGCTCCGACGGGCTCATGCTCGGCGAGTATCCGCCGCAGCTCCACGTCGAGTCGTTCTACGACGATCCGTATGCCTGCGAAGACGACGACCCGCTGTGCCACCACTCGGGCCGCATCTGCGCCTGGCTGCGGCGGTTCGGCCGCCCCTACTACGGCTGGCGGTGGTATCGCGACTTCACGGCGGGGGCCGGCATGGTCGCGTTCCAGAACGAGGCCGATCTCGGCCTCAACGGCAACTTCGGCTTCGACCAGTTCGCCAACCAGGGCATGCCGTTCTGGAACGCCTTCGGCGTGGGCTGGCAGGTCGGCATCCGCGGGACGCAGACCAACTTCCAACCGGCATCCCTCCGGCTGCCCGGCGGCACGTTCCAGCGTTCCGGACGCGAGCAGGTCTTCGTGACGACCGGCTTCTTCACGCGGGCCTTCGAGGGACGCGGACTGCAGGGAGGCGCCGTCTACGACTACCTGCACGACAACTGGTTCGACGACGTCGACATCGCCCAACTCCGCTATGAGTTGAGCTACGTCTGGGGCTATCACGAACTCGGCTTCTGGGGCGCGACGAACATCGGCGACCAGAGCAGCATCTTCAGTCCCGTCCGCAGGACGCCCGGCGTCGCCACCAGCCTCGATCTCTACACCGCCTTCTACCGGCTCCAGTTCGGCGATGCCAACGAGTGGAAGGTGTGGGGCGGCGCCACCGGGCACGGCGACGGAATCCTGGGATCGATCATCCGTGCGCCCCTGGCACGTTCATGGGCCCTCGAGGGCACGGGAACCTACCTGATCCCGGGCAAGTCGAAGACGATCGACCTCGACGGCCAGGGCACGACCTTCACGTTCGCCCCGGCCGCGTGGAACCTGGGGGTGAACGTGGTCTTTTATCCGGGTGGGCGGTCGCGCCGGAGCCTGGCGAGCCCCTATCGCCCGCTCATCGACGTGGCGGACAACGGCACGTTCATCCGACGGCTGGGCGCGGCGACGCCGTGAGGGTGGCTGCGGCCCGGACCGTCGGCCCCGGTGGCCAGATCCGCCGCCTGACGCGCGGCGACCGTTTCGGGTATTCTGCGACCACGGACGAGGCCCGCGTCGCGGGCGTCCGCAACCCTCTCCGCAGTCGGGATATCCATGCACGCCGACCACCCCGATCCCTGGGCATCGCTCGCCGAATCGCTTGGAGTCGGCCCGGGATCAGAGCCGCAATCACGTCCTGCAGCCCAGCCGGCCCGTCCGACGCCGCCTCCGTCGGCGGAGCGGCCGAAACCCAAGCCTGCCGCCCCACCAGCCGGAAGTTGGGACGACATTGCAGCCGACCTCGGGGTCGCGCCCGTCTCGGGCACACCCACGTCCCGCGCTGCACCGCCGCCTCCGCCGCGGGTTGCGGAGCCGGTTCGGCATGCCGAGCCGCTGCCGCGATCCGAAGATCACGGCATGGGCACTGCACGGCGCGACGAACCGCGTCGTCATCCATCGGACGAGCGCCGGCCCGCCCGCGTTGACCGGGTAGACCGGCAGGACGGGGATGAACCCGACCTGCGGGCCGACGTCCACGAGAGTGGAGATGGCAGGTCCGCTCCGCCCCGCGACGAGCAGGATGGCGACCGTCGCGGCCGGCGGCGGCGGGGCCGACGCGGCGGTCGCGGCCGGAGAGACCGCGACACCGACGCCTCCGGTGGCGACCGCGACCGGGGCGCGTCCGTCGAACAGTCGCACGACCGGGTCGCCGAACGTTCACCACGACTCGACGCTGGCGATGAGCCACGAGACACACATCCCCGCACTCCGTCAGGCGAGCCGGGTGACGAGGATCGCACGCGGCGGCGGCGGCGACGCGGACGTCGGGGTGGCAGGGGCCGCTCGCGCGGTGACCGGGAGCCTGTGGAATCCCAGTCGGTGCCACGCGAGCCGGGTGATGAAGGCCGCCCGGCGGACCTCGATCACGAACCGCTGCCGACGAGTTACGGCATGCGGCCCGCTGCCGGCCAAGCGGACGCCCGAGACCAGGGCCGCGATCGGCAGCGCGGCCAGGCGGAGCGGCGCAGCGACCGTCCGCGTGCGGCCGATGACGACGAGGCCGGTTCGGGAGCGTCCCGCGGCCGGCGTCGGCGCCGGCGCGGCGGCGAGGGGCGGTCTGCATCGACACCGAAATCGGGGGGCGAGTCGAGCCGCGGCCGCCGGTCGCGGCGTGGTGGCGAGGAGCGACTGGGAGCGTCGCGGGTGCGCCGCGCCGACTTCGCGCCCGTCGCGGGCACCTACGACGAGGACGACGAGGGCCTCGAATTCCTCGGGATCGAGGACGCCGCCGCATCGACCAGCCGGCGCGAGCCGCGGGCCGACCACGACGACGTGCTCGCCGAGAGTGGCCTCGACAGCGTCCGCGAGGTGCCGAGTTGGGTGGAGGCCATCGGCATCGTGATCGCCGGCAATCTCGACGCTCGCAGTCGCGGCCGGGGTGAAGGCGGCCGCCACCGCGACCGTTGAACGGGTTGGGACGCCCGGCGTGCGCCGCGGCTCCCGTCAGGGATGCCCCGTCGGCGCGACTACCCGACGCCGCGACTATTTCAGCGCGATCGTCCGTGCCAACGGCTTGAGAATCTGCTCCACGACGCACGCATCGAGCACCTCACGGGCAGTTCGCGCCAACTTGTCGATCGCGTCGACGTAGGTCGTGTCGGGGTCGAGGCTCCCATACTGCCGCGCCGTCACGTACACGCTGAGTTGCTCGTCGCCGAATTCGCCGGTCCGCACCTGAAACGCATTCGTTCGCGTCTCCGTGCTCACACGGACCTGCGTGCGACAGTCCTCGTCGAGGGCCATCGTCAGCGACGGCTCGAAGTTGATCACGCGGCCGCCCGGCAGGTCGCCGACCCGCTCGAATGCCTGTCCCACGCCGAGCGCCTCGGCGAGCAGGGCGTTGTGATTGCCCCGATAGGCGAAATCGAAGCCGAACAGCACGTCGAGGGCCTCGCAGTCGAGTGGGCTCACCGACAGGTAGGCCGGCGCGAGATCCAGGGCCAGGCGGTGCTGGCCGAGCGCCCCCTCGAGCGTGGCCGGGTTCAACTGTCCCGAGCAGAGCCGCTTCGCCTCCACCGCCACCCAGCGGTAGCGGCCCTGATCCTTGTCCTCCTCGAGCACATAGTCCCGCTTGTCGCGGCAGTAGAACTTCCGCATCGACGGGTAGTGCTTCTGCAGCCGCTCGAAGTATTGGAGGATGGTTTCACGCTGGGAGGGGAGTTCCATCTCCGTGGCCAGATTGACGTTGACGTAAAAATCGTCGGCCAGGGACGCATAGGGCGTCATGGACGTGTTCCCCGAGTCGGTTGGGCAGGTTGGACGAGAGTATAGGGCGGCACCGGGCATTGTCCCGGGGCCTTACAAACGGGCCTTCTCCGGCCCGCCGCTGGCATCGCCCATCGAGACACATCATACTGGAGGGGCTCCGGTTGGCGGCCAGGTTCGCGGTCACCACCGGAAGACCCCGCCTCACATCCCGCCATGCCCTTCGCGTCGGACGATGCCCCGTTGCCACCGGAGCGGATCGCGATCGAACAGCGCCGCGACGGCGCGATCGTGGTCCGGGTGAAGTCGGCGGGGTCCGAACGATCCCGTCTCCCCGACGCGGTGTTCTCGTTCCGCTGCGGCGATCCGCAATACGCCTACTGGCTGCGCCGGCTCGGCGAACGTCCCGCCGAGTCGTGATGGCGGGCGGCCGTCCGCTCAGTCCTCCCGCGAGCTGGCGATCAGCGAGATGAACTCGCGGTTGCTCTTGAACTTCGCCAACTGCTTCGTGAGTTGCTCCATCGCGTCGACGTGATGCATGCTCGACAGCGTCCGCCGCAGCATGTTGCAGGCATGCAGCGTGTTGGGATCGAGCAGCTTTTCCTCGCGGCGGGTGCCCGACTGCGAGATGTCGATCGCCGGCCAGACGCGGCGGTCGGCCAGCTTGCGATCGAGCACCAACTCCATGTTGCCGGTGCCCTTGAACTCCTGAAAAATCAGCTCGTCCATGCGGCTGCCCGTGTCGATCAGGGCGGTGGCCACGATCGTCAGCGAGCCCCCCTCCTCGAACACCCGCGCCGTCGCGAACAGCTTCTTGGGGATGTCGAGCGCCTTGATGTCCACGCCGCCCGACATCGTGCGGCCGGTGTTGCCGACCCACTTGTTGAAGGCCCGGGCCATGCGGGTGATCGAGTCCATCAGGAGGAACACGTCCTTGCCCGCCTCGGCCATTCGCTTGCACCGCTCGATGACGAGCTGCGACAGCCGCACGTGGCTCTCGACGTCGCAGTCGAG
>CAIXGY010000329.1 GCA_903919035.1 uncultured Planctomycetaceae bacterium | reverse complement strand
GTCGATGCCGGCACCGTAGACGTAGGCATAGTCGAGCACGTCGGTCCCCTGCCCCGCCGCTTCGTTCACCGTGTCGCTCGCGGCCGCGGCGTCGAAGGCATAGGTATCGTCTCCGAGGCCACCCGCGAGCGAGTTCGTGCCGCCGCCGCCCGAGAGAAAGTCGTCATCTGCACCGCCGGAGAGCGTGTCGTCGCCGGCCTCGCCGTAGAGCACGTCGTCGCCCGCGTTGCCGGAGATCACGTCGGCACCGGCCCCACCGAAGATCGTGTTGGGGCCGGCATCGCCCGTCAGCACGTCGCCGCCGTCGCCCCCGGTGATGTCCTCGAAGCCGGCGATGCCACCGGCCACGCCCCCCGCCACTGCGGTGGCGGTGCCAGCGGCCAGGCTGACGCTCACGTTGGCCAACCACTCGCTGCCGGAAAGCCCGTACGAAAGCAGGTCCTGGCCGCCCCCGGCGTCGACCCGGGCCCCCGTGGAGCCCGTCTTCGTCAGATACACGACGTCGTCGCCCGACCCGAGGCGAATCCGTTCGATCTGGTCGTTGATCCACTCCACGGCCAGCATGGGGCTCGACGAATAGATCCGCGTGCCTGCGGCCGGCGCGTCGATCGTGGCGACGAGTGACGCCGTGACCGCGGTCAAGTCCAGCACGTCGTTGCCGCCGCCGGCAACGAGTTCGATGACCCGGTCGTCGAAGACGCCCTCGAAGATGAAGGTGTCGCTGTCGGCGCCGCCGGTGAGCATGTTGGAGCCCGCGCCGCCCCGGATCGTGTCGTTGCCTGCATTGCCGTCGATGACGTCGTCGTCCTGCTCGCCGCGGAGATCGTCGTCGCCGAGGTTGCCCCGGACCGTGTCCTTGCCCTTGCCACCGAAGATGACGTCGACGGACGTGCCGCCGTCGAGCACGTCGTCGTCGCCCAGTCCGCGGATCACGGTCTTGCCGTTGAACGACGAGGCGTCGATCCGGTTGGCCGATCCACCTCCGGTGAGGAAACCGTACTCGACCCCGAACACGGAATGGCCGGTGCCGAACACGGTGATCTTCGCGGCCAGGAGCGTGGCGTCGATGTCGGCCCGCACCACGATCGTGTCGGCGCCGATTCCGCCGTCGTAGACGTCCGCCGCCGACCCCGGATTGGCGGCATACCCGCCGCCGAGCACCGTGTCGATCACGTAGAGCGTGTCGTCGCCCTCGTCGCCGTAGGCCAGATCCTGGCCGGCACCACCCACGATCGTGTCGTCGCCGACGCCGCCCAGGATGAAGTCGTCGCCGCCGTCACCGAAGATCGTGTCGCCGCCGTCGAGGCCCTGCAGCGTGTCGTGGCCATCGCCGCCCGTGATCACGTCGGCCGCGGCACCGCCCACGATCGCGTCGTTGCCGACGCCGCCATCGAGCCGATTGACCGCGGAGTCGCCGCCGAGGATCCAGTCGTTGCCCTCCTCGCCCAGGATCACGTCGCCCTGCTGGCCGCCCGAGATCTGATCGTCGCCGGCCCGGCCGCGAATGACGTCGTGGCCGCCGATCGTCGTCACGAACCAGGGCAGGCCCGACCCGTCGTCGCCGAACAGCATGTCGGCGTCAACGCCGCAGCCGCCGTCGATCACGTCATCGCCATCCTCGAGCACGACCGTGTCGGGCACGTCGCCAAAGCCGACATCGACGGTCTGGCCGCCCGCCACGGTGACGAGGAAGTCGGAACGCTGCGAATCGACGATCATCCCGGCCGGCGCGATCGCCAGGCCACCCATGGTGAACGCCGTGGCGCCCGCCAGCGTGCCGGTGCGGGTCACGCCGCCGGCCGCCGACGCGGCGAAGGAGTAGAGGCCGTTGCCCGTGCCCACCGCCACGAGATGCCCCGCCGCATCCCGCTCCAGACCGACGAACATCTCGGAGACGCTGCGGAAGTCACGGACGAAGGTCGAGTTGGCCCCGAGCACCGTCGTGTCGAGCCGGATCAGCACCTGCGAGGTGGCCAGTTTCGGATCCACCGTCTCGGACAGTTGCGGCACGCAGACGACGTAGACCTCGTTGGCCGCGCCCACGACCGCGTCGCCGACCGGATACAGGCGGGCGTTGGCCGACGTCAGGAGCACGCCGCGCGACTCCCAGGCCCCGACCGCGATCCGGTACAGCAGAACCTCGCCGGTTTTCGAGATGCCCAGCAGCGTGTCGGCGTCGAGCGTGTCGAGCGCCAGAAGCGGTTGCCCGCCCGGCACGTCGCCGAGGCTCGTGAGCCCGCCCGTCGGAACGTCCATCCGCCAGAGGCCCGGCGTGCCGGGGCCGCCGGTGCTCGTCGACCCGCTCGTGCCCGAGATCCAGGCCGTGTCGCGGGACGTAAAGGCGACGTCGCGGGCCACGAGTGACTGGAAGTCGTGAACCTTCGTGGCGACGAGCGTGGCGATGTCGATCGTCCAGAGGCTGTTCTTCCCGAACTGCGACGCGTACGACACGGCGTAGAGCGTGTCGGCGACGAACCCGCCGCCGGGCGTGGCCTGAATCCAGGGGGACGCGGGCTCCTGCACCACCGTGTAGGTGCCCGCGGCGACGGCGGTGAACCGGAAGGCACCCTGCTCCGCGAGTTCCACCGTCCCGTCACCATCGAGGTCGATCGGCGCCGTGGTCGCGGTGGCGACCGTCTGGCCGGCGGAGTTCCTGAGCTTCACCACCTGGCCGTTCAGGCCCGGCTCGCGGGCCGTGCGGGCGAGGTTCGCATCGTTCTCGTCGTGCCGCCAGACGGTTCCCTGGATCGTGGATCCGTCGGCAAGCGCCACCGGAGCCGCGAGCCCGGAAACGCCGCCGAACGACACCGTTGCCAGGCTCGTGGCGTTGGAGATCACGAAGTCGAACGTGAAGTCGCCGCCGGCCGACCCGTTGCCCGAGGGATACCGCGAGCCCTCCGGGACGGCCGCGGAGGGGTTGGTCCAGTTGCCGTCGAGGAAGGCCCCGGTCGCCGACACGACCTTGGCGTCATCGACGATGAAGCGATAGCGGCCCGCCTTGAGCGCGTTGTCGCCGTTGACGCTCGAAAGCTGATAGATGAAGCGATTCGATTGCGCGGGATCGGCGCCGAGAAACGTGAGGGGAATCGCGGTGCCGACCGTGCCCGTCGAGGAGACGGGCAGGAGGGTGGCGCCGCTCGTGGCCGTCACCCTGCCCTCCAGAATGCAGGTCTCGAACGCGATCAGCGAGAACGAACCGGCGATGGGATCGAGTTGGTCGCGTCCGTCGGGCACCGGCGTCCACGTGACCGCGGTGCCCGGCTTGCCGAGCAGCACCGCGTCGACCACCGGCGCGACCGCGGGCAGGATCTCGAAGTCGTAGCTCGTCCCCGAGCCACCGCTCACCACCACGAGATCGTGGAAGTCGGGCTGGACGTTGGCGCAGATCTGCGGATCGAGGATCGCGATCCGGTACTCGCCGGGGAACAGGTTGGCGAACGCGTAGTTTCCCTTGTCTCCCGTCAGGGCGACCGGCTCACCCGCGTCCCGCACGCCGTCCTTGTCGGCGTCGAGAAAGACCGAGACGCCCGCCGCGGGAACGATCTGCCCGCCCGACTTGGCGGAGACCGTGCCGTTGAGCTTCCCGGCCCTGTAAAAGCCCAGCTCCGGGACGACCGGGGGCGAGACGCCGCCGAGCGTCACCTCGGCGACCAGGCTCGATGCGCCCGACGCGGACCAGCCGGGAGCGATCGCATCGACGACAACCACATAGTCGCCCGCGGGCAGGCCCGCCACGTCGGGCAGGATCACGTTGCCGCCGGGCACGGAGGCGATCAGCACGTCGGTGAGCGTGGCCTTGTCGAAGATCCGGAGCGTCCAGGTCGCCGTGGCCGGGGCGAGCGGATCGCCCGCGTCGCGGATGCCGTCGGCGTCGAGGTCGTTGAAGATCGTCAGGGCGAGACGATACGGAGCCGCCGGATAGATCTCGGGGTGGAACATCACCTCCGGCCCACACGAGCCCTCGGCGGCGACCGCCGTGAAGCCGCCGTGGATCGCGGCGATCACGGGCCTGCCCTCCGCGAGGTCGTCGAGCAGGAAGGCGTAGCCCACGCCGGTGGTCCCGCCGTAGACGGTGTCGGCTCCGCCGCGGGCGTAGATCCGGTCGTCACCCGGACCGCCTTCGATGTAGTTCACGCCGTCGCCACCGTCGATCACGTCGTTGCCGTGCCCGCCGAAGATCCGGGCGTTGCCCCCCGCCGCGATCAGGCAGTCGCCTCCGGGGCCGCCGAACAGGTCGTCGTCGCCGGCTCCCGACTCCACGTAGTCGCTCTCGAAGCCGCCCTCGATCCAGTCCTTGCCGGCGGTGCCGTAGATCGTGTCGTTGCCGTCCCCGCCGAAGAGCCTCGACGACCAGCCCCCACTGGTGCCCGTGGACGGGGCGGCCGCCTTCTGGTCCTCGTCCGCGGCGTAGATCGCGTCGTATCCGGGGCCGCCATGGATCACGTTGTAGCCCGAGCCGCCCTCGATCAGGTCGGCGTTGACGTCGATCGCTCCGGTCGTGAGCAGGCCGGCGGCGTCGTCGCCCCAGATGGTGTCATCGCCGTCACGACCGTAGATCTTGTCGTTGCCCGCGCCGCCTTCGATCGCATCGTTGCCGGCGCCCCCGTCCATCGTGTCGTCGCCGGAGTCGCCGTAGAGGGCGTCGCCGAAAAGCCCGCCGACGATCCGGTCGTTGCCCATCCCGCCGCGAACCACGTCGAGCCCGCCCGTGCCGGCCTCGAACGTCGGGTTGGCGGCGATGAAGTCGACCATGTCGCCGACCTCGTCCTCGCCGTAGAGTTGGTCGTCGCCGTCGCCCCCCTCGATCACGTCGGAGCCGCCGTACCCGAGAATGACGTCGTTCCCGCCGTCACCCTCGAGCACGTCGGCCGCCTTGCGGCCCACGAGCCTGTCGCTCCCCGCCGTGCCCGCCACGCTGCCCGAGTCGCCGGAGAGCGTGTTGGCAGCCTTGCCGCCGGTCAGCCGGTCGTCGCCCGGACCGCCGGAGCCCCACACCGGGATGTTCACCGTGGCCGTGACCGTGACGACGTCATTGCCGAGGCCCGCGTCGAACCAGATCGCCTGGATGCCCGTCGCGGAAACCCGCTCCTCGGAGTCGTAGCCCGTGACCACGATCTCGTTGGTGGCCGGGTCGTAGTCGATCGTGAACTCCTCGTCGCCGTCGGACGTCTCGCCCGGCAGCACGTTCCCGGCCCGCGGGCCGGCGTTGAGCACCAGCGCGTTCACGCCCGCCGTGCCGGCATTGGAGTCGTGGTCGAAGGGGCCGATCACGTCGAAGAGGTTCGGCTCGACCGGCGGGCAGGTGACGACGTTGAAGTCGACGATCGTCTCGTCGAGGAGCTTGAAGCTGTCGCTCCAGAGCGTGACGAACCCGAACGGCGTGGAGACACCGACCTTGATGAAGGCCTCGAAGAAGGCCTTGAGCGCCCCCTCGAAGTCGAAGATGCACTCGGGGCCGGCCAGCAGGTTGTTCACGAACTCGTCGAGGTGCACGCGGCCGTCGCCGTCGTTGTCCTTGAGGTTGGCGCCGAGAACGCCCTCCACACCCCCCTTCACGCCCGCCTTCGCCACCACCACGTTCAGTTCGGCACCGGCGCCGATCGTGGCCGTGAACGACATCTCGGCCGCGTCGGTCCCCGACGTCACGTGGTCGTCGAGGTAGACGCCGTTGAGGAGCTTGGCCGCGTTGAAGGCGCTGCCCGACATCGCCTGGCGGAGGCCGAAGGTGTCGTAGCCCACCGTGAAGTTGGTGGCGAACCGCACGCCGCCGAAGATCGTGGCGAACAGGGGCGGGAAGATCGGGAAGCTCTGGCTGAGTTCGAAGCCGGCGTTGAGCGAGGGCAGGTGCCAACTGACGAGCGTGGCATCGCCGCCGAACAGGAACTTGAAGAGCTGCGCGCCGGGATCGGTGATGATCGGGAAGGTGAGCGAGCCCGCGGTGATGTCGGCGTAGGCGTTCTTGACGCTCGCCGGAGCTGCCGGATCGGTCGGCGAAGCCAGGATGCCCAGCAATGCATTCGCCGTGGGGGCCGTCGGGGTGAAGGCCGAGGCGTCGCCGCTGCCGCCCAGGAGGTTCGTGCCGTTGCCGGTCAGGCCACCGAGGGAGATCTTGCCCGACGTGGCGATACCCGAGAGGGTGGCGATGGTGTCCACCACCTGGTCGACCGTTTCAATGAAGGTCACGGCGGACTCATACTCGGAGCCACTCGCGAGCCGGATCGCGTCGAGGAACGTGACACCCCCGCCGCCCACGAGCTTGGACAGGTCGGAGACGAGCGGGATGTCGCTCGTGAGGAGGTCGAGCACGGGCTTCAACGGCTCGACCATGTCGTTGATGCTCTCGAACACCTCCTTCACGGGGCCGTTGAGCAGGCCGCCGAGGTCGATGAAGGTGTCGGTGATCTGGAAGTAGAAGTTGCTCGCGGACAGATCGGTGAACGACACCGCGCCGCCCGCGGGCGTGCCCCCGGCGCCGTAGCCCAGGGCCAGCGAGAGGCCCAGACCCGGCCCGCTGATGCTGAAGGCGCTCGCGGTGAGGTCGACCCGGACGTCGGCTTCCACCGTGCCGCCCGGGGTGGCCGAGGCGAACAGGCCCGGCAGGCCGGCGATGCTCGTGCTGGCGGCCGGCAGGTCGAGCGTGAGCGCGGCGGCCAGGTCCGGGCCGGCGTGGGTGTCGGTGAGCGTGAAATACAGCGGGCCCAGCGACATCTCCACCCCGCTCGCGGGCAGGGAGAGACCGAAGTTTGCCGTCACCTCGGTGCCGGAGTCGGTCTTGAGGAAGAAGCCCTTCGTGCGGCTGAAGCCGAGGCCGAGATCGACCGTGAAGCCCGCATCGAGCGTCACGTTCGCCCCCCGCAGCTCGAGGCCCAGGGCGTCGAGGCCGAAGTCGATCCGATCCGGGCCGAGGGGCGTGCTCGTCGAGCCGGAGAGCATGAAGTCGACGATGAACTCGTCGGACACGCCCAGAATGCTGCTGAAGTTCGTGGTCCAGTTGGGCGAACTCGAGTTGATCGCCACGCCGCCGATCGTGAAGGAGAACGAGCCCGTGAAACCGCTCCCGAGGGCGGCGAACTGCGACGTGAGCTTGTCGGAGAGCGCCTGCGGCGTGGTCACGAAGGGCTTGAGGCCGACGAAGAAGCCCTCGAGCTGCGCGAGGGTGCCGTCGCTCGACAGGTCGATGTCGCCGATCAGCGGCAGGCCCTGCACGAGGTCCGTCTCGAGCGCGGTCTGGAGGCCGTTGATGAACAGCAGCACGCCGTCCACCCAGCTGTCGAGGCTGAAGGCAGCCGACGAGAAGATGTCGCTGAGCTGCTGGACGGGCGAGCCGACGTCGGGCACGAAGCTCGTCGACACGGCGAAGGGATCGGGCAATGAGGTGTCGAGCGTGGCCGAGAGCGCCAGGGCGCCGAGCCCCTCGCCGGTCGTCGGATCGCCGAGGCCGGTGATGTAGATCGGGAGGTTGGCGGCGAACGTCGCGTCGGCGGTGATCACCCCCGCCGCCGAGAGCTTGAACTGGGCGGCATCGGTGCCGGCCTTGTTGCCGAGCGTGATCGTGGCCAACTGCTTGCCGGCGTCGGGTGAGCCGAGCGAGATGCCGACGAGTCCGCCCACGCTCGCCCCCAGCGCCACGCCGGCGCCGTCGTCGATCTCGGCCTCGAGCGAGATCGACGAGTTCGTCGTGTCGAAAAAGGGAGCAGCCGTCGAGAGATTCATGCCGAATCGCCCCGACACAGACCCATCGATCTTGATGAAGATGCTGCCGGTGCCGGTCACGGCAAAGGGCGTGTCGGCCCCGATCGACAGGGCGTCGAGATCGACCGTCGTGGACACGCCCGAGTAGCTGAGCGTCAAGTCGAACACGAGTGCCTTGTTCGTGGTCGCCGGGGCCGTGCCGAGGCTCGGCGTGACCGTGACCGTCAGCCCCGACACGGTCGGAAACAGACCCTCGATCAGGTCGCCGAAGCCGTCGAGGCCGCCGAGCACCAGGCCGTCGAGATTGAGATTCGCGAGGCTCAGGCCCGAGAGCCAGGTGGCATCCCTGGTGGCGTCGAAATCGAGCAGCCGACCGAAGGCCAGCCGGAACGTGGCGAGCGATGAGTCGGTGGGGATCGACGCGAACACGAGATTCGCCTCCACCGCCCACGCGGCGAGGTCACGGATGAACGACACGTCGAAGCCGGCGGTGCCCGGCACCCAGCCCTCCCAGCGGACCATCAGGTCGTCGAGCGACCACGAGAGCCTTTGCAGCCGGCCGAAGCCGGGAAGCGCGGACAGCGCCGGGAGGTTGGCCTCGATGGCGGCGAG
>CAIXGY010000328.1 GCA_903919035.1 uncultured Planctomycetaceae bacterium | reverse complement strand
CCTCACGGCGAAGGTCGTGAAGGATGGCTGGTATTGCACGGGCGACATCGCCCGCCTTGACCATGAGGGCTTCATCACGATCACGGGCCGCGAGAGCCGCTTCTCGAAGATCGGCGGCGAGATGGTGCCGCACCTCTCGGTGGAGGAGGCCGTGAATGCCGAACTGGGCGCAGCGGACGGCGAACTCGTCGCGGTGGTGACGGCCGTGCCCGATCCGGCCAAGGGGGAACGCCTCGTCGTCTTCCACCTCCCGACACCGCACGACGTCCGCGAGGTGGTGAAGCGGCTCGGCCGGCGCGGGCTGCCGAATCTGTGGGTGCCGTCGGCCGACAGTTTTGCCGAGATCCCCGAGCTGCCGTTGCTGGGCTCCGGGAAGCTCGATCTCAAGCATCTCTCCGACATGGCGAAGTCCCGCTTCGCCGGGACGTGACGGCGTGGGCGACGGAGACGCTGCTGCGTTGATCGAGCTGCTGCCGGGCCGCTGCGATGACATGCGGGCCGAGCTGTTCCTGCGGGTGGACACCGGCGACGCATCATCCGCCGTGGCTGCGCGGGTCACCGGCACGCTCACCGGCCCGCACCGCGGTCGCGACACGACGCTGCCGACCACCGGACGGCTGCAACCGACGGTCACGCCGGGCGTCGCGCGCGCGTTGCTCACGGAGCCCGCCTATTGGACGCCCGATCTGCCGAACCTTTACCGGCTCGAGGCGACGATCGAGGCCGCCGCCACGCCGCCGCGCGTAGTGAAGCGCGTGCTCGGCCTGCGGCGGCTGGGGGTCCGCGGCAGGTCGCTGTGGCTCGACGGCCGCCGCTGGGTGCCGCGGGCGGTCGCTGCCGCGGGCATCACCGGCATCGACGCCTGCAAGCCTGCAGCCCTCGCGGCGGTCCTCATGGAACCGGACGAGGCGCTGCTCGCTCGCGCCGACGAGATCGGCGTGGCGGTGCTCGCACGGCTCGCCGACTCGGCGACGGATGACCCCACGGCGGTGGCCGACCGCATCGCCACGTGGTCCGCCCACGCGTCCGTCGCCATCGCCATCCTTCCGCAGGACACGCCTGCCCCGACCGTCAGCGCGATCGCCCAGGCGGTGGTCTCTCGGAAGGGCACGCTCCTGCTCGCCGCCACGGTCGCCGGCACATCTCCGCCACCGACGCGTCCAGCAGGCATCGACATTTTCATCGTCGCGCTCGGTGACGATGAGTCACCTCACGACGCCTGGCGTGACGGCGGCGGAGCGCCCCTCGTGGCATGGCGCCGGACCGCCGCATCGCCCGCCACGGGTCGGGCGCCGTGCGATGCGCTCCAGGCTTCACTCGCCGGCTGGCGTTCGCTCGGCGGCGAAGCACGGCCGTGGGATTGGGCGGGTTACGTCGTCGGGTGAACGTGCACGTCACGTCTACGGCGCCCACGTGATCCTCGCGAGTAGAAAGGCATCTCGGTCGCAGCCGGCCTCTGCGCCCGACCGGCGCGTGTGGGGCACGGGCATCCCCGACGCCGGGACAGGCGCGTTGACCCGCGAGGAGCACGTGGGAGCCGGATGAAACGGAAGGCGCGAGGGCATGGGCGGCCGCTCGCCGGCTCGGGCGAATAGACTTGTGCCATGGCAGCCTACGATTCCGACCGCTTCTCACGCCAAACTCGCTTCGCGCCGCTCGGCTCCGAGGGCCAGGCGAAAATCGCTGCGGCACGGGTCGCGATCGTCGGCTGCGGCGCGCTCGGCAGCGCGTCGGCGCTCGCGCTCGCACGGGCCGGCGTGGGATTCCTGCGGCTCATCGACCGCGACGTCCCCGAACTGTCGAACCTGCCGCGGCAGGTGCTCTTCGACGAGGCCGACGTGGCCGCTGGACTCCCCAAGGCCGTCGCGGCGGCGGCCCACCTTGCCCGCATCGACACGACGCTCACCGTCGAGCCGGTGTGCGCCGACCTCACCGCCGACAATGCATCGACGCTGCTCCGCGGCGTGGATCTCGTCGTGGACGGCACTGACAACTTCGAGGCCCGGTTTCTGATCAACGAGGTCTGCTGTCGGGAGGAAATGCCCTGGGTGCATGGCGGCGCGATCGGCGCCGAGGGCCGCGTGCTCGCGATCCGGCCGGGCGTCACCGCCTGCCTGCGCTGTCTCGTGCCCGACCCGCCACCGCCGGGCACGCTGCCCACGTGCGACACGGCCGGCATCATCGGCCCCGCGGCACTCGTCGTGGGCGCGGTGCAGGCGGCCGAGGCGCTGAAAATGCTCGTGGGAGCCACGGATCGGTCGAGCGGACGGCTCCTCGTCTGCGACCTCTGGGACAACATCTGGCGGACCGTCGATCTCTCCCTGCTGGCCGCGACGGGCTGCCCGACGTGTCGGGACGGCGACTACCCCTGGCTGGAGGGCCGCACCGCGGCCCGGCCGACCGTGCTGTGTGGCCGCGATGCGGTGCAGGTGTCGTCAGCGGGTGGCGCCGTGGACCTCGCCCGGCTCGCCGAGCGGCTGGCGACCGTCGGGCACGTCGTGGCCAACCCCTGGATGGTGAAGGCCGATGTCGAGGCAGGCATCCAACTGTCGGTCTTCGCCGACGGCCGCGCGATCGTGGCGGGTACCCGCGAGGAATCCCGGGCCCGGGCGATCGTGGCCCGCTACGTCGGGGCGTAGCCGGTCGCGGCCTCCATGATCTGCTGCTCGGTGGCCTCCGCCCGGGAAAACTCCGCGGTGCGTCGCCCCTCGGCGAGCACGATGATGCGGTCGGCGAGCGTGAGGAGTTCCGGCAGTTCGCTCGACGTCAGCAGCACGGCCATGCCCTGCCGGCAGAGACGGTCGATGAGCCGATGGAGTTCAGCCTTCGCCCCGACGTCGATGCCGCGGGTGGGATCGTCGAGCAGCAGGATGCGGGGCCGCGTGAGCAGCCAGCGTCCGATGATGCACTTCTGTTGGTTGCCCCCCGAGAGGCCCGTGATCGCCGCGCGGGGGCCGGGCGCCTTCACGCCGGTGTCACGGATCGGGCCGGCCACGAGCGCGTCCTCGCGGGAACGCGAAAGCAGGCCGGCCCGGCGGGCGTCGCCCAGGGCACAGAGGCTCACGTTCGCCGCCACGTCGAGATCGGCAAACAGCCCCAGCCGCTTGCGGTCTTCAGCGACCAGCGCGATGCCCGCGGCCCGGGCCTCGGCCGGATGCGCGAACCGCACCGGCCGGCCGTCGAGACGGATCTCGCCCGTCCAGTTCGGCTCGGCGGCACCGAAGATGGTCTCCAGGAGCTCGGTGCGACCGGCACCCATGAGGCCGGCGATGCCCACGATCTCTCCCGCGTGAAGATCGAGCGAGACATCGGCGATGCGGTGGCCCCGCGGATGGTCGGGCCAGGGGAGCGTCAGGCCGCGGATCTCCAGCACCCGCGCGCCGGGCGTCCGTCCGCCGGCCAACTCACCGTCGGCGAGATCGCGGCCCACCATCCAGGCGGTGACCTGGCGCTGATCCGTGTCGGAGCGATGAACCGTCGCGACGTGCCGGCCGTCGCGGAGGACGGTGATCCGGTCGGCGAGCCGGAAGACCTCGTCCATCTTGTGGGAGATGTAGACGATCGTGGTGCCGCGCGCACGGAGCCCGGCGATCGTCCTCTCGAGGCGGGCGGATTCGGCTTCGGTGAGGGCGCTCGTCGGCTCGTCCATCACGACGATCGACGCCTCCAACGCGAGCGCCTTCGCGATCTCGACGAGTTGCTGATCGCCTATCCGCAGGCTACCCGTTCGCGCTCGCGGGTCGATGTCGCATTCGAGCGAACGCAGGAGCCGGTGACATTCGGCCTCCATGCGGCGGTCGTCGAGCAGGCCCAGCCGCGTCCGTAACTCGCGGCCGAGAAACACGTTGGCGGCGACGGGCAGATCCTCCACGAGCGCGAGTTCCTGGTGGATGATCGCGACCCCGGCCCGCTCGGCGTCGCCGGTGCCTGCGAATGCCACCGGACTGCCGTGCACCTCGATCGTGCCGGCGTCGGGCCGATCCACGCCCGACAGGATCTTCATGAGCGTGCTCTTGCCCGCCCCGTTCTCGCCGCAGATGGCGTGGCATTCGCCGGGCTTCACCTCCAGCGACACGCCATCGAGGGCCACGACCCCCGGAAACCGTTTTGTGATGCCCCGCATCACGATGGCGGAGCAGTCTGGCGAGGCAGGGGCCACGGCCGTCACGGCGCACTCCTGGCGACTGCCCGCGCGGAACGCGACTCCCAGACCCGCAGGCCACTCAGGAGCAGGAGGGCCATGATTCCGGCGGCGGCCCCCGCCAGACGGCCGGACATCATCGCCACCACCGCCCCGGTGAACGTGGCCAGCGTGGGGATCGCGCAGACGCCCAGGGCACCGGGCAGGAGCCGGCGGCCGCCGGATGCGAGCTGCCCGACCTGCGCGAACGTCACCGCGAACACCACGACGATGCCGACGATCAGCCCTTCGTAGACGTCGGCACCGGTCTTGATGACCTTCGAGACGGCGTCGATCACGACCCGCAGGAAGATCGCCCCGAGCACCGTGCCGGGAATGGTGCCCACACCGCCGGTGAGCGAGCAGCCCCCCACCACCGCGGCCGCAATGGCGTTGAGTTCGTGCCCGCGGCCCTGGTTCACCGGCGCGGCCACCGACTCGTTGGCCACGTAGAACAGGCCCGCGAGGGCCGCGGTCATGGCCCCGAAACAGTAGGCGAACCACTTCACGGCATCGGTGCGGATGCCGGCCAGGCGGGCCGCCTGCTCGTTCCCGCCCAAGGCATGCACGTGTCGCCCCAGGACGGTGCGGGTGAGCAACATCCAGGTGACCACCGCGAGCACGGCGAACACGGCGACCGGAATCCAGACGTTGTCGCGGATGGCCTTGAAGAGGGGGTCGGCGACGTTGATGAGCGCGCTCTTCGTCGGCGTGAAGGCGGCGGTCGCGTTCTCGCACAGCGCCCGCGCGAGGCTCCGGAGGCCCACGAGGGTGGCGAGGGTGGCGATGAACGGCGGCAGGCGGACGGCCGTGATCAGCCAGGCGTGCAGGGTGCCCACGAGGAATCCTGTCAGCAGGCTGGCCGCGCAGCCCGCGGCGACCACCACCGGCCCGACCGGCCGAAAGGCCGTCATCGCCTCCGGCGCCAGCGCGAGCATCGTGGTGGCACAGACCGTGCCGGACAACGCGATCATCGACCCGGCCGCGAGGTCGATGCCGCCGGCGATGATCACCACGGCGGCCCCGAGCGCGAAGATGCCGAGCAGCGCCGTGTTGCGGGCGATGTCGCGGAGGCTCTCGAGGGGCCGGAACCAGTAGCTGTGGTTGGAGTCGACGAGCGTGGCCAGCGCCACCGCCGCGAGGATCGCCCCGAGGAGCGCCCATTCGCCGGAACGCAGGAGGCCGCCGGGACGCAGGAGGCGGCCCGCGGGGCGAGGTATGGCGCCGGGCTTCGGCTGCGGCGGTGGGGCGTCAGCCATCACTCGGCTCACGAACTCGACAGGCCATGCGTCGCGAGCCACTCGCGGAACGTGGACAGCGGCATGTACTCGTATCCGGGCAGCGTGACGTCCTTGGGTCTCACGAGCGGGTCGGTGTCGGGGACGATGAGCCGCAGGCCCGTGGTGTGGAGATCCCCATCGGGCTCGCCGGCCCGCGGAAACATCTCGCGGATCGCCGCCTCGTCGCCCGTGTGCATGGCCAGGAGCAGGCGGACGGCCTGGACGCCCATCTCGAACGGGTTTTGAACCACCATGGCGTCGATCCGACCCTGCCGCATGAGTTCGATCGCGGCGGCCTGGGCGTCGAACGTGACGACCGTGGTGCGATCGCGAACGCCCCGCTCCGCGACGACCTCGGCGATCGCGGGGGCGTCGTAGGCCCAGATGCCGACGAGGGCGACGAGGTCGGTGTGGTTGACCAGGGCGGCCCGCACGTTGTCGCGGGCCTTGGCGAGGTCCATCTCGTCGCTCATGCGGTCGACTTCGGTGTAGGCGGAGCCCACCGCCTCCTGGAAGCCGTTCATCCGCGCGCGGGCGTTGTCGTTGTCGGTGAATCCGGCGAACTGCACGTAGCCGCCGGAGGTCCGGTCGCGGGCTTCCAGAATCCGCTTCGCGGCCGCCCCGAGGAGCCGGCCACCGACGATGTTGTCGGAGCCGATGTACCAGGGACGGGCGTCGCGGAACGTGTCGCGGTTCACGTCGCCGTCGACCGTGATCACCTTGATCCCCTTCGCGGCGAGGCTCTTCATCTCCTCCACGATCGCAGCGTTCTCGGCCTGGATCACCGAGATGGCCACCCCGGCGATGTCGGACTGGCTTCCGAACTGTCGCAGCTTCTCGATCTGCCCCTGGGCCGTGCCGTTGTTCTTCTCCATGACCACGGCGAGGTTCTGCGAGCCGATGTCGAATCGCTTCGCACCCTCACGGAGGCCGGCGTTGCAGGCGTCCCAAAATGGATCGTCGCCATTGGTGAGAAACACGAAGCGCCGGGGAGCCGCGGGCCTGTCACAGCCCGACATGAGCCCGACACCGAGTG
>CAIXGY010000327.1 GCA_903919035.1 uncultured Planctomycetaceae bacterium | reverse complement strand
GCGGCGCCGGTGCGACGCCCGGCGTGCGGTATCACGGTCGCGACGACGAGTTCGGCGGTCGGGTGGTCCGCGTCACCGTCGGGGACTGCGCCTTCGACGTGACCATCGGCGTCGCATCGGGGCCTGAGGCCGCGGAACTCGAGCGGTTCAGCGTGGCTCGCTGTGCACCCGTCACGCCGTCCGCGAAGTGAAGCAGCGGACCGCGTCGATCGAGTCGACCCCGGCCGCGAGCATGGCCAGCCTGTCGAACCCGAGGGCCGCTCCCACTCCATCCGGCATCGCCGGGCCGTGGGCGGCGAGGAGCCGCTCCGGAACCGGAAGGGTGTCTCGTCCGGCGGCGGCGCGGGCGCGATTGGCGGCGTCGATCCGGGCGGCGAGCGTGGTGCGGTCGGTGTCCTCCTCCCAGCCGTTGGCCAGTTCGACGCCCGCGACGAACAGCTCGAAGCGTCGGGCCGTGCCGGACGAGTCGAGCCGCGCGAACGCCGCCTGCGACGCCGGCCAGGCTTCGAGCATCGTCGGTCGGCCATGTCCGAGCCGCGGCTGCACCACCTCGGCGAGCAGCAGCTCGAACGCCCGGTCCCGGAGGTCTGCCTCCGTCAACCCCGCCCACGACGCCGGCACGGCCACGCCCGAGCGGCGCAGCGTCGCCAGCAGCTCGGCGGCCGACGCCGCGAGCGGGTCGGTTCCCGCATGGTGGCGAAAGGCGGCGGCGCAGGTCGTGCGCTCGACGCCCACGGTGCCGAGAACCGCATGGCACAACCGCTCGAGCAGCCCGGCCGCGTCGTCGAGCGACGTCTGCGGCGCGTACCACTCGAGCATCACGAACTCCACGTCGTGCTGCAGGCCCACCTCGCCGGCGCGAAAGGAGCGGGCGAACTGGTAGATCGGCCCCGATCCGGCGGCGAGAAGCCGCTTCATGAGCAGCTCGGGACTGGCCTGCAGGTAGTGCGTCGGCCGCGGACCGCCGTCGACGCTCACCGGCACCGGATCGATGTGGGCTTCCGGAAGCACCTCCGTGGCGAGCACGGGCGTGTCGACCTCGAGAAACCCGAGTCCGTCGAACACGGCGCGGAGCGCACCCCGCACCCGCTGCCGCAGAGCCAGGATCTCGCGGGCATTCATGCCACCATCATGCCTTGGCCGGTTCCGGCCGACCACGGGCCAGCCTCTCGGCCGTCTCCCGGTAGATCAGCACCGGGCACGGCGCCCGGCGCACGATCGCCTCCGCCACGCTCCCCATGAGCAGCCGGACCACGCCCGTGCGGCCGTGCGTGCCGAGCACGATCATCTCGGCCTGCTCGTCGGCGGCGATCCGCACGATCTCGCCGGCCGGGTCGCCCATCGTGAGCCGGTGGGTGAAGGGCACGGCCGGATCCAGCGGCCGGACGTCCTCGAGCATCTTGAGGATCCGTTCCGAGTCGGGCTCGGGCAGTCCGTAGTAGAGTTCGCCGCCACCGTAGGCGAGTGGCGGCTCCTCGACGTGCACGATGAGCAGTCGTGCGCCCATCGACTTGGCGAGGGCTTCGGCATGCGCGAGCGCCGCGTCACTGGCGGTCGAAAAATCGGTCGGAAACAGGATCGTCTTCGAGGGCATGAGTTCGATCTCCCGGCCTCAGAGGAGGTGCCGGTTCGGGGACGGCAACCGTCTCGTCGCGCTGGGCCGCGACGGCCCAAGGCTTCTCGAGCGTTTGCCGATCCCCTCGCCTCCCCGTGTTCGATGGGCCACCGGTCGGCCAGACCAGTGTAGTGGTCATCGCAGCCGCATTCCGGGCAGGGCGCCGGAGTCGGGGGACAGCAAATAGACACCTGGGGCACCTGCTCCGCTGGCGGCCACCACCATGCCTTCGCTCGTGCCGAACTTCATCTGCCGCGGCGCGAGGTTCGCCACGACGACCACGAGCCGGCCCACGAGCGACTCGGGGGCGTGAAAGCCCTTGATGCCCGCGAAGACCGTGCGGGTGGCGTCGCCGCCGAAGCTGACCGTGAGCTTGAGCAGCTTCTTCGCCTCGGGCACCTCCTCGGCGGTCACGATCCGCGCCACGCGCAGATCCACTTTCGTGAAGTCGTCGATCGTGCATTCCGGGGCGAGCGGCTCGGCGGCGAGCGGCTCGGCCGAATCGGGGCCGGTCGTCGGGGGCGTCGTCATGGTCGGTCCTCCTGAGTGGGATGCGGGCGGGGGTGCGGGGGCGGGAACCGGCGTCGGCGGTCGGGCGGCGGCCTCCCGCTCGGCCTCGGCCCGGGCGGCGGCGAGCAGGGCGTCGAGGTGCGGCTTCTCGACCCGCTTCATGAGCGGCTGGAACGGCGCCACGGGTGAGCCCGTGAGCGGTCGTTGCGACTCGTCCCACGAGCGGATCGGGCCGCCGACGAGCGCGCCTGCCTGCGCGGCGAATGCCGGCAGGACGGGGGCGAGGTAGACGGCGATCTGCCGGAAAAGATTGAGGGCCACGCTGGCGACGTCCTGAAGCCTCGCGGCCGATGCGGGACCCGCCTTGGCGAGTTTCCAGGGCTGCTCGGCGTCGACGTAGGCATTGGCCCGGTCGGCCGCGAGCATGATCGTCCGCATCGCGCGGGCCGTGTCGCAGTCCTCGTAGGCCGCGGCGATCTCGGCCCCGTCGGCCGCCGCCCGGGCGAACAGGCCGCCGTCGTCGGGATACGCGGCCGACAGGCCCGTGGCCTCCAGCCACCGCGCCGTGCGGCTGGCGAGGTTCACGACCTTGCCGACGAGATCGGCATTGACCTTCGCGGCGAACTCATCGAGATCGAGGTCGACGTCGTCGATGCCCCCGGAAAGCTTGGCCGCGTAGAAGTAGCGGAGCATGCCCGGGTCGAGGTGCTCGAGGTAGGTCCGGGCGAGCAGGAACGTGCCGCGGCTCTTCGACATCTTCTGGCCGTTGACGGTCAGGAAGCCGTGGATCCGCACGCGGGTGGGGAGGGCGAGCCCGGCGGCCTCGAGCATCGCGGGCCAGAAGAGCGTGTGGAAGTAGGTGATGTCCTTGCCGATGAAGTGGTGAATCTCGGCGGGTGGTTCGTTGGGCGCGCCGCGACCCCACCAGGTGGCCAGCGTCTCGCCCCGAGCCGCGCACCACTCCTCCGTGGCCGCGATGTACCCCACCGGCGCGTCGAACCAGACGTACCAGAAGTGGCCGGGGGCATCGGGGATCTCGAAGCCGAAGTAGGGCGCGGGCCGCGACACGTCCCAATCCCGCAGCGGCTCGCCGAGGAAGTGCCCGGCGAGGTAGTTCGCGATCCGGGGATCGATCGCGCCGCTCGAACGGGTCCACGTCGCGAGGAAGTCGTGCAGCGGCTCGAGCGTCACGAACAGGTGCTCGGCCGACCGCACCTCGGGCCGGGCGCCGGACAGCGTGCTCCGCGGCTCGACCAGGTCGGCCGGCGTGTAGGCAGCGCCGCAGGCCTCGCAGGAGTCACCGTACTGGTCGGACGCGCCGCACTTCGGGCAGCAGCCCTTCACGAACCGGTCGGCGAGGAACACGCCGGCCTCGGGATCGTAGAGTTGCCGCACGTCGCGGGACACCACCAGTCCCCGGGCTCGCAGGCGGCTCCAGATCATGTCGCACAGCCTGCGATTGGCGTCGCTGTCGGTCGATCCGTAGTGGTCGAAGGCGATCTGGAAGCCGTCGAAGTCGGCGAGGTGGGCCTCCCGCATCGCCGCCACGAGTGCACGTTCGCTGCGCCCTTCCCCGCGGGCGCGGATCATGATCGCCGTGCCGTGGGTGTCGTCGGCGCAGAGATAGATCGCGCGGTGCCCGCGCAACTTCTGGAAGCGGACGAACACGTCGGTCTGGACGTATTCGACGAGGTGTCCGAGGTGAATGTGGCCGTTGGCGTAGGGCAGGGCCGACGTGACGAGGATGCGGCGGTCGTGGGGTGCTGCCATGCGCTGTCCGGCCGGGAAGGTCGAGGCGGATTGTAGAAGGCCGCTCGCGATCGGGGAAACCGCAGCAGGATGGTCGAATGGGCAAAGGTGGCGGGGTGAAAGTGGCCTTGTGGTGACGGGGCGCGGGCGGCAGTATCCGCCCGCTCGCAGGGCGGCGGGCACCTGCCCAGTGTTTCGCCGGAGCCCGCCGACGATGCCTCAGATCGGACGTCCTCTCACCGCGCTCGTGCTCCTCTGCGCGGCCACCCTGCCGGTTCAGGCCGCGAGCCCCGCCGATCCCGCGGCTGCCGCGACGGCCGGCGACGTGCTCCTGCTCGACTTCGCCGCGTCGTGGTGCGGTCCGTGCCGGCAGATGGCCGGACTCGTCGGCGAGATCGCCGCGGCAGGCTGGCCGGTGCGGCACGTGGACGTCGATCGCGAGCTCGATCTCGTGCGCCGGTTCGGAATCACGGGCGTGCCGTGTTACGTGCTGCTCGTCAAGGGCCACGAGGTCGGCCGCATCGACGGCGCCACCACCCGCGAGGCCCTCGAAGAATTGCTCGCCGCGTCGGGGCCCGCCCTCGGGGCCGCGGCCCCGCCGCGCAGCCTGGTCGCGGCGGCACCGCCGCCCGCCGGAGGCGTGCCGCTGCCGGTCTCCGCGGCCGTCGCACCGTTGGCGACGGAGCCACGCGGCACCGCGCCGCCCCAGCCCCTGCCCGCGACGCATCCCGTCGCTGCGGCCGCCGCCCCAGTGGCTGCCGCGGCGGCTCCGCCGGCACAGGGGCCCGGCCCAGCGGTGAACATCGACGACGTCGCGGCGCCCTCGCGCGGCGAACTCGAACGGCGGCTGCTCCAGGCGACCGCGCGGCTGCGGGTCGAGGATGCATCCGGCGTGTCGTGGGGCACCGGCACCGTGATCGACTGCCGCCAGGGCGAGGCCCTCATTCTCACCTGTGGCCACATCTTCCGGGACTCCGCCGGCAAGGGACGGGTCGAGGTCGACTTGTTCGGAACCGAGGCGGGCCGCGGCATCGCCGGTCAGGTGGTGTCGTGGGATCTCAAGCGCGACCTCGCGCTCGTGAGCGTGTTCACCGACGCGACGCTCGAGCCGGTGCGGGTGGGCGGCAGCGACCACCGCGTGACGCCCGGTGAGGCCGTGGTCACCGTCGGCTGCAACGGCGGCGCCGAACCCACCATCCACCACAGCCGCGTGACCGCGGTGGACAAGTATCTCGGGCCGCCGAACGTGCAGGTGGCCGGGCAGCCTGTGCAGGGCCGCAGCGGCGGCGGCCTGTTCTCGATCGACGGCACGCTCGTCGGCGTGTGCAACGCCGCCGATCCGGCCGACAACGAAGGGCTGTTCGCCGCGCTGCCGGCGATCCACGAGCAACTCGAGGAGTCCGGGTTGGGCTTCGTCTACCGCGCCGTCTATCCGAGCGGCGGGCTCGACGCGGTGGCCGATGCGGCGATGTCCGGTCCGCCACTGCCGACGCTGCCGGCATCGATGCCCGACGTGTCGTTCGACCGGCGGAGCCGTGCCGAGGCGCTGCCCACGACGTCCACCGCGCCTCCGGGCTCGACCGCGCCTCCGTTCCCGGCACCGACAACGCCGGCCGCAGCCGACCTCTCGTCGGGCGAGACGGCCCTGCTCGATCAGGTTCGTCGCCACGGCGGCCGGGCCGAGGTGATCTGCATCGTGAGGCCTCACGACGCCGCCGGCGACTCGAGCGAGGTGTTCGTGCTCAAGGACTCGAGCCGCGGGTTCGTGGATCGCCTTGCGGAGGCCCACGGGGCCCGCGGAGCGGTCATGGCGCCGAGCCAATCTCGACCGACACCGGCTCCGCATTGACGCCGTCCGTCGGCCTCGGGCCTCCGCGGCCAGTGGCCCGGATGGAGACGGTGCCGCGGCCGAGGAGATTGGCGGGCACCTCGATCACGGACTCGGCCGACGTCGTCCGCCCGAGCACGCGGCCCATCGCGAACACCACCGCCCCGTCGATGCCCTGACCCTTGACCCCGATCCGCAGCGTGCCGTCCGGGGCGACTCGGGCCGGCTCCACGGTGAGCCGGAGCACGCGGCCGTGGTTCGACGTCAGGATCGGGATGATCCTGCGGCCCTGCGTTTCGACGCGGGTGGCGGAGATGGCCACGACCCGCAACTCGTGATGGCCGTCGGCCATCGCCGTTGTGTCGAGCACGAGTTTCTCGCCCAGCGGCGCCTGCCGCACGCGGAGGCCATCGACGAACAGTTCGAAGCGATCCGCCCCCTCCTCGCCCCCGCCGCTGGCCCGTGGCTCGAGTTCGAGCGTTCCCGAGACCACCGTGCCGGGCTCGAGCACCTTCGAGTCGGCCGCCGACACGACCTCGACCGTGGGAATCTTTGCCCACGGCTGGCAGAGGGGATCGCCCACCACGAGCAGTTGATACGGTGCGTGGACGGACTGGTAGAAGGACTCGACGAGGCTCGCGCCCCGCGCGTAGTGAACCTGGATCGACGGGTGTGGGAACTTCGCCTGCAGCGAGAAGGGCTCCGTCACCGTGCCGCTGGAGCCGGCCGCTCCGGCGCGGAGAAACTCCGAAAGTGGAGTCTGACCCGCCGTCGACGTGAAGATGCCGCCGAAGCTCGTGAGGTTCTCGCAGATCGCCCCCGGCACCACCGCGCAGCCGCTGGCCCGCCAGTCGAACGTGGGAGTGCCTGCCATGAGCCCGGCGACGTCGCGCTTCCGCTCGGGCAGTGCCCCGGCCACGACCTCCGCCTTCACCCCGAGTTCACCCAGGGCCTTCACGATCGCCGGAAACGGGCCGCTGCGGGTGGTCGTGCGGACGTCGGAATTGGTCATGAAATAGATCGTGCCCGGCGGCCGTGAGCCGTCGGCGGCGGCCGCCGACTTCAGATACGCCGTGATCTCCGCGACGTTGTTGCCACGGCCGGCGGTGACGCCGAGCATCGCCGCCAGCAGGTAGCGGGTGCCGCCTGCCTCGCGGAGGGCGCCGTTCCGCGACCAGCCGTACCACCCGCGGAAGCCGCGGGTCTCGGCGGGCACGCCGTTGTCGTCCACCGGCCTGTAGTAGTGGTTGCTCTGCGGATCGAGCCACATCGGCGAGCCGCTGTTCACGGCGGCGTGGAGCATGGTCATGCCGGTGAGCGAGCCCGAGGGGAACTGATCCTTTCCCTTGATGTCGGCCGGCAGTTCCGTGGCGTAGTCCACCTTCCAGGGGAATCCGCTGGAATAGACGACGCAGTCGATTTGGGTCGCCAGCCGCCGCGCGTCGATCGCCCGCATGATCGGACCGAGGATGGCGTCGCGGAACTGGCCGATCGGAACGGCATCCTCGCTCCCCGTCCAGGGCAGCATGAACACGTTGATCGGTGGCACGCCCCGGGTCTGGGCGAAGACGTTCGCGACGGCGAGGCTGTCGGGGTTCTCGGGGTTCACCACGAGAAACACGTTCTCGGGACCACCCCCGGCACGGGCCGGAGCGCCGGCGAACCGGCAGGCGAGGCAGGCGACGAGGAGAACGACGGCGACGCGCATGGGAGCCGGAGTCTACCAGAGGGGTTCGTGGATGGCCTGCCCCGTGAACCGATACACTTCCCGAGTGACAATCGCGGCCCGCTCACCCGGGAGCCGGGTCATGCTGGCCAGCACTCCGGCACGGCAGCCATGAAATCGTTTCTGCTCCTCGCCTGCCTTGCCTCGGTCGCCGTCGCCGATGAGCCGGCGGTCTCCGGCCCTCGCGCGATGCGGCATCTCGAGGAACTCTGCGCGCTCGGCCCGCGGCCGTCGGGGTCGGCGGCGATGGCGAAGCAACGCGACCTGCTCGCGGCCCACTTTCGCGCCGCCGGCGCCGAGGTGGCGGGGCAGGCCTTCCAGGTGCGCGACCGGAGAACCGGGGCGCCGGTGCACATGGAGAACCTCCTCGTCACCTGGCATCCCGACCGTCGTGAGCGCGTGCTCCTCGCGGCTCACTACGACACGCGTCCCTACCCCGACCTCGATCCGGTCGATCCGCGGGGGCGGTTCGTCGGCGCCAACGACGGCGCCAGCGGGACGGCGCTCTTGATGGAACTCGCCCGCTTCATGCCCGATCTCGCGGGCCCCTGCGGAGTCGACTTCGTGCTGTTCGACGCGGAGGAGTACGTCTTCGGGATGGGCGATCCATACTGCCTCGGATCGAACTTCTTCGCGCGGCAGTATGCCGCCTCCCAGGCGACCGGTCGGGCGGGGCATCGCTATCTGTGCGCGGTCGTGCTCGACATGGTCGCGGATCGCGATCTCGAGATCTGGCAGGAGCGCAACAGCATGACCTGGCCGGAGACGCGGCCGATCGTCGAGGAGATCTGGGAGGTGGCGGGCCGCCTCGGCGAAAAGCGGTTCGTGCCCCGGCCGCGGCACGCCGTCGAGGACGACCACATGCCGCTGCGGATGATCGGCCGCATCCCCGCCTGCGACATCATCGACTTCGACTATCCGCAGTGGCACACGACTGCCGACACGCCGGAGCACTGTGCGGCGGAGTCGCTCGAGGCGGTGGGGCGGGTGGTGCTCGAATGGTTGCGGACGCGGCGTGGGCCGTGACGCGTCGGGCGGGCATCGCGTTCGCACCCCGTCTCTGTGCCCGCCCGGATCGGGTCTGCCCACACCCTACGCCGGTCAGGCACGTTGATCCGTGAGGATCAGGCGTGATCCGGCACGACAGCGCCTCTCCGTGTCCGGCGATACGCACCGCACATTCCCGCCTCGATCGCCGACTCGTGCGCCGCCGCCGCAACGCCTCCCAGCCCGCACAGGCGAGTCCGCCAGCGGTAGTACGTCTGCTGGCTGATGCCCAGCCGTCGGCAGACATCGGGCACCATCGCACCCTTCCCAAGGTCCACGTCAGCCTGCCGAAGCAAGCCCACGATCTGCTCTGCACTGCGTCGCTTCTTCATCCGAGAACCCTTTCCAGCCCCACTTCGGGCACAGGGATTCTCTCACAAGACTTGGGTCAAGATTTGGGGAGGGCGTCAGAGGCGATCGTCCCCCTCATCTACGACCGCAGGGCGGCCGCGCGCAAAGCAGCCAAAAAACGCGATGGAGCCACATGAGCGGTACAGGTAAAATCGTGAGCGCGGGATGCCACAGCCGTCTCGGCCGTGGCATCCCGGCCATGGGTCGCTGCTCCGCACGTTCAGCGACGGGCTCGATCGAAGTCTGAGGTGCCGGCCAAATGGTTACCGACGTCAAGAAACTACCAATCCAGTTCGACCGTGACCGCGTGGTGGCTTTCTGCCGCGACCGTGGCATCGTTCGCCTGAGCGTGTTCGGTTCCGTGCTCCGCGATGACTTCGATCCGGCTCGCAGCGACATTGATGTCCTGGCCGATTTCAAGCCGGAGGCAACGCGAGGCATCGGATTTCGCTTCTTCGGGTATGGCGACGAGCTGGCAGGAATTCTCGGCCGTAGAGTCGACTTCTGCTCACGACTGGACCCACGTCTCGAGCCGACCGTTCGCCGCGAAGCCGTCACAATCTACGAAGATTCATGAGCCGTCGTGACCCGCGAATCACACTCGCGCAGATTCGCGACGCGGCCGAAAAGGCCAGGACATTGTGTGCTGCGCACACGCTTGATTCCCTTCTGGCGGACTGAAAGGCGACGGCGGCACTGGAGCGATGCATCGAAATTGTTGGCGAGGGAGTACGACGTCTTCCGAGCGAACTCAAGCAGCGACGGGATGATATTCCTTGGAAGGACATCGCGGGCACGCGAGATCACCTCATCCACGGCTACGACCTGATCGACCATCGCGTCCTGTGGGATGCGGTGCACATCGACGTTCCTCGGCTCATCGAGGCGATCGACGAACTGCTCGGCTGAGCAGGTATCCCGCTGCCGAAGCGATTGCGGGGCGTCCTCGCCGACCGGCCCGGGGCCGTCACCGCCTTGACGCGGATCTTCCTCGACGACATCGAGCGGTGGTTCGGCGCCGCGGTGGCCGTGCCTGACGCCGCCGCCCGCCCGTCGCTCTGCCCGCGGTTCGGCGCCGTCTCCTTCCTCCACCGCTTCGGCTCCGCCTTGAACCGCCACGTCCACCTCCATGCGTGCGTGACCGACGGCCTGTTCAGATCACGCCCCGAGAGCCAAGGCGCCGAGTTCCTGCCCGCCAGGCCCGTCACGCCGGCCCGAGGCCCGCCGACCGCCTGGGCCGAACTCGTGCAGGCCCATGACGACCGCGACGCGATCCAGGCGTCGCCTGAAGACCTGTCGGTGATCGACATCCGCAGCCTCTGATGCATCCGGCCCACGGTCGGACTCGAGGCGGGTCTGCCCGCAGGCTGAAAATCACCTCGCAATCGACTTTCATCAGTGCCCGGCGGAGCACCGTCAGGCTCCACCATCGGGTCCGTGGCGGCCAAACCCCCGATCACCGGCCAGCCGTCACCCGGCTATCGCGTGCGAAAGTGCCGTTGACCGTCCTATCCTTCGAGCGGGGGGAGCGAACCGCGTGGCCCGCTCCCCTCGTCGCTTGAATCGCGTCAGGCGCTCGGCGTCAGGCCCGCTTACGCCGCCGCAGCGCCTCCCAGCCCGCACAGGCGAGTCCGCCCGCGGCCAGAACCCAGGTCGAGGGTTCGGGCACGGCGGCGATTGGACTGGCGAGACGAAAGCCTCGGGAGCCACCCAAATTGAAAGATGCGTCATTCTGGTCTCGACCATTCCTCGATAGTTCGTAGGAAGTGGATGCCCAAGTGCCGCCGCGGAACCCACGACTCGTGCTGGCGGAACCATCCAAATCGTTCCACTCCTCGACGTTTCCGCCTTGGTCGAAGGTGCCGTAATACGAGGCGCTATTCGTAAATGCACCAACGTCTGTAAGGTAATTTTGTCCGGACGAAGTACTGGCTGATTGGGTCACTGAATACAGTTGCTGGTACGTTCCTTCGACCAGCCCAAGGGCGCGATAGTTTGCCTGATTGCTACCGCTGCCGATCGTATTGCCAGGAAACTCCTCGGTGGCGAACTGGCGGTATCCCCCTGCACCCCCATTCAGTAGTGGCGAGTAGTAGGCCGCCTTATACCACTCATTCTCCGTAGGGATGTAGAACTGCGCTCCGGCATTTTTCGCCGGAGCGGTGCCGCTCGTAGCTCCATTGAGCGTGTAAGCGCCCGTCTCCGTGCTGCCTGAACCCTGGCCGTTCTGCATCCAGTTGGCGAACCGGGCCGCGTCCCACCACTGGACAAACGAAATGGGCCGGTTGCCGTTACTGACGCCGCCGTACGGGGCGCTGCCCGAAGCCGTCATGACGCTGTACACATACGAACCTGGTGCCCCAGCACGCGAAATTCCGGAAGTGAAGGAATTGATTCCCATCCAAGCGTGCCAGAGTTCATACGGATCATTCTTCGCGACCGCGTTCAGAAAGTCCGTGTACTGCTGAATCGTGACTTCATACTTACCGATCTGGTACTCGTAGCCCACCGCACCGTATCCCGTCGTGTCGTTGGCATTCCCTGCGTTCCCCACCGTCACCCAGTCGATCGTGACGGCATGAGCGGGACTGGTGGCCAGACACACCGCTCCAAGGGCGAGCAGTGCGGCAGCGCGACAACGCGAACCAGACGACACGCCTCGTGCAAAGCGGCTGGGGGCGTGATTCAGCGACGAGCGTTTCATGAGCGGTTTTTCCGGGGCCGAGGTGTCGGGACGGGCTGATGCTGCGGGAGCAGATTTCACCTGCGAGCAACCCACTGCCCGCTATAGAACTCAGCGAAGACCAGGTCCAAAACCGGACGCGCGAAATTGAAAAAGTGACGAATCCGGCACGGATGGGACGAATCCGGCACATTCAGGGACGAATGGGCTCGGGCCTGGGACGAATCGGCCACGAGAGGGCGCCGTCAGCGGGCGCCGGCCTGCACGCGAGGGAGGCGAGACAGGGCCTTCGTTGGCCGCCCCCGGCCACCGCTGTCGATCGACGCCGCCGGCGTCCGGTGCGGCCACGCCTCACGTTTTCGGTACCATGACCAACGACGTTCCCCGGCCACCGCACCCGCCCCATCGATCCATACCGCATCGGCCGCAGCCGACGCGGTCTCCGTGCCGCGACGGGCCCGTGTGCCGAAGGAACGTGAGCGATATGACGGACGATTCGCCCCCGCCTCCGGCCATGCGTGATCCCGTCCAGCTCGTCGCACCCGACCTGCGGGTCGCGGGGGTCACGCTGTCGCTGTGGCTCGTGAACGAGGGAGACGACGTGCTCGAAGGGGATCGAGTGGTCGAACTCGTGGCCGGTGGGGTCACCGTGGATCTCGGGGCGCCCGTGAGCGGCCGGCTCGTCGCCCAGCGCGTGGACGAGGATGCCGCGGTCGTGCCCGGCACGGTGCTGGCCGAGTTCGAGGCGGCTCCATGAGCGGGGCGGCGCGGTTCTGGATGCTCGCCCTCGGCGGCGCGGCGGCCATGTTCCTCGTGCAGCCGCCGGCCAACCTGTGGATGCTCGCCTGGCTCGCGCCGCTGCCGTGGCTGCGGATCGTGCAGTCGCCAGACATGCCCGGCCGGCGGCCGTGGCTCGTGCTCTGGGTCGCGGGGTTCGTCCACTGGCTGGCCACGATCCACTGGCTGCGGCTGCCACATCCCGCCACGGCCATCGGCTGGATCCTCCTGAGCGGGTACCTGGCCGGCTACGTTCCGCTCTTCGTCTGGATAGCGCGGCGGCTCGGGCACCACTGGCGGTGGCCGCTCGTGGCCGCGGCGCCGGTCGCGTGGATGGCGTGCGAACACCTCCGTGGCACGTTCCTCGGCGGCTTCACGTTCGCCGGCCTCGGACACACGCAGTGGCGGTGCACGGAGTTGATCCAGTGCGCCGACCTCGCCGGCGCCGGCGGCGTGTCGGGCGTGGTCATGGCCGCGGCGGCGGGCATCGCCGCGGTCACGTCATCGCGTCGCGTCGCCTCGCGCCGGGCCTTGCTCGTCGAGGCCGCCTGTGCCGTCGCGGTCGTGACGGCCGCATTCCTCTACGGCACCTGGCGTGTCGGCACGGCGCCCCCGAGTCGAGGCGAGCCGCTCGACGTGTTGCTCGTGCAGGGTTCGATCGACACCGAACTCAAGCACGACCCCGACGCGGCCGTCGACGTGGCCCGTCACTACGACGAGATCACGATGGCGGGACTCGCGGCGGACGCGACGCGGCGGCCCGACCTCGTCGTCTGGCCGGAGACGATGTGGCGGGTGGGGCTCGTGGAGATCGACGGCGGCGTGACCTTTCCGGCGGCCGAGATCGATGCCGCGCTCGGCCCCGCCGCCGCGGATTCCGCCCCGCCCGCCGAACGGCAGGCCCAGTACCGTGACCTGCTCGAACGACAGCGGCTCGACGCGCTCGTGCCCTTCGCCAGACGCTACGACACGACCTGGCTCGTGGGCCTCGACCGACAGCGGCTCTTGTCCGCCGATCCGCCCCGCTGGGAAAGCTTCAATTCCGCACTGTTCCTGGATGCCGCCGGCGGGGTCGTCGCGTGTTACGACAAGATGCACCCGGTGATGTTCGGTGAATATGTCCCACTGGCCGACCGGTTTCCCGTCCTCTACCGGCTGACGCCGCTGCCCGGCGGCCTGACCGCAGGGCGATCGCCGGTGGCCGTCGAGATCGCGGGCCGGCAGGTGGCGCCCACCATCTGCTACGAGACGGCGCTGCCCGCGGCCGTGCGGTCGCTGGTGCTGGAGTTGGAGCGGGAGCGGCGGCGGCCCGACGTGCTCGTGAACCTCACGAACGACGGTTGGTTCTGGGGCTCGAGCGAACTCGACATGCACCTCGTGGCGGCGATCTTCCGGGCCGTGGAGGTCCGCACGCCCATCGTCATCGCCGCCAACACCGGGTTCTCCGCGGCGATCGACGGCTGTGGCCGGCTCCGGGCCCGCGGTCCGCGGCGAGCCGCCGAGCCGCTGCGGGCGGCGGTGTGGCCGGACGGTCGCCGCAGCCCCTGGCTGGCGGCGGGGAGTGTGGCGCCTGGGGCGTGTGTGGCGGTCGCGGCGGCGGTGCTGCTCGAGGCGCTCGTGCGGGGGCCGTGGACTCGCGGCCGCACACCGCCACCCGGAAACCCGGCGCCGTGGCTTGAGGACCGCTGACCCACGGGCCGATCACAGGATGGGCGGCGGGGTGCCGGCACGCCCGACCGCTTGCTCCCGCGGCGGTCGCGGGTCGAGAATGACGGCCGTGGGCCCACCGGCTGCACCGATGGATTCCCGGCGGACGAGGATGCACCAGCGATGAACGTCATCGGCAAGATCTTCGTCTTCGCGGTCTTCATCATGAGCCTGGTGCTCATGTCGTTCGCCGGCGCGGTCTTCCTCTCCCATACCAACTGGCAGGACGAGATCGAGCGCCTGCCGGAGCAGTGCAAGGCCGGCCAGCGGCCCGGCTACAAGCACCTGCTCTCGGAGGCGGAGAAGGAGCGGCAGAATCTCCAGGAGGAGATCACGCGGCTCACGCAGCAGGTTGCGGAGTCGGAGCAGGCCCGCGACCAGGTGGTGGCCAAGCTCCAGTCGGCGCTGGTGCAGAAGAGCACGGAACTCGACGGCCTGAAGAAGGAGAAGGCCGACCGCGAACGCGCCCAGCAGCAGGCCCTCAAGGAGTTGGAAGACGCGCAGGCCGCGCTCAAGGAGGCGACCACCGCGGTGGAAAAACTCCGCGGTGAAGTCCGCGACCAGCAGAAGCAGGTGGACGAGCGGGTCGAGACCGCAGCGCGGCTGTCGGCAGATCTGGAGGAGTCGAAGGCGCTGCTCGCCGTGGCCAACGAGCGGCGTGAGCAGCTCGAGAAGCAGGTGGCCAACGCCCGGATGCTCCTCAAGCAGAGCGGGCTGACGCTCGACAGCCTGCCGAAGGATCGCGTGCCCACGCTCGACGGCAACGTGACGGCCGTGGCCGACAACGCGATCGAGCTGTCGCTCGGCGCCGACGACGGGCTGCAGGTCGGCCATGCGGTCGAGGTCTACCGCGCCGGTGAGTACGTCGGCCGGGCCGTCGTGCGGCTCGTGAAGCCCGACCGTGCGGTCGCCGAACTCGTCAAGGAGTACAGCCGAGGCATCGTGCAGCGGGGCGACAAGGTCACCACGCGGCTCAAGTCCTGACCGGGGAGTGCGCATGGCAGACGACGGCTCTCCGCAGGCCCGGCCGCCGATGAACGTCTACACGGCGATGCTCCTGTTGTCGTTCGTGGCGATCGCGATCGGCTGCATCCTCCTGGCGATCGAGCTGTTCGGGCGGCGACTGCCGCTCACGCCGGGGCCATGAGGCGGCGCGGCGCCGCCGACCCGCCATGCTGTTTTCGTGGCTGACGTCCCGACGGCGGCGGCGGATTCGCGCCGCGGCGTTTCCGCCGGCCTGGAGCGAGATGCTGCGGCGCGGCGTGCGGCAGGTGGAGTGGCTCTCTGCCGACGAGCGGAGCCGGCTCGAGGCCTGGGTCGCCGTGTTTCTCGCCGAGAAGCGGTTCGAGGGCTGCCGCGGCATGGCCATCACCGACGAGGTGCGGCTCGTCATCGCCGGGCAGGCCGGGATCACGACACTCGGGCTCGGTGAGCGCTATTTCGACCGGCTGCGGTCGATCATCGTGCATCCGGACGACTTCCGGGTGCCGAACTCGGCCTCGCTCGGCGGCGACCTCGCGCTCGAGTGGCAGGAGGAGCGACTCGGGGAGACGTGGACGGGCGGCAGCATGTCGCTGGCGTGGCCCGACGTGGTGGCCGGCGGCCGGATGCGGGACGGACCGCGGAGCGTCGTGATCCACGAGTTCGCCCACCAGTTGGACGGGCTCGACGGGGAGATCGACGGCGTGCCGCCGCTGCCGCGAGGCCGCACCCGCGGATGGGTGGCCGAGTGGGACGCCTGCCGCGAGCGCTTCGAGGCCGCGCTCGACGAGGGCCGGGCGACGGCCTTCGACGACTACGCGGCCGAGAGCGCCGCCGAGTTCTTCGCGGTGGCCAGCGAGTGTTTCTTCCAGGATCCGCACCGGCTCGTCCGGCACGACCGTCGGCTGCACGAGCTGCTCACGGAGGCGTGGTGTCAGGATCCTCTGACGCGGGTTCCGCGGCAGGCTCGGGTTCGGCGCCGCTGACCGGTGCTGCAGCCCGTGTTGGCGCGGCGGCGTCAGGATTCGTCGCGGTTGTCACGGGCGGTGCTGCGAGCGAGACGACGAGGCCGCCGGGTGACGCCAGCAGCAGCCGCTCGGATGCCGTGTTGACGATCGGCAGGGTGAAGCAGCCGACACACGCGGACCCACGACGCAAGCCCGTGGCCAGGTCGAGGGCCGTGAGGCGGCCCACCTGATCGAGGATCCAGGCCCGATCACCGGCGATCGCGACGAGCGTGCCCACCAGGTCGCTGCGCCACAGCTCGCGGCCGTCGTCGGCGGCCAGCGCCACGAATCCCGAAGGTCCGATCGAGACGAGGACCGTGGAGCCGGAAACGAGGGTTCCGGCCGCGGCCCGATCCGGCAGTGCCGCGGTCCACGCGGCTCGCAGCCCCGGCTTGCCGGGCGCGTTGAGGTCGATGCGGGCGATGCCGGCATCGGCCGACGCGATGAAGATGGAGTTGCCGCGGACGACCGGAGCGCCGGCGAGCGTCAGCCGTTCGCGAGACGCCTGCGAGGGTGGACCCGTTTCGGGTAACTCGTGCCGGAACCAGCCCAGCGGCGTGCGCTCGAGGGCGACGAGACTCGACGAGGTGGTCCAGAGCACGCCGTTGGGCAGCGGTGCGGGCGCCTGATCGATCGGTCCCCCGGCCGCGATCGAGAGAGGGGCGAGGCTCTCCGCTGGTGACGGCGATCCGTCCGGTGTGGCGGCGGTGCCGTCCGTGGCGGGCTGACGTTGCTCGGCCCCGGCGCGAGCGAGCGGATTGACCGGCAGTCGCAGCAGGCGGTCGGACTGCAGCGGCGCGTAGATCCAGTCGTCCGCCTGGACCGCGGCAGCGGCCGTGAGTGCGCCGGTCGGACGTTCCCATTCGAGCGCGCCGCCGTCGCGGTCCAGCGCATGAACCGCCGACTCGCTCGTCACGATCACGAGTCGCGAGCCGATCGTCGCCGGCCAAGCGTGGCCGGCTGCCGCGCCGATGCTGGTCGACCAGGCGACCGTTCCGTCCGCGCGGATCGCATGCAGGCTGCCATCGCCCGCCTGGGCGACGACGAGCCCGTCACCCACCGTCACGCCGTCGAGGCGAAACGCCGCCGAGTCGAACGGCACCTGGACGACCCACTCCCGCACGAGGCCCGCGTCCGCGGCGCGAAACTCGTCGGCGAGCGTGCCGCAGAGGCATCCCTGGGCCGGTGCCGTCGTCGCGTTGCCCTTCCAGGATGCGGGGCTCCAGACCGTGCCGAACGCCACGGCGAAGCCGATGCGACGCAGGAGGTTCGAGGCGGACCACATCGCGATCGATCCCGGCGGGATCCGCGGGAAGACGCGTCCCACGGCTCCAGCAAAGATAGATCGCCCCGTCGCGCACGCAAAAAACCGGGGAGCACGGGGCGCGATGGCGCGGCCTGCTACGATTTTTCCACCGCCCGCCGGCGCGTCGTCCGGTCCGGCGGCTTCCCCGGGAAGAGCCCATGACGGTGGAGGTCAACGCAGCGGCCGCGAAGGATCCCTCCGCCGTCGTCCTCGGCTATCTCAACTTCTCGTCAGGGGCCTTCGATCCGGCCGCCTGGCGGGCGCTCGACGCGATCTTCGCGACCCTCGAGCCCGCGGGCTCGAGGGGCGTCGGGGAACGTCCCGACACGGCGTCGGCCGTCGCCGCCTTGCTCGCCCGCCGGCTCGATGAACTGGCCGCGGGCGCGGCGGCCTTCCGCGATGCGACGCAGGCCCGCGCGGCCCTGCGGCTGCTCTTCGAGCGCACGCTGCCGGCGTATCGGACGTTTCACGCCGATCTGCTCGAGCACCAACCTGCCGGCGCGCTCGAACGTCCCTGGTTCGTGATGGCGGCGGCCCAGGCCGTGCTCGCAGAATTCGCCGCCTCGGACGGTGACGACGACGACGCGGTCGTCGCCCGCGCGGTCGACCGCCTCAACGACTATGTCGGCTGGCGGCCCGTGGCGGTGCTCGAGAACGGCAGGCTTTCGCAGCCGTATCGCCACGAGCGGGTGCGGCCCGTGCCGCTCTTCGTCGCCGCGGCCGGCGTGGCGCACGGCCGCTACCGCGACCTCGTCGGCCCCGCGATCGAGATTCTGGCGACGGCCCCGCCGCACCTGCTCCGGCAGGCCGACTTCGATCCCGACGCGTTGGAGGAACTCGCCATCGACCCGCGGGCCTTCGACTTCCTCCACCCCGCGGCCAGCCGCCCGAACTATCTCTTCGGCCTGTGGGATCCGGCCCGCATCGACGCCCAGGGCCGGTATCGCCGGATGGTCGTGCAGCAAGCCACACTCGACGGCATCCTCTCCTGGCCGGAGCGGGCTGCGACCGAGCATCCGCACGGGGTTGCGCTCGAGGCGGAGTTTCGCCGGGAGGCGGCCGCCGTGCTCGCCGGCGTCGTGCTGATGGCCTCGGGCCTCTCGGGCCACGGTCCGGGTGCGCGACAGGCGGCCCTGCCGCTGGCCCACCTGCTGCCCCGGATCGCCGGCTATCGCGACGAGTTTTACCGCTGGCTGCTCGGCACGCTGCCGCCGCCGCATCGCACCCGTCTGGAGGCGGAGGCCGTGCGGCAGCGGCAGCCGTTCGGCGGTGTGCGCCGGCACATCAACGCCGTGCTCGCCGGTCGGCGGGCCCGGCAGGTGGAGAGCGTGGCGCTGGCGGCGGTCTGTGCGCGACTGGGACGATCCGCCGCCGCCGATCGGCTCGCGGGCGCCGTGCCGGCCGCGTCGGCCCGCCTGTTCGCGCGGCTCACGAGTCGAGTCGTGGCCGCTCAGGGAGCCCTACGACACAGCCCACGGGCGGCGCTCGAGGCCGTGGCCGAACTCGATGCCGCCACCGACCTTTTGTTTCGTGCGGTCGAGTGTGGCGCGGCGGTCGATCCGTGGAACGTGCTCGGACTCTCGGGCCAGTTTCCCCTGCACGAGCCGGGTGGTGAGAGCCTGCCCGATCCGCGGGTCGACGACCTCGTCCATGCGGTCGAGTCGATCCTGTCGGGCTACGCGGCCGTGCAGCGACTGGCGGCGCTCGGCGGCGAGCGGGAGGCGGCCGTCCGTGCCGCCGCCGCGCTCGAGCGGCTCGTGGCCTGGTGGGATCGGTTCGCGACGACGACCGTCTCAGGCGTGCCGCACCTCTCGGGACGTGAGGTGGCTGCTGCGGCGGACGAGGTGATCGCCGCGCTCGAGCGGCGGAAGGAGTCGGCGCCGGCGCCGCCGCCGCTCGGTTTCTGGCGGCGCGAGGTGGCGTCGTTCACCACGCCGCGGTCGCACGCGCAGGCCGCCGACACGCTCCTCGGCGAAGGCGATCTCGACGGGGCGATGGGGCTGCTCGTGCACTGGGCGTCGCTGCTCGAGGGGGACGCGATCGGCCAGACCGGGCCGGTCTGGCTGACGGCCGCGGCACGCTGGCTCGATCTGGCCTCCGCGGCGACGGGTGCCGAGGGGCGGTCGCGGGTGCGACGCTTCCTGGAACTCGTCGAGGCGAATACCAGTGCCGTCGTGGACGTCGTGGAGACGGCAGCGGCGGGCAGCGAATCCGGTGCGGATCGTGGCGCCGAGGGGGGCGAGGACGAGGATCAGCCCGGGGCCGCCGAGAGCGTCGCCGCGGCGTACGAATCGATGGTGTGGCGCGACTCGGCCGACGACGGCGTGGATGGTGGCATGATCGACGTCGATCTGCCGGGCGGTGGCGCGGCCGGCGGGCCGGCAGCGCTCGAGGACGCTGCGGATTTGCTCGTCGGCACGCTCGGGCTCGTGCGGTCGGCGGTGACGGCCTGGTGTGCGGCCGACGCCGCGGCGGGCACGCGGCCCGACCGGGCGGAGATCGACTCCGTGGTGGGGTGGCGGCATTCACTGCGCCGGCTGCGGCGGGCGCTGGTGCGGGCGGCGGTCGTCGTCGCGGCCCGCGACCAGGAGCCGCCGCCGGGCATGTCACCCTCCGAGTTCGACCGGCTGCGCTGGCAACGCGACGCCGCCGCAGAGCGGCTCGTGGACGCCGCCGTACAGGCCAGCGAGACGCTGTGGGTCCTCACAGCCCGGCTGCACGTCGGCCGCGCGACGACGCGGCGTTCGCAGGGTCGGGGCAGCGTGGGCAGGCTGTTCGCCGCGCTCTTTGCCGGCGACCCCGGAGCGACGGCCCGAGAACTCGACATCGTCCGCGACGGTCTCGTCGGCAAGCCGGTGCTCTATGTGCCGCTGTCCAGGGGCGGGCGACCGGATCGCATCGTGCTGGCCCGCAGCCGGGAGCGGCTGCTTGCCCGCCTGGCCGCCTGTCTTCCCCGGGTTGGCCTCGTCGCCGAGTCGATCGCGGTCGTGCAGCTCGCCAAGTCGCTCGAGAGCCTGCGGCCGGCCGGAGCGGCGAGCGTCAGCGAGTTCGACCGGGTGTTCGAGGCCGCCGCCGCGGCGCTCGTGGAGCGGATCGTGGAGACCGCCGGCTCGGGTGCCAGGGCGCCAGAGGAGGCGACCCGGCGGATCCTCGACGGGCTCGGGCGACTCGTGCCGCGGCTCCTGGAAACGTGGCTCACGCACGCGCGGCAACTGCGGCTCTCGGTGCTGGAGCGGGTTCGCGACGACAAGGCCTTCGCCGTGACCCGCGAGTTCGTCGAGCATTACGGCGCGGGCCTGTTCACCCAGCACCTGCTCGCGCCGGCGTCGCTGCGCGGCATTCTCCGCGGGGGCGTGCGGCATTGGCTCGACAGACTGGTGGAACGTGGAGACGACGGCGGCGACCCGGAGGCGACAAGCGAAGGGGAGGGGGAGCGGCCCGCCGCGGTGCGACGCCCCACGCGGCTCATCGAGGATCTCGCGTCGGGAGCGCTCGGCTCGCGACAGGCGGCCGCGCGGCTGCGGCTCGTGCTCGAGGCGGTGGCCGAGAACCACGCCGAGTATCGCGACTGGAACTCCACGACCACGCAGTCCGATCGGGGCGAGTGCCTCCACATCCTGCTCGACTTCCTGCGGATCAAGGCCGAGCATGACCGGATCGCCTGGACCCTCAAGCCGGTCAATGTGGCCCACCGGGTGCTCGCTCGGCGGGGAGCCGTCGAGGCCGCCGAGGCGTGGCGCGGAAGGATGCGCGACGAGACGCAGGACACGGCCGCCGGCCTGGTCGAGCGGCTGGCGGGACTCGAGTCGCACTGGGGCCTGAAGCTCGCAAGCATCGGCGACCGCGTGCGGCGACCGTTCACCGCGGGCCTCGAACAGGACGAACTCGAGTCGCTCGTCGAGCCGGCGGTCCGCGAACTCGTCACCGTCGGGCCCGGCACCGCCGGCGAACGACTCGAGACCCGCGCGGAGTCGTTCCTCGGTGTGGCGAGCGGTTCGGGAGTGGAGGTGCCGGAGTGGCTCGAGCGACTGTCGAATGCGGTCGACCGGGCGCTCGACCGCGCCGCGGCCGGTGGCTTCGACCCCGGCGCCCATCCCGAACGTGGCCGGCTGCCCGATGCCGTGCCGTGGGTGGGGATGCCGTGGGATGCGCTCGTCGTCGCGCTGGAGCGATAGCCGGCCCGGCGTGTGGTAGGGTTGTGGTGACGTCCCGAGCGGATCGCCCCACGCCATGAGCCTGCCCCTCCTCCGCGCCAGCGAGCACCTCCACGAGGTGCGGTACGAGATCCGCGGCGCGCTCGCCCGTCGCGCGGAGCAGCTCGAGCGCGAGGGTCACGAGATCGTCAAGCTCAACATCGGTAATCCCGGCGCCTTCGGCTTTCGCATGCCGGAGTCGATGCGGGTGGCGATCGTGCAGAACCTCCACCAGGCCGACCCCTACTCGCACCAGAAGGGGATCTTTCCGGCCCGCGAGGCCGTGGTCATGCAGCAGCAGAACCGCGGCATCATGGACGTGACCGCCGACGACGTCTTCATCGGCAACGGCGTGAGCGAGCTGATCATGCTCGCGATGCGGGCACTGTTGAATCCCGGCGACGAGGTGCTCGTGCCGAGCCCCGACTACCCGCTCTGGACCGCGAGCGTGGTGATCCATGGGGCGCGAGCGGTGCATTACCCCTGCCGCCCCGAGCGCGGCTTCCTGCCCGACCCGGCCGAGGTGGAGCGGTTGGTGACGCCGCGGACGCGGGCGCTGGTGGTCATCAACCCCAACAACCCCACCGGCGCGGTCTATCCGCGGCGGGTGCTCGAGCAGCTCGCCGACCTCGCGGCCCAGCGGCATCTCGTGCTCTGCTCGGACGAGATCTACGACGAGATGCTCTACGACGATGCGGAATTCGTGCCGCTGGCGGGCCTCGCGCGGCGCGGCCTGTGCCTGACCTTCGCCGGGTTGAGCAAGGTGTGGCGGGCCTGCGGGCTGCGGGTGGGCTGGCTCGTGTGCTCCGGGGAACGGGAACACGCCCGCGACTACCTGCAGGCCGTCGAGCTGCTGGCCAGCCTGCGCCTCTGCTCGAACGTGCCTGGCCAATATGCCGTCCAGACGGCGCTCGGCGGCCACCAGTCGATCTTCGACCTGACCCGGCCCGGTGGCAGGCTCCACGCCACCCGCGAGGCGCTCCTCGGTGCCGTGCGGCGCAGCCGCTGGCTGTCGGTCGTGCCACCGCAGGGGGCGATGTATGCCTTCGTCCGGGTGCACGCCGACCGCCTGCCCGGCGGCGGCCACGCCTTCGACGACCAGCGGTTCGCGCTCGACCTTCTGGAACGCAAGCATGTGCTCGTCGCCCCGGGCTCGAGTTTCAACGTGTCGTACCGCGACCACTTCCGGGTCACGCTGCTGCCCGACGCGGAGGCGATGGCCGACGTCCTGGGGCGGGTCGAGTCGCTGCTCGACGAATACGCCGCGGCCTGACACGGACCCCACGTGATCCTCGCGCGTCACCGCGCCTGTCCCGGCGTGGGGATGCCCGTGCCGTCTCGCTCGGACGTTCGCGACGGGCGTCGTGCCCGTCGCTCACTCGATGCTGCCCTCGCTCCGCAATCCTTGCTGCGCTCGGCCAGCAACGCCGGCTCGACGGCACG
>CAIXGY010000326.1 GCA_903919035.1 uncultured Planctomycetaceae bacterium | reverse complement strand
CGGCGGGGAACCGCGCCTCGAGATCGCTCCAGAGGTGTCCCTGGAAGATGCCGGCATGGAGTTCCTGCAAGCCGTCGTCCAGCCGCAGTGGCAGGCCGAGGGCGGCGGCGAGCGGTTCGGCCGTCTGCCTGGCGCGGACGAGGGGGCTCGACCAGATCTCCTCGATGCGGGAGCGAGCCGCCTCGTCGAGCCCGCAGCCCCAGGCGGACACGGCCGCCGCCTGCCGCACGCCGACGGCGGAGAGTTCCACGTCCTCCTGGCCCTGCACGCGGCCCGACGCATTCGAAACACTCTCGGCGTGACGGATCAGATACTGGAGCATGGCGTCGAGTGCGACCGTGTGGAGGTTGCAGGATACCGCGCGGCGACCCGCCTCTTGCGGCGTTGAGCGAACAGCCTGACAATGCTCGCGTGATGGCGGTTCTCCGGCCTCGGAGCGGGTTGCCCGAGGCCGACCGTCGTCCGTCATCCACAGCGCCTCGGGAACACTCGGCATGACTCTGCGCATCAGACTCGCGACCGTTTTCTGCGCCGCCGGTGCGGCGGCGTGTGCGCTCTCCGGTTCGGCGGCGCTCGCCCAAGCCGTCGCACCGCCCGCGGCCGTCACGGCGGTGGCGACCACCCCGGCGGCGAACCCGCTCGATGACGTGTGCGTCCGCGAGGCGGAGGCGACAGTCACTGCGTTCAACGCCGGCGACGCGGCCGCGCTCGGAGCGATGTTCCTCGAGACCGGGGAACTCGTCGACGAGCAGGGCGCCGTGCATGGCGGTCGCGATGCGATCGTGGAACTGTTCAAGGGCTTCTTCACGAAGTTTCCCCAGGCGATCCTCGAAATGCAGCCCACGTCCGTCCGGCGTGTGGGCGATGCCCTGCTCGTCGAGGAAGGGGAACGGCGCATCACCGCCTCGGCCGGGGCGGCGGTGGCGCAGATGCATTACGTCACCGTGCGGTCGAAGCAGGGCGACCGGTGGCCCATCGCCTCCTATCACGAGTTCGCCGACGATCCGCTCCCGACGCCCCGCGAGATCCTCCAGGCGGCATCGTGGCTGGTGGGCGACTGGCTCGACGAGAGCCCCGAGGGCCGCACGGCGATCTCCTTTCGCTGGAGCGACGACGGCAACTTCCTGCTCGGCGATTACGAGATCACGGCGGCCGACGGCACGGCGTCTCGCAGCACACAACGGATCGGCTGGGATCCGGTCACCGGGCAACTGCGGTCGTGGACCTTCGACTCCGACGGCGGCTTCAGCGTGGGCGAGTGGGACGCCGTGGACGAGGGTTGGGTCGTGAAGTCGGAGGCCACCATGCCCAATGGCACGATGGGATCGGCCACCATGACGTTGGCCCCGCAGGATGCCGATCACTTCGTCGTTCGTGCGACGGATCGCATCGTCGCAGGCGTCGAGGAGCCGGATTTCGAGTTCACGATCGCCCGCCGCCCGCCCGCCCCCGGAGTGAAGCCGTGACCACGTTCCTGCGCATCGCGTTCGGGGTGATGGTGGTCTGCGGATGGACGTCGCTCGCCGCCCACGCGCGGCCCGGCGGTGGCCATCCGGCCGGCGGCATGGCGCGGCCCGCGGGAGGCATGTCCCGCCCGCAGATGCCGGCGGCTCGTCCGGCCATGCCGACGGCCCGGCCTGCCATGCCCGCGGCCCGGCCCCAGATGCCGGCAGCTCGTCCGGCCATGCCGGCAGCTCGGCCCCAGATGCCCGCGGCCCGCCCGCAGGTGCAGATGCCGGCCGCCCGTCCGCAGATGCCGAACGTGTCGCGGCCGCAGCCGATGCAACGGCCGAGCCTTGGCGCTGCGCAGCCCCCGGCCATGACGCGTCCGGCACCGCCTGCGGCGCTGACACGTCCCGCCCCGGCCGGAATGAATCGACCCTCCATGCCCGCCGCGGGATCGCGGCCCGGGATCGGGTCGCTGCGTCCGGCCGTGGGTGGAGGCCAAGGTGGTGGCCAAGGCGGAGGCCAAGGCGGAGGTGGCAATCGACCGGTGACGACGCTCCCTGGCCAAGTCGCCGGCGGTGGTGGGAACCGTCCTGTGACGGGCCTTCCGGGACAGAACGGCGGGCCAGGCGGTGGCTTCACCGGCCCGATGACGAAGCCGTTTCCTCAACCCGCGCCGGGCGTGCGGCCCGGTGTGCCGATGACGAAACCGTTTCCCCAACCCGGTTTCGGTGGTGGCGGCGGCAGGCCAGGTGGCGGCGATCGTCCCGGGCTGGGCTCGGTCCAGCGGCCCGTTCCGCTGCCCGGCCAGATTCCCGGCGGCGGAAATCGTCCCGGCGGCGGAGGAAATCGACCGGGCAACGGGCCGAACCGTCCCGGAATCGGCGGCAATCGTCCGGGCATCGGTGATCTCACCGGTGGCGTTACGACGCTGCCGGGGACGCTCGGCCCCAATCGTCCCGGTGGCGGCAACCGTCCCGGTTTTGGCGGCAACCGCCCGGGATTCGGGGGCGACCGTCCGGGGCCAGGCGGCAATCGACCCGGCATCGGCGGGAATCGGCCGGGTCAGATCGGCGGCGGCAACAACATCGTGAACACCGGCAACATCAACACCCGGAACATCAACAGCGGCAACTGGAACAACACGCTCACCAACATCAACGTGAATCGCCCCTGGGGCGGTGGCTGGGGCTATCCCGGCTACGGCGGTGGCTGGGGCTACGGCGGTGGCTGGGGGTATCCCAACTACGGTGGCTGGGCGAACACCTGGAACGGCGGCTGCGTGAACCCGCACTACGGCTGGTACAACGGCTGCTGGAGCGGTGGATGGTGGGCACCGTTCGCCGTCGGCGCCGCCACGTGGGG
>CAIXGY010000325.1 GCA_903919035.1 uncultured Planctomycetaceae bacterium | reverse complement strand
GCCCGGCGGGCGGAAGCCGGAGGAGCCTTGAGCTCGTTGCCCGGCACCAGCGACGCCACGTCCAAAGGGTTCGGCAACGAGATCACAGCGACGGAGGCTTCTGCCCGATGGGCTACGCCCTCCCATGCCAGGCGGTCGTTCCACGCAAGCCCGGCGGGCGGAAGCCGGAGGAGCCTTGAGCTCGTTGCCCGGCACCAGCGACGCCACGCCCAAAGGGTTCGGCAACGAGATCACAGCGACGGAGGCTTCTGCCCGACGGGCTGCCCGTCACGTCCAGATCGGCTCAGGTCGGCCGCTGCGGCGGCAGGCGGGGCGGAGCAGGCAGCCAGATCGTCACCTTCGTACCCTTGCCCGGGGCCGTCTCGACGTCGATCGTGCCCCCGTGGGCCTCGACGATCTTCCGCGCGGTCGGCAGGCCGAGACCGCTGCCGCCCTGCTTCGTCGTATAGAAGGCTTGGAACGCCTTGGCGAGCGTATCCGCGTCCATGCCCGGTCCCGTGTCGATGAGTTCGAGCAACACGCCCAGGCCCGAGGGCCGCGTCCGCACGACGAGTTGCCCACCCCCGTCCATCGCCTGCACCGCGTTGAGGAGCAGGTTGAGCACCGCCGAGCGGAACGTCTCCCGATCGATGCGGACCGCCGGGAGCGCCGGGTCGAGGTAGCGCACGAGTTCCACTCCCCCCTCTCGGGCCCGCGGGGCGAAGAAGTCGAGAAGCTGCTCGAGCTCGGTGTTGAGGTTGCCGGGCTCGAGCGTCAGCGTCTCCTGGCGGGCGAAGTCGAGGAAATCGCCGAGCAGTTTCTGCAGCCGATCGCACTCCTGCCGCACAAGGTCGATCTTGGCCCGGGCCCTCCGGTCACGGTGCCGCGTCGGGGAATCCGGCTCCTCGGCCGCGAAGTCCTCCGCGAGGAGTTCCATGTTGAGCCGGATCGTCGACAGCGGGTTGCGGATCTCGTGGGCGAGGCCGCCCACGAGAGCCGCGAATTCCGCATATGTTTCCGCCCGCACGGGGGCCGAATCGTCGTCCGCAGCCATGGAGGCTCCGCCGGAGCGCCGTCCGGGATCAGGCCTGTCCGCCGCCGCCGCCTTCGGCCGCCTCACGGAGCACCGCCTTGCGGCTCAGCTTGACACGATCCTGATCGTCGACGGCGATCACTTTCACCCGCATGACGTCACCCACGCGGCAGACGTCGGCCACGCTCTTCACGAACTCGTCCGAGAGTTCGCTGACGTGGCAGAGGCCATCCTTGCCGGGCACCAGTTCCACGAAGGCTCCGAAATCCTTGATGCTCGTCACGCGCCCCTCGTAGATTCGGCCGACCTGGATCGACGCGGTGAGGGCCTCGACCTGAGCCATGGCCGCCATCGCACCGTCGGCATCGTGGCTCGCGACAGTCACCGTGCCGTCGTCTTCCACCTCGATGCTGGCACCGGTGTTCTCCTGGATCGCCCGGATCGTCTTGCCGCCCGGGCCGATGAGGAGACCGATCTTCTCGGGGTTGATGCGGGTGCGCAAGAGCCGCGGCGCCCACGGCGAAATCTCCGGACGCGGTCGGCGGATCGCGGAGAGCATCGTCTTGAGGATCTCGAGCCGGGCCTCGCGGGACTGCCGCAGCGTGGCCTCGATGATCGCCGGCGAGATGCCGTCGATCTTGAGGTCGAGCTGGATGCCGGTGATGCCGTTTTGCGACCCGGCGATCTTGAAGTCCATGTCGCCGTAGTGATCCTCGTCACCGATGATGTCGGTGAGCAGCACCCACTTGTCTTCCGACTGCTTCACGAGGCCGACCGAGATGCCGGCCACCGGATGGGAGATCGGCACGCCGGCCGCCATGAGGCCCAGCGTGGCACCGCAGACGCTCGCCATCGAACTCGAGCCGTTCGACTCGAGGATGTCGGAGATCACGCGGATCGTGTAGGGGAACACGTCGGGATCGGGCAGCACCGGCTTCACGCTCCGCTCCGCGAGCGCCCCGTGCCCCAACTCGCGACGGCCGGGGCCACGGATCGGGCGAACCTCGCCGACGGAGAAGGACGGGAAGTAATAGTCGAGCATGAACTTCTTCGAATACTCGTCGATCAACCCGTCGACCCGCTGCTCATCCTTCCCGGTGCCGAGCGTGATGGTGATGAGAGCCTGGGTCTCACCCCGCTGGAACATCGCCGAACCATGCACGCGGGGCAGGAGATCGACCTCGCAATGCAGCGGCCGGAGCGACCGGTAGTCGCGGCCATCGGGCCGCTTCCCCTCGAGGATCAACTCACGAACCGCCTGCTCCTCCAGCGCGTGCCAGACGTGCGCGAAGTCGGCGTCGCTCACACCGCCCGCCGCACCGGGCTTGAAGCCGAAGGCTGGCTCGGTGGGGAGCACCTGCGCCTTGGCCTTCTCGCGAAGCGCCTTCACGGCCTGGCCGCGATCCTGCTTGCCGGCGATCGCCTTGGCCGCCTTGAGATCGGCGAGGTAGCCCGACGTCAGCGTGGCCCGCAGTTGCGAGTAGTCGGCGAGGACGTATTCCTTCTTGGGCTTGCCAGCGACGCGAACGAGTTCCTCCTGCATCTCGCAGATGGTGCGGATGATGCGATGGGCCTCGGCGAGCGCCTGGAGCATCCGATCCTCCGGCATCTCACGGGCGAAGCCCTCGATCATCAGCACGGCCGTCGGACTACCCGAGACGACGAGGTCGAGATCGCTCTCCTCGAGTTGGTCCTGTGTGGGGAACGGCACGAACCGGCCGTCGATCTCGGCCAACCGCACGCTTCCCAGCGGGCCGCGGAAGGGCAGCGGCGAGATGCAGAGGGCCGCCGAGGCCCCGATCATGGCCAGGATGTCGGGGTCGTTCTGGCGATCGGCCGACAGAACGTTGGCCTGCACCTGAACCTCGTCGTAGAACCCCTCGGGGAAGAGCGGCCGGATCGGGCGGTCGATGAGTCGGCTGGTGAGCGTCTCCTTGAGGGTCGGCCGTCCCTCCCGCTTGAGAAAGCCGCCGGGAAACTTGCCGGCAGCGGCGACCCGCTCCCGGTAATCGCACGTCAGCGGAAAGAAGTCGATCCCGGGCCGCGGCGCGCCGGTGGCAGTGGCCACGAGGACGACCGTGTCGCCGTAACTGACGAGCACGCTGCCGGCAGCCTGCTTGGCGAGAAATCCCGTCTCGATGGCGAGGACCTTGTCGCCGACCGTGCGTTCAACGCGCTGTTTCATGATCTGTGTTCCCTTCGAAGTGCCGCCTGTCGGGGCATCGAGCCCGACGGGACAGGGCATGGAGTTCGGACACGGGGCGACGATGCCCCGTCGAAAACTCTATCCGTGCGGCCTTCGCCCGCCGAGCGGGGAAGCCTGCACCAACCGACGCCATCCGCGGCCATCGTCCGCACCCGCCGAACCGCCGGAGGCGGCCGCCGGACACGTCACTTGCGGATCTCGAGTTTCCTGATGATCTCGAGATATCGCTGCGGTGCGACGCGCTTGAGGTAATCCAGAAGCCGGCGGCGGCGGCTCACCATCCTGAGCAGGCCACGGCGGCTGGCGAAGTCTTTCGTGTGCTTCTTGAAATGACCCGTGAGGTCCGAGATCCGTCCCGTGAGGAGCGCGATCTGGATCTCGGCGGATCCGGTGTCGGCGGTTCCCCGCCGATGAGCACCGATCAACTCCTTCTTCCGATCTTTCGTGAGCGTCATCGGCCCTTGGGCCGCCCGACCACGGGCGGCGTCGATTGTTTGGAACGAGGTTTCTAGGAAGCGGAGTGTATCGGGGCCGCCAAAAATTGCAACCACCTCATGATTTCTCGACCCGCCGGGACCGCCCCGTCCCGCCGGTCGTGTGCACCACGTCCCACGCCAGACCGAGTTTTTCCATGGCGACGATGACCCAATACGTCGGGTCGAACTCCCACCATTTATGGCCGTGGGCGGCCATCCGCTGATGGGCGTGGTGGTTGTTGTGCCAGCCCTCGCCGAAGGCGAGCAGGCCCACCCACCAGAGATTCGTCGAGTCGTCGGTGGTCTCGTAATTGCGGTAGCCCCACATGTGGGTCGCCGAGTTCACGAACCAGGTGACGTGGAACACGATCACCATCCGCACGGCGAGCCCCCAGACGAGCCAGGAGACGCCGGTGAAGCGGTCGTACAACAGCCATCCCGAGGCGAGCAGGGCGGCGCCGATGAGAAAGTGCCAGAGCAGGAACGTCTGGTGCAGGAAGTGCACGCCAGGATCCTTCGCGAGATCGGGCGCCCAGCGCTTGCGGTGGGCCACGAGTTCCTCGGGCGTGTGCCGCGGAAACAGCCAGAGCATGTGGGCCCAGAGGCCACCGTCGCGCGGTGAATGCGGATCGCCGTCATGGTCGCTGAACACGTGATGCTTGCGATGATTCGCCACCCAGTCGAGGGCCGACCCCTCCCCGGAGATGCCGCCCAGGAGCTGGAAGAAGAACCGGACGGGTGCGTAGGTCTTGAAGCTGCCGTGGGTGAGCAGGCGGTGATAACCGAGACACACACCGAGGCCACCGGTGATCCAGTACAGCACCAGGCAGATGGCCAGACCCGACCACGTGAAGAAGAACGGGGCCGCGAGCGCGGCGACGTGGACGCCGCCGATCCAGATCGCGACCGGCCAGTCGATGGCGCCCCACGTCGCGCGGCGTCCGTCCCGTCGCGGCTCGGGAGCCCCGGCCTGCCGGATGGCCACGGCGTCGAGGTCGGTGACATCGACTCCCACGCTCTGCGTCGGTTCGGCGAGGGCTTCGGCTGGCGTCATGGCATGTCCTTTCCGGTGGGTGTGGCCCAGGCGTTCGCAAGGTTCAGCAAATACTGTGACGGATCGCGGCCGCCTTGCCAGCGCGAACCCCCAGGCGACCGTCAGCATCGCGTCAAAAGCGTGTCAAAACCCGCCGCTCGCGCTGCTTTCGGCCCTCGACGTGCGACCGACGGAGCCACCTCCCCCCGGTAGCCAGGACATCAACCAGGCACCCGCACCCGAGGACGGCACATAGACGGCATCTGGCGCGGCAAGCAGCCAAACCAGCCGTTCGATCGGCACGGCGTTGGCCGGAGGGTCGAGGAGCGACCGACCGTCGACATGTGCGAGCGAGCCGCCGTGCCCGTTGACGCCGCTGAGCCCGATGCCGCGGCCGTCGATGCACATCCGGCAGCCGAAGGCCTCGAACCCGAACTCCCGGTCGGCCAGCGCTTCGCCATAGGCCGGCCCCGGACGACAGCCGACGGTGGCCACGAGCGACTCCAAGAGCCTGCGATCCACCCGCCCGCCGGCCGCCGCGCAGACGACGTCTGCCGACTCGAGGCGGCCGTCCCGCCATGCCAGCCCCGCCACGTCGAGATCCATGCATCCCGACGCGCCGGCCGGAAGCCCCGCCGTGCAGGCGGCGAGATCGACACCCACGATGCGTCCGGTGGCCGTGCCGGACCACCCGCCGCCGGCACGCGCCGCGGTGAGTCGGCCGGACACGAGAGCAGCCGACCCGAGCGACAGTCGACGGAGCGGCCCGTCCTCCGCGACGACCGCGGCCAGGATCGCCATCGGCACCGGCTCGGAGAGCATCGCCTCGAGGTCCAGTCGCCCGGGGCCGTTGGCGTCGCCTTCGGTGGCCGCCCGCTCGATGCGCACCTCGTCGGCACCGTCGTCCGCGTCGCGCCGGACGATGCGCACCGCGCGACCACCCTCCTTCGCGACGCACTCGATGCGGATCGCGCCCAGCGGACGCCGCTCCGGCCGGCCGTCGCGGCCGACCACCAACCAGGAGAACTCCGCGACGTCGACCACGACGTCGCGGCGAAACCGCGCTCCCCGCTCCAGCCATTCGCCGGCCAGGGCGGCGAGCGCGGCGGCCCCAGGCGGATCGCACTCCAGGGTCGCGATCCCCACCCGGACCTCCGTGGGCGTCGACACCACATCCACCCGCTCGGCGGCGAGCACCGCACCGCCATGGGCCGCGGCCATCGCACATCCCCGCGCCCGGACGGCCCCGGGCAGGGGGTGCTCGATCGCTGCGACGGAGATCGGCAGGCCGACCGCCTGCTCCCATCGGCCGCGAATTGCCTCACGATGCGCGGCGGACTGCCGATGCACGGCCCAGGTCGCGAGCACGGCACACGGCAGCAGTCCGCCGAGCAGGAAGGCCGCGCGGGCGAGGCGAATCCGACGGGCGGAGCGGGCGACGAACATCCGTGTCTTCCTGCTGCCTGGCGACGAGCCGTCCATGGCCCGTCAGGGGGGCGCGACCAGCCGCCCTACCGCACCCTCGCGAGCTCGTGGTAGAGGTCCCACCGACCCCGCATCTCCGTCACGCTGTCGCCTCCGAACTTGTCCACGAGGGCGGCGGCCACCTCGAAGGCAACGACGCTCTCGATGATCACACTGCACGCGCTGACGGCACACACGTCGCTCCGCTCGTAGGCCGCTTCCTCCGGCTGCTTGCTCAGAAGATTCACCGACTCGAGCGGCTTGCGGAGCGTCGCGATCGGCTTCATGGCGGCACGCACGACGAGCGGCTGACCGTTGGTGATGCCCGCCTCGAGGCCGCCGGCGTTGTTGGTGGGCCGCGTGAACCCGAGCTGCGGGCCACCGCGGGCGGCGGCGTCGTAGTGGATCGGATCGTGAACCTCGGAGCCGCGGCGGCGGGCGGCCTCGAAGCCCATGCCGATCTCGACGCCCTTGATTGCCTGCACGGCCATCACGGCCTGCGCGAGCCGGCCGTCGAGCTTGCGATCCCACTGCGCGTGGGTGCCGAGCCCGATCGGGAGGCCGTCGACCCGCACCTCGACGACACCGCCGAGGGTGTCGCCCTCCTTGCCGACCCTGTCGATGAGGGTGGTGAGCTCGACGTCGCGCTCCGGATGGAGCGAGTAGATCGCGCTGGAATCACGGATCGCCCGCAGCTCCGGGAGCGTGCCGGCCCGATCGCCGAGGCTGACGCCCCCGAGTTCGGTGACCCAGCCGGCCACCTCGATGCCGAAGACGGCGAGCAACTGGCGGGCAAGGGCACCGGCGGCGACCCGCGCCGCCGTCTCGCGGGCACTGGCGCGCTCGAGCACGGCGCGGACGCCGCCGAGATGCTTGACCGCACCGGCAAGGTCCACATGGCCTGGCCGCGGGCGTTCGACTTCCTCGAGCCTCTCGAGTTTCGCGTCCTTGTTGATCACCTCGAGCGCCAGCGGGCTGCCGAGCGTGACGCCCTTCCACAGCCCGGACAGGAAGGTGACCGTGTCCGTCTCGATCCGCTGTCGGCCGCCGCGGCCGTAGCCTCCCTGGCGACGCCTCAGTTCGGCGTCGATGACCGCGGTGTCGACTGTCAGCCCGGCGGGAAACCCGTCGACGAGGGCCACGAGGGCGGGCCCATGGGATTCACCGGCAGTCCAGTAGCGGAGCATGGCGGGGCAGGGGGGGTGGCGGGGGACCGGTCGCAAGCCGTGGGTTCGAGTGTAGTTGCGGCCCGGCCCCTCCCCTAGGCCAGAACCGCGGCGGAATCCGGGGCGATATCGCGGCCGGCACGCGTTCGCGTAGCCCGGCGGCTGATGCGGCTCACACTTGATCCTCGCGCGGAGGGCGGCATCTCGTCGGCAGCCGGCCTGCGCGCCCAACCGGCTCGGGTCTGCCCACACCCTCTCGCCGGACGCTCGCTGCGCTCATCCTGAGCTTCGCTCGCTCGGAGACGGCCGCGCTCCGGCTTCGTGCCTGCGCGTGCCCGTCTACGCCGCCTCGAG
>CAIXGY010000324.1 GCA_903919035.1 uncultured Planctomycetaceae bacterium | reverse complement strand
TGGCCGCCGCGCCCGCGCCGGCCGCCACGGCCACACGATGCCGCCGCGCGAGGCGTCGGACCGACTCGAGCGGCGTCGGCGGCCGGGCCCGGATGGCCCTGCCAGCCAGCCACCGCTCGAGATCGGCCGCCAGTTCGGCGGCATCGCCATACCGCTCGGCCGGATGGGGCTCGAGACACTTGGCCACGACCACGGCGAGCGCGCGGGCATCGTCGCGGCGTTCCTCCGCCAACGCTGCCCGTTCCACGATCGTCGTGCAGGGTGCGGCGCCACTCCCAAGCAGGCGCACCGCCTCGGCAACGGACTTCTCGGCCAGATCGTAGGGAAGTCGACCGGCGACGAGTTCATGGAGCACGAGTCCGAGGGCATAGACGTCGCTCCGGGCATCGGGTCCGCGATCCGGTGCGAGCAACTGCTCAGGACTCATGTACCGCAGCGTGCCCACGACACGACCGCCGAACGCGGCGGTCGTGTCGACTGCAGCGCTCTGCGGCTGCGGTGCGGCTTCGTGCAGTGCGGCCTGGGGCTGCCATGCTATGCCGTAGTCGATGACCTTCGGCTCACCATCGGAGCCGACGAGGATGTTGGCCGGCTTGAGGTCGCGATGCACGACGCCCTGGCGGTGGCCGTGCGCCACGGCATCACAGACCTTGCGGAACAGGCCGACCCGCCCCCGAATCGACAAGGCCCGCGCGGCGGCGAACCGGGTGATCGAGCGGGCGCCATCCACGAGCTCCATCACGAAGAACGGCATCCCGCCGAGCGCGGCCGGAGCGGTGCCGCAGGTGTGGATGTGCGCGACATGGGGGTGCCGGAGACGGGCCAGCGTCTCGGCTTCCCGCAGCAGCCGCTCATGCGCCGCCGACGGAACGGCTCCCTCGCGAATCACCTTCACCGCAACCGTCCGCCGCGGAGCTTCCTGCCGGGCTTCGTAGACCCGGCCCATGCCGCCGGTCGCCAGCAGGCGGATGATCGTGAACCCCCCGACATCGACACCGGCGGCCAGTTCGCCCGAAAGACTCCAGGAGTCGTCCCGGCCGAGGCCGAAGGAGTCGTCGGCTCCGGTCAGGCTTGGCGACTGGCCGCCCTGCGTGTTCGCTGCCGGAGCGGGATCTGGCACCGGCGGGTTCCCGCCGGAACCGGCCGGGCCGGATTGCGGTTGCATGTCTCCTTTTATACTGGATTCCTCACCTGGGCGAGTGACCCCTTGTCGCGAGGGCCCCCGGCCTTCCGACCGCGATCGCCCGCGTGATCGACTCGCTGGCCTGCCGCACGTGGCGTGTGATGGTTTGCTGCTCATGACAGGAAAGACGGACGCCGCGGCCCGCAGGGGCAACATGCCGCCACAAGACCCGACAATCCCGCTCCAACCGCATGCACACGCCTGACGCCCTCGGCTCCGCGCTCGCCGGGTGCCTCGACCGGCTGGCCGCTGGCGACCTCGCGGCCCGCGACACGATCATCGAACTGGTCGGCGAGCGGCTCCGCATCCTGGCCCACCGCATGATCGCCCGCTTCCCGAACGTTCGCCGCTGGGAAGAGACGGACGACCTTTTCCAAAATGCAGCTCTCCGCCTGCATCGCTCACTCGGTCAGATGCGGTTGACGGAACCGCGATCCGTGCTCGCGATCGCGGCCACCGAACTGCGGCGGGAGTTGCTCGACCTGGCCCGCAAGCATTCCGGCCCCTGGTCCGAGGCGGCCCATCACGCCACGAACTCTGTGTTCGATTCCCAGGCCGCCCGCGATGGACATCAGGCCGTCGATCGCGCCGGCGCCCACGACGAGCCGCTCGAACGGTGGACGACGTTCCACGATGCGATCGAATCGCTCGCCCCCGAAGAGCGGGAGGTCTTTCAGATGGTCTGGTACCTCGGCTGCGATCAGAAGACGATCGCCGCGACGCTCGGCTGCTGCGCGCGGACGGTGAAGAACCGCTGGCGGGCCGCCCGCGAGACGATCCGGGCCCGCCTCGACGGCGATCCGCCTGCCTGACGCCTGCCGGGCTCACGTCGGCGCGTTGGGTTCCTCCCGGTCGAGGTCGCGGAGGATCGCGAGCGCGTCATCGAGCGATGGAGCCACCCCACCCCGCACGCACCCCCGCCGCTCCGCCCCTGCCAGCAGGAGGACGGCCTCGAAATCCGGATGGGCCTCGAGCCGCCGCCGCGCCCGATGGCCGAGCGTGCCCTCCGCATGGGCCCGGGCCGCCGCCAACGACTCGACGAGCCAGCGGGTGCGCGGGGTGACGGTATCCCCGAGGGCCTCGAGGCCCGCCGCGATCGGCGCGTCACGATCAATCGTCAGGCCCACGTCTCTGACGAGTGCGGCGGTGAGCAACTCCTCGTCGTAGGGCCGCTCCACATGCACGAGTTCGAAGACCTGAAGTGCGTGCTCCAGCGCGTCGCCCTCGGGATGCATCGCCGGATCCCGCTTCACGGTCGAGAGCACGCCGACGAGCGACGCGATGCGATCGAAGCGATCACCGCCGGGACGCCGCGCCGGACCGAGCTGCATGCGGACGTCGGCCTGCACCTCGGCAGGCGTCGGCAGACCGTCAGGCGGCACCCAGCCCCGCGCCAGTCGCCGCGCCGCCCGAAAGACCGCCCGCTTCGCATCGCTGCCCCGCGTCACACCGCGTGCAGCCTCGGCCGCGATCCGCCGCCGCAGAGCGTCGCGACTGGCCGCGTTGCCCTGATCGGCAGGCCTGTCGCTCACGGTTCCCCCTCCAGGTCGGCCGCGATGGTGGCCGCCTTCGTCGCATAGTCGGAGCCGGGCCATCCCTTCTCGATCGCCCGCGCGATCTCCCGAGCCTGGCCGACCGCCTGCGGTGGCACTCCGCCCGGCACGCTCAGGGCAGCGGCCTCGAGCGCTTGGAGGCGATCCAACTGCTGTCCGAGTTTCACTCGGGCCTGAAACTCCTTGTCGCGCCGCCACCCGCCCACGAGCGCGGTGGCCGCCGCCCCGATGTCCGTCCCCTTGAAAACCGTCGAGCACCGCTGCGCCAGCGCTGCCGCAGCCGCCGGATCGGAGTCGGCCAACCTGCGCGCCCGGGCGAGCATGTCGGTGCCGCGTTCCGTGAGTCGTTCGACGATGAATCGAGCCTCGGCGGCAGTCTCGGCGTCCTTCGACTGCACGACGGCCTGGGCCTTGCGCAGCACGCTGCCGCGAAGCGCTTCGTTCTTCGCCAGCTCGGCGAGGGACGCGAGCTTCGAGAACGTGCGACCGCCCAGCACCGCGGCCGGACTCTCCTGCACCGCCGTCTCGATCACGTCGTGGGCCTCGCCCGGTGACCCGCGGAACACGCAGGCGCCGGTGTGATCGAAGACCATGCAGTGGGGAATGCCGCTGAAATTCATCGCCCCCGCCACGGTCGCCTGCTCGACGATGGTGAAGGTCACCCCCAACTCCGCAACCGTCCTCCGGATCTCGTCGGCGGTGCCCCCCTGGGCATGGGCCCCGATGACGAGCAGTCCCTGGGAGCCAAAACGACGGTGCAGATCCTCGAGCTTCGGCATGCTCGCGATGCACGGTGGGCAGTTGATGCCCCAGAACTCGAGCACGACGACGCGGCCGTCCAGTTCCGTCCGCGGCACGACGGGCCCCGAAACATGGGATCCCAGCGTGATGTTCGCCGCAGTGATCGCCGGCCCATCGACTCCGGCGACGGCACAGGCCGCGAGCAGCAACCATGCCGCGAGCAGCCCCAGCGATTCCCTCGGTGACATGCCGGATCTCCGCATTCGAAAAGAACCCGGCAGTCTACCGCCCCGGCGATGGAACGAGTTCCGCGACCAGGTCGTGGGCCCGATAGACGCGACGCAGGGCTGCGAGGATGCCCTGCGTGTCGACGGCGATGGCCCGCGCCCGGGTGTCGTCGTAGGCCACGTCGAGCACGAGCGAGTGGATGTTGCCGTCGAAGATCAGCCCGATGAGCTCTCCGGCGCGATTCACCACCGGGCTGCCCGAGTTGCCGCCGATGATGTCGGCCGTGCTCACGAAATTGAAGGGTGTGTCCATGAACCCGGCGTCGGCCTCGAGCTCCGGACGGAGGGCCGCCCAGCGCGGCGGGAGATCGAATGGCGGCGTGTCGCCCTTCTCGCGGGCACGGGCGAACAACCCGCCGTAGGTCGTGATCGGCGGGATTGGGCGGCCGTCCTCCTCGTAGCCCCGCACGGTGCCATAGGCGAGGCGGAGGGTGAACGTGGCATCGGGATACATCGCGGCGCCTTCGCGCTCGAATCGCCACCGCGTGATCTCGGCGTGCGACTGCTGCTTCACCTCCTGCGCGGCCTCGACGACCTTCCGCACCGCCCGCGACTCGTCGTCGACCAGCCGCGCCAGCGCGAGCATCGGGTCGTCCGAGGCGGCGACCGCAGCCGCTCCGCCGTCGTAGAGTTCGCGGCGTCGGTCCGGCCGCGCGGCGGCCTCGTCGTGGTCGGCCCGCCGGCCGAGTTCGCAGCCGCCGACGAGCTCCACCGCTCGCCCGCGCGGCGACTTGCCCGCAAGCACGGTGGCCACGAGCGGATCGTCGGCACCGAGGGCCGACGCCAGGGCGGTGAGCGAGTCGGCGAGCTTCGCGGCTTCGAGCGCGTCGTAGAGCGGTTTGTCGGAGAACAATCCCAACTCGAGCGAGTCGCGATTCGAGTCGCGGTACTCGCGCAGTCGCTCGCCGTCCGGCTTCGCGCGTTCCGCGACCGACCGCAGGATGGCCCGGGCGTTGGCGAAGTAGTTGCTGTTGAAGGCCTGCGCCGACTCGAGCAGGCGATACCGCACGAGCACGCGGTCGACGTCTGCCTGAGCCCGCTCGATCCGCTCGAACGGCGTTCCGTCCGGAGTCGTGGCATCGGCGGCCGTGCACATGCCGTTGCGGAGCTGCGCCTCCCGGTGGCGCAGGCCGGCGAACACGCCCGGATCCAGCAATCCGGCGAGCACGCCCGTCCGCGCCTTCCGGGCGTTCTGCACGCCCAGCAGGTCGCCGACGACTTGCCGCCGTTCCTCCGGGCCGCGGGCTGCGTAGGCGCCGTACAGGGCCTCGAGGCGGTTGACTGCCTGCATCTGCAGCGGCAGGAGCCGATCCCGCAGCGACTCCAGCTCGGAGACCGTGTTGGCCCGATCCGTGTGGCCCGGGTGGCCCGACACGAACACCAGGTCTCCCGCGGCGACGGGCCGCGGAGCCCAGGCCAGATGGTGCGGCACGCGGGCCGGCTGGCCGTTTTCATACGCCCGAAAGAAGCAGCAATCGAGGTTGTAGCGGGGAAACTCGAAGTTGTCGGGGTCGCCGCCGAAGAAGGCGATGCGTTGCTCGGGGGCGAACACGAGCCGCACGTCGGTGAATTTTCGGTAGCGGTAGAGGTGGTAGGCACCACCTTGGTAGAGCGTGACGACGTCGCTCCGCAGTCCGCTGGCCGTGAGCGACTCCTTCTCGATCTCGGCCATCACCGCCCGCCGGGCGGCGGCGGCCGCATCGGCCTCGGCCGCGGGCTGCACGGCCGCCTGCACCCGGTCGGTGACGTCCTCGATCGACACGAGGACGTTGAGTTCCAGGTCATGGCAGGCGAGCTCGTCCGACCTGGTCGCGGCCAGAAATCCGTCGCGCATCAGGTCGCGGTCGGGAGTGCCCAGCTTCTGGATCGCATCGGCCCCGACGTGATGATTCGTGAGCACGAGGCCATCGGCCGACACGAACGACCCCGACCCACCTGAATTGAACCTCACGCTGGCCTGTTGCAGGTGCTCGATCCATGTCGGCGCGGCCTCCATGCCGTGGTCGCGGCGGAGTCTGTCGAGCGGCGGGGCGGAGAACAGCCACATTCCCTCGTCACCACGTCCCGCCGCGGCTGCAAGCCCCAGAGACCCGGCCACGACCAGCCATTTCGCGACGTTCCGCATCACGGTGCACATCCGCAGGGCGAACAGATTCGAGGCATGCGATTTCGGCAGCGTACCGGCCTGCCCACCCCGCCGACCAGCCCCTTGCATCAATACATGAACACATGTATACTCCGCGCACGCCGCCGGCCGTCGGGGCTTCCCGCGGGACGGTGATCCGCCGGTCGGAAAGGACATCCCATGCTCGCGCGGTTGCAGACGTTTTCGCTGTTCGGGATCGATGCGGTGCCGGTCGACGTGGAGGTCGACGTTTCCGGCGGTGCGTTGCCGGCGACCGTGCTCGTGGGGCTGCCCGACACGGCCATTCGGGAGAGCACGCATCGCGTCGCCCGCGCGATGGTCAACTCCGGCTTCAATCGGCCCAACGACCGGATCGTCGTCAACCTCGCCCCGGCGGAACTCCCCAAACAAGCCGCCACGTTCGACCTGCCGATCACGCTGGGCATCCTTGCGGGCAGCGGCCAGTTCGCGTCGGATCGGCTACGCGACTACGCGGTCGTGGGCGAGCTGTCGCTGGAGGGCTCGACGCGGCCCGCTCGCGGCGCGTTGTCGATCGCGATGGCCGCAGCCCGCCAGAAGCGAAACGGGCACGCCGGTGAGCGGCCACTCAAGGGCGTGGTCGTGCCTGCCGCCAGCGCCACCGAAGCGGCCGTGGTCGAAGACATCGACGTCATTCCCGTCTCGTCGCTCACGGAAGCCGTCCAGTTTTTCTCCGGCGACCTCGACATCCCGCCCGCCCCGGCACGGGTCGGCGAGTGGTTCGATCGATTCGCCTCCTACGACGTCGACTTTGCCGACGTGCGGGGACAGGAGGCGGCGAAGCGGGCAATCTGTGTCGCGGCGGCGGGCGGCCACAACTGCCTGATGGTCGGCCCCCCGGGGGGTGGCAAGACGATGCTTGCCAAACGCATTCCCACGATACTGCCCCCGTTGTCGGCGGCGGAATCGATCGAGACGACCCGGATCTACAGCGCCCTCGGCCTTCTTCAGCCCGGCCAGCCGCTGCTCGCGACACGCCCCTTCCGCGCGCCGCACCACACGATCTCCGAAGCCGGTCTCGTTGGTGGACGATCGGTGCCGATGCCGGGCGAGATCTCGTTGGCCCACAACGGCGTCTTATTTCTCGACGAGTTGCCGGAGTTCAATCGGCGCACCCTCGAGGTGCTCCGCCAGCCGCTCGAGGATGGCGGCGTGACCATCGCGCGTGCAAAATCGACCACGCGGTTTCCGGCCGAATTTATGCTGGTCGCCGCGCTCAATCCCTGCCCGTGCGGCTACCGTGGTGACCCGCGGCGCGAATGCCAGTGTTCCGTGCCGCAGATCGACCGCTACATGGGCAAGGTGTCGGGGCCCCTCGTCGACCGGATCGACATCCATCTGGAAGTGCCGGCGGTGCCGTTTCGCGACCTGGCCGCGTCGCGGGCGGGCACGTCGAGCGCGCAAATGCGGGAGGCTGTCCTGGCGGCCCGCATCCGGCAGGCGAACCGCTTCGCCGGAGGGGCCACCCGCACCAACGCGCGGATGACGAGTCGTGAGATTCGGGAGCACTGTCGCCTGGAGCCAGCGGCGGCGGAACTTCTGCGGGCGGCCGTGGCCGACCTCGGCCTCTCGGCCCGCGCGCATGACAAGGTGCTGCGGGTGGCCCGCACGATCGCCGATCTCGACGCAGGCGACACGGTCGGCTGCGCGCACGTGAGCGAGGCGATCAACTACCGCCTGCTCGACCGGGGGCTCTGGACGTGAACGCTCGCCGCTCTCGACCGCCATGGCGACATCTGCGACACTCCGGTCATGACGACCACGCAGCCTGTCGAACCCGTCGCGGAGCAGGTGCGCGTCGACCGGTATCGCGCGCGGCTGCTGGCGATCGCGGCGGTCCTCGCCGTGGCGGGACTGATGGCGTTTGCCATCGATCTGCCCGTGGCCAGATGGTGCAAGCAACGGCCCGTGCCACTGCCTGGCGACCTGCTCAAGTTCTTGAACTTCGCGGAGGTTTTCGCTCATGGCCTGGGAGTGACGGCCCTGATCGCGACCCTGCTCGCGAGCGACCCGGCGCTGGCCCTTCCCTGGCCCGGACGCCCCGCCGGACCGCGCTGGAACTTCATCCGACTCGTCGGTGCAGCAGCCGTGGGTGGTCTCCTGGTGGATCTGGTCAAAGCCTGCGTGGAGCGGGTGCGCCCCAATGCCGCTGCCTTGGGCGATGTCAGCTCGGCCCTTGCCACGTTCGGCTCGGCCGCCCTGGAGGGGCCGTTGCAGAGCGCCGCGCAGCTCATGAGTTTTCCCTCCGGCCACGCGGCCGCCGCCGCGGGGCTGGCGGCCGGCCTGGGCTGGAAGTATCCGCTGGGCCGCCCCGCCTTCGCCATGCTCGCGATGCTTTCGGCCGCCCAGCGGGTGGCGACGTCGGCACACTACCCCAGCGACGTCTGCTTCGGGGCGGCGATCGGAGTGGCCGCCGCGGCCGCCCTGGTCGGCGGCCGGCCTCCGTGGCCGAGATCCATGGCAGACGCCGGAGGGGCGTGATACGATCTGAAAACACCACGAATCCGCAACTCGATCACGAGGTCGTTGATGCCAGCCGCCAAAAAAACACGTCGGGCAGCCCCGCAGGACGCCGGCGGTGCGGCGCCCGCAGGCGGAGGCCGCCGCATCCTCCTGGTGGACGACGACAAGGAGATCGTCGAGTCGATGAAGGCCGTGCTCGAGTCGCGCGGCCACACGATCCTGGTCGCCCGGGACGGCAACCAGGGCCTCGCGATGGCCGAGAAAGACGCCCCGGATCTGGTCGTGCTCGACATGATGATGCCGAAGCGGAGCGGATTTCTCGTGCTGGAAAAGCTCCGGCGCAGCAATCCCTCGCCGGTGCGGGTGATCATGATCACCGCCAACGAGGGCAGCAGGCACAAGGCCTACGCCGAGATGCTCGGTGTCGACGACTACATCCGCAAGCCGTTCGCCATGGATCGGCTGCTGGAAACGGTGGATCGCCTGCTCTCCTGACCGGGCTGATCGCAGCGGAGGTCCGGATAAAATGGGTCGCCTGCGCCGTCGGTTTTCGGCGTTGACCCATTCGTAGGGCCTCCCTAGATTGCGGCGGAGCGTGGCCTTCATTCCGTCAGCCAGGGCGATCCCGTGCCCCACCAACACACCGTTGCCGCCCCCCGCGACGACGCCAAGGAACGGGTTCGCGACGCCGTCGACATCATCGACGTGGTCGGCTCCTACATTTCCTTGCGTCGGCAGGGCAAGGCCATGGTGGGCCTCTGTCCCTGGCACGACGATGCCCGCCCCAGCCTCCAGGTCAACCCGGAGCGGCAGACCTTCCGGTGCTGGGTCTGCGACGTCGGCGGCGACGTGTTCAACTTCGTGATGCGGATGGAGCGGATCGAGTTTCGGGAGGCGCTCGAGCAACTCGCCGACCGTGCCGGGATCACGCTCGCCCGGACGCGTGGCGGCCTACCGGCCGACGCCAAGGCGACGCTGCGAGCGGCGCTGGAATGGGCTGCGGGCCGCTTTCGGGCGTGCCTCCACGCCGGCCACGAAGCCTCGGCCGCCCGCGACTACGTGACCCAACGAGGCCTATCGCCCGAGACGATCGAGCGGTTCACGATCGGATTTGCTCCGTCGGGTTGGGACTGGCTCCTGCGTCAGGCGGGTCCGGCGGGCATCGCCGTCGCCGACCTCGTTCGTGCGGGCCTCGCCGTCGAACGTCAGGATGGCACCGGGCATTACGACCGCTTCCGCGGGCGGGTCATCTTCCCGATCCGGGATCCGCAGGGCCGGTGCGTGGCGTTCGGCGGACGCGTGCTGCCCGGCGCCGACACCGACGCGGCGAAGTACATCAATTCCCCCGAGACGCCGCTGTTTTCCAAGAGCTCGATGCTCTACGGGCTCGATACGGCGCGGGACGCGATCGCGAAGTCGCGACGGGCCGTCGTGGTCGAAGGCTACACCGACTGCCTCGCCGCCCGTCAGGCCGGCATCGACGACGTCGTCGCCGTGCTGGGCACCGCGCTCGGCGCCCGCCATGCGGCCCTCCTGCGTCGCTACGCCGACCGGATCGTGCTGGTCCTCGACGGCGATGACGCGGGCCGGCGTCGGGCAGACGAGGTGCTCGACGTCCTGCTCGCCGAGCCGATCGACGTGCGGATCGCCCGTCTGCCCTCGGGGGTCGATCCCTGCGAGTTCATTCTCGAGCATGGCCGCGAGGCCTTCGACGCACTGGTCGAGTCGGCCGGCGATCCGCTCGAATACCGGATGGACGAGGCGGTCGCCCGACTGGCGCCAGGCGCCGGCCCGGACGCGATCCTGGACGCGGTCGAGAGCGTGCTCAAGGCCCTCGCCGCCGTGCCCGGCTCCACGGTGTCCACCGGCTCCACCGGTTCCTCTGCGCAGCGAATGCTCCGCGAGGATCAGGTGCTCGGCCGCCTGTCGCGGCGCTTCGGCATCTCGCGCGACGCGTTGCGTGGCCGGGTCCTCGACCTCCGCCGCGCCGGAGGCGGCCCCGCCCGTGGCACGGCGCCGCCCGCCGCCCGCGTCGCGCGGCCGTCGTTGCCGGCGTGGGATCGCGAGGTGATCGAGGTGCTCGTGGGCCTGCCGGACAGGGCGGGAATCATCGTGAAGGCGGTCGGCAACGCAGGGCTCGAGAGTCCTGCGGCCCAGACCGTGCTCGCCGCCGCGGAACGACTTCACGATGCCGGCCGACCGGCGGCGCTCGCAGACCTCCTGCTCGAGATTCCGGATCCGGACCTGCAGAGCCTGCTCGTCGCCGTGGATGAGGCGGCCACGATCCGGATGGGAACGGATCCGCACGAGCGATTTGCACATTTCGAGGACGCGTTGCGACGTCGGACGGCGACGCAACGCGCGCGGGCCAGTGCCCGGGCGCTACGGAGCGACCGGCTGGACGCGGAGACGGAAGCGGAACTTCTGGAGCGTCTCGTCGCCGAGCGACGGGTCGCCCAGGGCATGTCCGAGCCCAAGGAAGGGTGAGGGTGCCCGTCTCGTCGCTGCAGTCGGTGCCGCCCCGTGCGGTGCCGGGGGGCGGCCGGCGAGGGACGGTTACGATGGTGAAGGAGAACCGACGATGGCTGACCATGACGTGGACCCGACGACCGCCCCGAACGCGACCGCCCCTGCTGCGCACCACGACGCAGACCTCGCAGCGCTCATCGCCATCGGTCGAGAGCAGGGCTACCTGACGTTCGACCAGGTCAACGGCTACCTCCCCGACGAGGCGGTCGATCCCGAGAAGATCGACGCCCTGCTGGTGGCGATCGAGGAGCGGGGTATCGAGATCGTCGACGCCCCGCCGGAGGCGAAGGCCGAGGTCACCGCCGTCGCCGCCCCGCGCCGCGAGGAAGCGATCACCACGCCGCCATCCAACGCGGGCAACGATCCGATCCGGATGTACCTGGCGCAGATGGCCGAGATTCCCCTGCTGTCGCGCCGCGAGGAGATCTCGCTTGCGAAGCGGATCGAGGTGACGAGGAAGCGCTTCCGCCGCGCCATCCTCGGGTGCGGCTACTCCATGCACAACACCGTCGACACGCTCCGCAAGGTCCACGAGGGCGTGCTGCCGTTCGATCGGACAATCAAGGTGTCGCTCACGGAGCGGCTGACGAAGGAGCAGATCCAGGCCCGCATGCCGCACAACCTGCGGACGCTCGACCAACTGATGGAGCGAAGCCGCGAGGACTTCCGCGCGCTGATCAGCATCCGGACCACGCCGGACGAGGCCCGCACGGCCCGGGCCAGGTTCCGCCGCAGCCGGGCCAAGTCCCTGATCCTGGTCGAGGAGTTGAGCCTTCGCACCCGCCGGGTTCAGCCGCTCGTGAAACTGCTCCGCGGGATGTCAGCCCGAATGGACGCGATCCAGCGGGATCTGCGGCTCATGAAGGCCGGGGAGTTGTCCCGCGACGACCGCGCCGACATGCGGAAGGAACTTCGGGATCTCATGCTCACGACGCTCGAGAGCCCGCGTTCGCTGCGGACTCGCGTGGAAATGCTCGCGAAACTCAAGGTCGAATACGAGGCCGCGAAGCGGGCGCTGTCGGCCGCCAACCTGCGGCTCGTGGTCTCGATCGCCAAGAAGTACCGCAACCGCGGCCTGTCGTTTCTCGACCTCATCCAGGAGGGGAACACGGGGCTCATGCGGGCGGTGGACAAGTATGAATACCGTCGAGGGTTCAAGTTCTCGACCTACGCCACATGGTGGATCCGGCAGGCGATCACCCGTGCGATCGCCGATCAGGCCCGCACGATCCGCATTCCGGTGCACATGATCGACGTGCTGTCGAAGTTGCGCACGGCCTCCAAGAAACTGCTCCACGAACTCGGCCGGGAGCCCTCGGCCGAGGAGGTGGCGGAGGTGGTGGGCGTACCGGTGGAGGAGGCCCGCCGCGTGCTCGACATGGGCCGCCAGCCGATGAGCCTCGACCGACCGGTGGGCGAGAGCGAGGACGCGAGCTTCAGTGAGTTCGTCGAGGACGTCGGCGTCGCCAGCCCCACGCAGTCGACGACCCACGGTCTCCTGCGGGACCGGATCGATTCGCTGCTCAAGACGCTCACCTACCGCGAGCGGGAGATCATCCGCCTCCGGTACGGCCTGACCGACGGCTATACCTACACGCTGGAGGAAGTGGGCCGCATCTTCCGCGTGACCCGTGAACGGGTCAGGCAGATCGAGGCCAAGGCCGTGAAGAAACTCCAGCATCCGGTGCGGTCACGGCAGCTGGAGCACTTCATGGAGGGCCAGCCGAGCGCGAACTGATCCGGAGGCACCCCGAATCAGCTCCTCGCCCGGCATGAGCCTCCATACGGCAACGCATCGTGGCCCCTGCCTGTCGGCATCCGACACGAACGACAGGGGAAGCGTGGGCGGCCGCGCGCCGGTTTGGGCTGGTTCGCGGGTGCCGAATAGCAGCCGGCCGCGGCTCTGGTAAACTCTGAGGGCTCGCGGGCGAATGCCCCGCGCTCGCAGGGAACCCCATGGCCGTCGCCACCTCCACCGCCACGCTCCGGACGCTCCACCGCATCCACCGTCAACTCGCCGACCTCGACGGGAGGCTGGCGGCTGGCCCGCGGCTCGTCACCGCATGCACGGCCAAGCTCACGGCCGCCGAGACGGCACGCTCATCCGCCCAGGATGACGTCAAGAAGGCCCGCGTGACGGCCGACCAGAAGCAACTCCAACTCAAGAGCGCCGAGGCGAAGATCCGCGACCTCGAGGGCAAGCGCAACGCCTGCAAGACGAATCGCGAGTATCAGACCCTCGGCGAGCAGATCGCGGCCGACACCATGGCCAACAAGGTGCTGGAGGACGAGATTCTCGAGGCGCTCGAGCGGATCGACTCGCTCAAGTCAGCCGTGCCTGCCGCCGAGGCCGGCGTCGCCGCCGCCGCGAAGGCTCTGGCTGACGCCAAGGCGAAGGTCGCTGCGGAGGCCGGCCACCTGGAGTCGGAAGTTGCCAGAGTTCGGGCCGAACTCGACGCCGTCGAGCGTGAACTCGACGCCGACATCCGTGAGAAGTACGACCGCGTCGTGAAACACAAGGGCGCCGATGGGCTGGCGCCACTTGACGGCCGGAGTTGCGGCGGCTGCTGTCAGCAGGTTACCAGCGACATGGCTGCCGCCATCACGGTCGGTCGCGTGGTCGTATGCCGCAGTTGCGGCCGACTGCTCTACAGTCCCGAAACGTCATCGCCCACCTGACTTTCGCTCCGGCCCGCGATCGCGTCGGCCGGCCGTCCCGCTGGAGTGGTTCGCCATGTCATCCGACCGCATTCCCATGACCCGCGCCGGCTACGACAAGCTGAAGACCGAGGTCGATCACCTCGAAACGGTCGAGATGCCGAAACTCGCCCAGAAGGTGGCCGCAGCGCGGAGTGAGGGCGACCTCAGCGAGAACGCCGAGTACCACGGGGCCCGGGAGAGCCAGGGCCTCATGCAGGCCAAGATCAACCTCCTCCGCGACAAACTGGCCCGGGCCGTGATCGTCGAGCGGGCGAAGGAGGCCACCGACGAGGTGGTCTTCGGCGCGACGATCGTCGTCAAGGATCTCAAGTTCGGCGACGAGGAGACCTACATCCTCGTCGGCGCCGGCGAAGAAGACTTCGACGCCGGACGCATCAACGTGGCGAGCCCTCTGGCCCAGGGTTTCCTGGGGCGCAAGGTGGGGGAGAAGATCTCGATCGACGTGCCCGCAGGCACGCTCAAGTACGAGATCCTCGAAGTCCGGTTCGACGACTGATCCGGCTCCCACGTGATCCTCGAGGGTCACCGCGTGTGTCCCGGCGTCGGGGATGCCCGTGCCGTCTCGCTCGGACGTTCGCGACGGGCTTCGTGCCCGTCGCTCACTCGATGCTG
>CAIXGY010000323.1 GCA_903919035.1 uncultured Planctomycetaceae bacterium | reverse complement strand
CCTCCGCCTCCGCTACGATTCAAACATCAGAGGACGGTCGTGGACGTCCACGTTGCCGTCGGCATGCGCGGGCGTAGCTCAGTTGGTAGAGCGCTAGCTTCCCAAGCTGGATGTCGAGGGTTCGAGTCCCTTCGCCCGCTTCTTTACGCCCGCAGTGCCATCCATGGCCACTGCGGGCTGCCTTGTCGCTCGCCATCCAGGCGAGCGGAGCAAGGATGGGTGCCATCCATGGCCACTGCGGGCTGCCTTGTCGCTCGCCATCCGGGCGAGCGGAGCCCAGGATGGCCGCAGCAAGCGTCCGGCGAGAGGGTGTCGGCAGACCCGAGCCGGTTGGGCTCGGAGGCCGGCTACCAACGCGATGCCTCCCTCCTCGCGAGGATCACGTGTGAGCCATAGACGCAGCTGAATCGTGACTCGGCCGCGCGCGTGGAACTGCACCAGGAAGACTGACGATGCCGACGCGATTCTGGATCGTCCTGGGACTCTCCATTCTGGCCGGGATCGCGGTCTTGTTCGCGAGGCCCACTGGCCGGAAGCCCCGGTCGTCCGTGCCGTGGCGCGGGCAGATCAAACCGCCACCACCGCCGCCGTGACAGCCTCGAAGGCGAACACGTTCGCGAGGCGTCGAAACGAGATGGCGCCGTTCCGCGACCACGCCGGGTGAAAAGGCCGTTCCCGTGAGACTTTCGTGTGGCGGGTTACGACAGCGTGAAAGTTGTGTGCCGTGGCTATAGACTCCACTTCCATGGTCACCAGGGCCCCTAGTCGCAGGGACGGTCAGGCACGCCACCTGGTGGCCGTGGCATTGGTTGCCTGCTTCGCGGCGGGAAGCCCGTCGCGGGCCGAGATTCTCGGCCAGTGGGATTTTTCCCAGGGCTGGAATCAGGCCACCGGCCTGATCACGCCGGGGTTCGCGATCTCGGGTCTCACGCTCTCGTACTTGCCGAACACGCCGTACTACGCGTTGCCGGCGGCGCTCGGTCCGCCGAATCCCCCGCAGCTGCAATTCGCCTCCACCAGCACGTTCGGGATTGGCAACCTCGGCGATACGGGCGACACGGTCGTGATGTGCGTGCCCGACATGCGGGGCTACGGTCTCGTCACGGGACTGATGGCCAAGTTTCCCTATCAGTTCAATGGCGACGGCAGTCCCACGAAACTCAACCGCTACACGGTGGTGATGGACGTCTATATCCCCGGCGCGACGGATGCGACGCGTCCGCCGAACTACCTCACGATGCTGCAGACCCGGTTGGGTGTCGATGGGGCGTGGTTCGTCGACAAGCGCGACGACACGACGGGAGTCGCCTCGGCATACGGAGGCAACGTGATTCCGAACGCCTGGAATCGCCTGGCACTCGTGATGAACCTGGCGAACTCGGGCACGGTCTCGCAGTACCAGGCCTACGTCAGCGGTAGTCTCGCGGCGAGCATCGTGCCCGACCAGGTGCCGCAGACGTCGACCCGCAACGTGGAACTCGTCACGCGCGATCTCTACACCGACAAGGCGTTTTCCATCGCCCGCCTCAACGATTCGTATCCCGGGCTGGGCACCGACTCGGCGTTCTTCCTCTTCAACGCCGACCTCAACGATGCCACCGATGGGCCCACCAAGGGCGAGTTGGGCACGCTCTATGTGGCCAACCTCCAGTTCCGCAACGACCCGCTGACGGGCGAGCAGGTGGCGGCGCTCGGCGGTGCGCGGCCTGGCTTCATCCCGGT
>CAIXGY010000322.1 GCA_903919035.1 uncultured Planctomycetaceae bacterium | reverse complement strand
CGGCTTCGCGGTGAGCGGGGCTCCGCCGGCGGAGGCCGGCCTCGAGGCGGCGGCCCTCGCGGCCGCGGTGGCCGCCGCCGCGGCCGAACGGCAGGAGCGGGGGCGATTCGCCGCGGCGGTGGCCGCCGCCCGGCTCGAAGCGCTTCGCGAGTTCGCGTACGGAGCCGGTCACGAAATCAACAACCCGCTCGCGAACATCGCCACCCGCGCGCAGTCGCTGCTCCTCGACGAACAATCTCCCGAGCGTCGTCGCCGCCTGGCCGTCATCGTCGATCAGGCGTTTCGCGGTCGCGACATGATCGGCGGATTGATGGTCTTTGCGAGGCCGCCCAAGCCGGTGCCTGCCCGCGTCGCCGTGGACGCGATCCTCGCCGGGGTCATCGATCAGGTCAGGTCGCTCGCCGGGGCCCGTGAGGCGCGGCTCGAGTTCAGCCCCGCGCCGACCCCTGTCGACGTGTTCGTCGACGCGGCGCAGGTTGGCGAGGCATTGCGGTTGGTGGCCGTGAATGCCTTCGAGGCGGTGGCGGTGGGCGGCCGCGTTGCGTTCGAGGTGCGGCCCGCGGAGACGCCGGCGGCGTCCCGCTGCGAGGTCGTCGTGTCCGATGACGGACCGGGCATGGACGCGGACACGCTCCGTCGGGCCTTCGACCCGTTCTTCAGTGGCCGCGAGGCCGGGCGCGGCATCGGCCTCGGGTTGCCCAAGGCGTGGCGGCTCATCGAGACCAACGGAGGCACGATTGCCGTGGAGTCGTCCCCCGGCCGCGGCGCCAGGGTCTCGGTCGAGCTGCCGCTCGCCGAGTAGAGGCGTTACATCTTCTCCAGAACGCCCGGTGTGTCGCGGGCCGGGGTTCCCAGGCTACCGTCGTCGGCCCCGCACTTGCCCGTCTTTCGGCGGTTTTCATATCTTTGCCCGCTCCGCTCGGCTGGCGAAGGATCGCCGTCGAGTCCCGCCTGCAGGGATGTGCGCATGAAGTTTTCGGGATTCGAATCCAGGGCGAGTTCGGCAGTCGTCGCGGTTCCGGACGTCGCCGGTGACGCGCGGGGGGCCGGCGCTGCGGTTCAGGAAGGCTCCGGACGTGTCAGCGTCCAGCGGGTCGCCGCGCAGGCCGCTCGGGCCGTGCTGCGGCGAGAACTCGATGCGGGCTTCAGCGGTGAAGTCGCGGCCGCCGCGGGCCGCACGGCACGATGGCTCTCGTCGCGGCAGGCGGCCGACGGGCATTGGCGGGCACCGCTCGAGGGCGACACGATCCTCGAGAGCGAGTACGTGATCCTGCTCGCGTGGGCGGGTCGCCTCGATGCTCCGGAGGCCGCCGGGTGCGGCCGCCGCATCCTGCAGCAACAACTTGCGACCGGAGGGTGGGCCCTGCACCCCGACGGGCCGGTCGACGTGAGCGCGAGCGTCAAAGCCTATCTCGCGCTGAAACTCCTCGGCCACGATCCCTCCACCCCGGAACTCGACCGTGCCCGCGGCGCGATTGCAGCCGCCGGAGGGCCGGCCGCCGTCAACAGTTTCACGAAGTTTTACCTCGCATTGCTCGGGCAGATGCCCTACGCGGCGTGCCCCGCCGTGCCCCCGGAGATGGTGCTGCTGCCGGACTGGTTTCCCGTGAACCTGCACCGCGTGTCGGCGTGGTCGCGCACGATGATCGTGCCGTTGTCGCTGATGTGGGCCTTCAAGCCCGTGCGGCACGTTCCAGTCGAGCGCGGGATCGCCGAGTTGTTCGCAGCCGCCGGCCGGGCGGCTCGGGCCGATGATCGCAGGGGATGGGCGGCGTTCTTTCGCGGCGTCGATCGACTGCTCAAGGCCTCCGAGGCGTTGGGCGTCGTGCCACTCCGCCCGCGGGCGATCCAGGCCTGTCGCCGCTGGATGCTCGAACGCTTTGCGGGGAGCGACGGCCTGGGGGCGATCTTTCCGCCGATCGTCTGGAGTTACATCGGCCTGAAGGCGATGGGGTGTGCCGACGATGCCCCCGAGGTTCGGGAGTGCTGGTCGCAGTTGCAGCGCCTCGTGGAGCGGGAAGCCGACGGCACGACCCGGCTCGAGCCCTGCCGCTCGCCCGTCTGGGACACCGCCATCACGCTCATCGCGCTCGCGGAGTGTGCCGGAGGAGCGCGGCCGGTGTCGGCCGACCTCGACCGCGCCGTCGACTGGCTCGTGGCCAACGAGATCCGGGCGGCGGGTGACTGGTCACGGCGGGTTCGGGCCGTGCCGTCGGGGTGGTGCTTCGAGTATGCCAATCGCTTCTACCCCGACGTGGACGACACGGCGATGGTGGTCATCGCCCTGGCGACGTGGCGGGGCGTCGCGGGATCGACCGACGGCCTCCGCCGGGCACGCGTCGAGGCCGCGATGGGGCGGGCGGTCGAGTGGCTCGAGGCGATGCAAAACTCCGACGGCGGCTGGGGGGCGTTCGATCGGGACAACGACTGCGAGCTCCTCTGCAAGGTGCCCTTCGCCGACCACAATGCGATGATCGACCCGAGTTCGCCCGATCTCGCGGGGCGCGTGCTCGAGGCCTTCGGCAAGGCAGGGCTGCGCTGCGGGCATCCGGCGGTGGACCGCGCCGTGTCCTACCTCCGCCGGTCACAGGAGCCCGGCGGAGCCTGGTTCGGACGCTGGGGCGTGAATTACGTGTACGGAACCTGGCAGGCGCTGCAGGGGCTGACGGCCGTCGGCGTGTCGGTCGACGACGCGACCGTCCGCGCCGGTGCCGATTGGCTGGCCGCGCGGCAGCAGTCCGACGGCGGCTGGGGCGAGACGCCGGAGAGCTATGCCGACCCCGCCTTGGCCGGCACGGGTCCGACGACGGCGTCGCAGACGGCCTGGGCTGTGGCCGGCCTGGTGGCGGCCGGTCGCGGAGGGTCCGCCGCCGTGCGCCGTGGGGTGCGTTGGCTCGTCGACCGCCAGCAGGCCGACGGCTCGTGGGAGCAGCGAGAGTTCACGGGCACCGGTTTCCCGCAGGTCTTCTATCTCCGGTACCACTGGTATCCCGTCTATTTCCCGCTCCTCGCCCTCGTGCGCGGGGCCGGCGTCCGGCCCGGAGAGGAATCATGAGCGTTCCCGTCGGCCAGATGCTCGCGGTCCTGCGGCACATCGCCGTGCAGCGGCTGCGGGGCAACTCTCGCTACCCGCTCGTGCTCATGCTCGAGCCGTTGTTTCGCTGCAACCTCGCCTGTGGCGGCTGCGGCAAGATCCAGCATCCGGCCGAGATCCTCCGGTCGCACCTCCCTCCGGAGCGGTGCTTCGCCGCCGTCGACGAGTGCGGCGCCCCGATCGTGTCGATTCCCGGTGGCGAGCCGCTCCTGCATCCGCAGATCGTCGAGATCGTCGAGGGCATCGTGGCCCGGCGGAAATACCTCTACCTCTGCACCAACGCCCTCAAGCTCGAGGAGATGCTGCCGCGGTTCCGGCCGTCACCCTACCTCGCCTTCTCGGTGCACCTGGACGGCCCGCAGGTGGAGCACGACCATGCGGTCTGCCGCGAGGGCGTGTACGACGTCGCCGTATCCGCGATCCGCGCGGCGCGTCGTGCCGGCTTCCGCGTGACCACCAACTCCACGCTGTTCACCGACGCGGACCCGCAGCGTCATCGGGCGTTTTTCGACGATGTGATGGCCCTGGGGGTCGAGGGCATGATGATTTCCCCCGGCTATCCCTACGCCAAGGCGCCCGACCAGGACCACTTCCTGCCGCGGCGGCAGAGCCAGACGCTCTTCCGCCGGCTCCTGGCCGACGCCCCGCGGCGTTGGAAGTTCAATCAGTCGCCGGTGTTCCTGGAGTTCCTGAAGGGGGCGTGGGATCTGGAGTGCCGGCCGTGGGGCACGCCGACCTACAACCTGTTCGGCTGGCAGCGGCCCTGCTATCTCCTCGACGAGGGCTACGCGGAGACGTTCCGAGAACTCATGGAGGAGACCGACTGGGATCGGTACGGTCGGGCGAGCGGCAACCCGAAGTGTGCCAACTGCATGGTGCACTGCGGCTACGAGCCGGCGGCGGTCGAGGCCACCTTCGGCTCGCTCGGCGGACTGCTGGCGACGGCCCGGCTGGCCATCTTCGGCCCGCCGCGGCGGGCGGCCGCTGCGGAGGACTCGTCACTCCCCTGCCCCGCCCCTCTCCCGGGCGCGAACGGCTTCCCCGCGCTGCCGATCCTCGACCGCGCCGGGTGAGTTGCCAGGGTCAGCCGTCCTCGCGGCCCCGGTCGGGGGTGCCCGTTGCGTCTCGCCCGGAGGCGCGCGGCCGTCAGAGGCCGCGTTCGCGGACGAGGCGGGCTGCGTCGAGCGCGGCGCCGCGGGCGCCGGCCGTGTCGCCGGACGGCATGACGTGGATCGCAAGATTCGCCTGCTCCTCGCGCTGCGTCGGCATGCCCGCCCGCACCTCCGCCAGGAACCAGTCGCGGAACGCCGCCGAGGTCTCCATGAGTCCGCCCCCCACCACGAGCGCGTCGGGATCGAACACGTTGATCATCTCGTCGAAGAACAGGCCCAGGGCCCGGGCCTGGACGCGGAAGATCTCGCGGCACATGACGTCGCCCCGATCCGCCAGCCCGCGTACGCGCTTCGCGGCTTCACCCGGATCGGCGTCCGCAGCGAGGGGGTGCCCGGGGTGCTTCGCGAGAAAGTGCGGCAGGAGCGAGTTGCGGATCGCCGTCAGCGAGCAGAGCGACTCCAGGTCGCCGACGCGGCCGCAGTTGCAGCGCGGTTCGAGGCCCTCGATGCCGGGGATCGTCGCGTGCGGAATGAGAACATGGCCGAGTTCGCCGCCGAAGCCGTTGCGACCGATCACCACGCGGCCGCCGGTTACCACGCCGCCGCCGAGGCCGGTGCCCACGATCGCCGAAACGCTGGTGGCGTCGTTCTCCGAGCCGAAGATCGAGACGTGGCCCCAGAGCGCCGCGGCGTTGCCGTCGTTCAGGTACGACACGGGCACGCCGAGCCTCGACTCGAGGCCGCCGCGCATGTCGTAGCCTGCCCAGCCCGGGTGTACGAAGTTCGTCGAGCCACGGCGGCTCAGGATCCCGGACGCGCTCGCCGGCCCCGGTGTGTCGAGGCCGACGGCCACCAGCCTGTCGAGCGGCACTCTGGCCCGCTCCGCGGCGATCGCCAGACCGGCCGCGATCTGCGCGAGACAGATGTTCGGCCCTTCCACGCTTCGCGCGGGATGTTCGCAGAGCCCTTCGATGAGAAACTGGCCCCGCTCGTCGAGGAACGTGTAGTTGATCGCAGTGCCGCCGAGATCGATGCCGGCGACGAATTTTTCAGCTGGTGACATCGGCGCTCCATGCGTGACGACGTTGATCTCAACTCGTGGCGGCCGCCTGCTCCGCGAACCCGCGACGCACACGGGCGATCATCGCCCGCAGGCCCCGGGAGCGGAGGATGCCGAGGACGTCCGCGAGGCCCATCCGCTCGAGCACATCGTCCGGCAAGGCGGCCGCCTCGGCGACCGGCCGATCTGCCACCGCGGCGGCGAGGATCGCCACGAAGCCCTTGACCGTCGGTGCCTCGGGGGCGACGTCGGCGATCAGGCGGGCCTTCCCGCCGGCCGACTCCGTCCAGAGAAACACGGGCGTCTGGCACTCGTGCACGCGGCGATCCTCCACGGTCTTTCGCGCCTCGTATTCCGGCGTCAGCGGGGGCAGACCCCGGGCGTAGTCGACCAGCAACTCGAGTTTTTCGCGGGCGTCGAGATCCGCGAATTCGGCGACGATCGCGTTGAGGGTGGCCGTCGTGTCGGGCATGCGGTCAGGCGGACACCGCGGGGGACGGGGGGAGCGCCGCGGCGGGGCCGCCGGTCGCCGCCCCCTTCGCGATCGGCATCCGGACGGCGTTGCCCCATTCGAGCCACGAGCCGTCGTAGTTCTTCACGTTCGCGAAGCCGAGCAGGTAGGTCAGCACGAACCATGTGAGGCTCGAACGCTCGCCGATGCGGCAGTACGCGATCGTCGGGGACCGGCGCTTCAGCCGCAGTTCCTTCACATAGAGCTTCTCGAGTTCCTTCACCGGCTTGAAGGTGCCGTCGTCGTTGCAGTTGAGCGGCCACGGCACATTCAGGGCTCCGGGGATGTGGCCCCCGCGAATCGCGCCTTCGTTGGGGTAGTCGGGCATGTGCATCCGCTCGCCGCGATACTCCTCCGGGCTGCGGACGTCGAGCAGCTGCCGGCCGGCCTTGCAATGCTTGAGCACCTCGTCCCGCAGGGCCCGAATCGAGCCATCCTGCTCCGGGGCGACGTAGGAGGCCGGTGGGTAGTCCACGCGGTCCGTCGACCAGGGGCGACCATCGAGTTCCCACCGCTTCCGGCCGCCGTTCATGATCCGGCAGCGCTCGTGCCCGTAGAGCTTGAATACCCAGAAGGCGTAGCAGGCCCACCAGTTGTTCTTGTCGCCATAGAACACCACGGTCGTGTCGTTGGAGATGCCCTTCGCGGCGCACAGTCTCTCGAATGCGGCGCGGTCGATGTAGTCCCTGGTGATCTGATCCTGCAGGTCGACCGCCCAGTCGATCTCGACGGCACCGGGGACATGCCCCAGCGTGTAGAGGGCCCGATCCTCGTCGGACTCGACGACCCGCACCGCCGGGTCGGACAGGTGATCCGCCACCCACTCGGTGGACACCAGCACCTCGGGATGAACGTCATTCGCCATGGATCGGGCTCCGTCGCGACGGCCGCGGAATTCCTTCCCAGCATGGTAGGGCGCTCGGCCCCGCCCTGCAACGCTCGGCGGTGAGGCGCGGGCCTTTTGCTACGATCGTCGCCACCGACACGTTCCCCCGGAGCCGACACGCGACCCATGGGCGCCGCCTTCATCTTTCAGATCACGAATCTCACGAAGAAGTTCGGACAGCGAGAACTCCTCAAGAACATCAACCTCGCCTTCTACCCCGGCGCGAAGATCGGCCTGCTCGGCCGCAACGGCGCCGGCAAGAGCACGCTCATGAAGATCATGGCGGGCATCGACACCGACTACGACGGCGAGGCGCGGCTGGCCGATGGCTATACCGTGGGCTACCTCGAGCAGGAGCCCAGGCTCGATCCTGCGAAGACCGTCTTCGAGAACGTGATGGACGCCGTGGGGCACTCGCGGGCGGTGCTGCGCCGCTACGAGGAGATCAACGCCCGCTTCGCGGAGCCCATGGAGCCCGAGGAGATGGAGAAGCTGCTCGCGGAGCAGACGGCCGTGCAGGACGAGATCGACGCCAAGAACCTCTGGGACCTCGACCGCCAGGTGGAGATCGCGATGGATGCGATGAACCTGCCCCCTGGCGACTGGGCGGTCACCAACCTCTCGGGTGGCGAGCGGCGCCGCGTGGCTCTCTGCAAGCTTCTGCTCGAGAAGCCCGACCTGCTGCTGCTCGACGAGCCGACGAACCACCTCGATGCCGAGAGCGTCAACTGGCTGGAGCGGCATCTCGCGGAATACACGGGCACCGTGGTGGCCGTGACGCACGACCGCTACTTCCTCGACAACGTCGCCAAGTGGATCCTGGAGGTGGATCACGGCCGCGGCATTCCCTTCGAGGGCAACTATTCATCGTGGCTCGAGCAGAAGAAGAAGCGGCTCGAACTCGAGGAGAAGCAGGCCAGCGCCCGTCAGAAGACGCTCGACAAGGAACTGGAGTGGGTGCGGATGTCGCCCAAGGCCCGGCAGGCCAAGAGCAAGGCCCGCATGGCGGCGTATGAGAAACTGGCTGCGGAGCAGGCGGCGGTGCGCGATCAGGACATCGAGATCTTCATTCCCGCGAGTCGGCCGCTCGGCGACCAGGTGATCGACGTGGAGAAGATCTCCAAGGCATTCGGCGACAAGGTGCTGTTCGAGAATCTTTCGTTCAGGCTGCCCCCCGGCGGCATCGTGGGCATCATCGGCCCCAACGGAGCCGGCAAGACGACCCTGTTCCGCATGCTGGTCGGCGCCGAGCAGCCCGACGCGGGATCGATCAAGGTCGGGGCGACCGTCGACATCGGCTACGTCGACCAGAACCGGGACGCGCTGGATCCGGCCAAGAGCGTGTTCGAGGAGATTTCCGGCGGCCACGACACGATCGAGCTCGGCAAGCGGACGGTCAATGCCCGCAGCTATGTGGCGAAGTTCAATTTCATGGGGCCCGACCAACAGAAGAAGGTGGGCACGCTCTCGGGTGGCGAGCGGAACCGCGTGCACCTCGCGAAATTGCTCCGGGGAGGCGCCAATCTCCTGCTGCTCGACGAGCCGACGAACGATCTCGACGTGGACACGCTCCGGTCGCTCGAGGAGGGAATCACGAGCTTCGCGGGCTCGGTCGTGGTGATCACGCACGACCGCTGGTTCCTCGACCGGCTGGCGACCCACATCATCGCCTTCGAGGGGGATGGCTACGTTCACGTGTGCGAGGGCAACTTCGAGGTCTACGAGCGGAGCCGCAAGGAGCGACTCGGTCTCGCCGCCGACGAGCCGCATCGGTTCCGCTACAAGAAGCTGCAGCACTGACTTTCGCGCCCGCGGGCTTCCACGGCTGCGGGGCAAGCCGAGGTTGCCCCGCAGCCGCTTCGCACGGCCTCCTGCCGTGCGAGGTGTCATTCAGTTCTCGCGTGATCCGCGCGAGTCCACGAGCCCAACCGGCGTCGGGGATGCCCGTGCCGTCTCGCTCGGACGTTCGCGACGGGCGTCGTGCCCGTCGCTCACTCGATGCTGGCCTCGCTTCGCACTCCGTGCTGCGCTCGGCCAGCAACGCCGGCTCGACGGCACGGGCATCCCCCGCGCCTCGCCCCACGAAAGCGAGGAAGGATCGGGTCTGCCCATCCCCTGGAGACGGCGTAGGCGGCAAGCGCAGGCACGATGCCGAAGCGCAGCCGTCTCCGAGCAAGCGAAGCTCAGGATGAGCGCAGCGAGCGTCCGGCGAGAGGGTGTGGGCAGACCCGAGCCGGTTGGGCTCCACAGGCCGGCTGCCGACGAGATGCCTACCTCCGCGCGAGGATCAAGTGGGGTCCGTATTACAGGCACGGCTGATCGCGATCAGCCGTGCCGGCGGCCATCGTGGCCGCCCGAAGGTCACCTCACCACCCGTGCTCCGCCGCCCTTGATCTGCTTTTCCACCTCGGCCCGGGTGGCCATGGAGGTGTCGCCAGGGGTGGTGCTCGCCAGGGCGCCGTGGGCGGCACCGTAGTCCACCGCCTTCTGCGGGTCGTTGTATTCCAGATACCCGAAGGCGAGGCCGCTGGCGAAACTGTCACCGCCGCCGACACGGTCGAGAATCTCGAGCTCCGGATACTTCCGGCTCTCGTGAAATTTCCCGTCCTGCCAGAGGATCGCGCTCCAGTCGTTCTTCGTCGCCGTGATCACCCGCCGCAGCGTCGTCGCCGCCACCTGGAAGTTGGGGTAGTCCTTGACGGCCGTCTGGATCATCGTCTTGAAGGCGTCGGTCTCGATCTGGCTGATCGCGTGATCCACCCCGGCCACCTCGAAGCCGAGCGACGCCGTGAAGTCCTCCTCGTTGCCGATCATCACGTCCACGTGCCTGGCGATCTCGCGGTTGACCTCGCGGGCCTTCGCCTGGCCGCCGATGCTCTTCCACAGGCTGGGCCGGTAGTTGAGGTCGTATGACACGATCGTGCCGTGATGCCGCGCGGCCTTGACGGCCTCGATCGTCAGGGCCGCCGTCGTCTCCGAGAGCGCTGCGAAGATGCCACCGGTGTGGAACCAACGCACGCCCAGTTTTCCGAACAGCTGCTCCCAGTCGACGTCGCCGGGCTTCAGTTGGCTGGCCGCGGTATGGCCCCGGTCCGGCACGCCGACCGCCCCGCGGATGCCGAAGCCCCGCTCCGTGAAATTCAGGCCGTTGCGGATGCTGCGGCCGATGCCGTCGTCGGGCCGCCACTGGATCCAGTCCGTGGTCACACCCCCCTGCATGATGAAGTCTTCGATGAGGTGGCCGACCTCGTTGTCGACGAACGCTGTCACCACGGCCGTCCGGAGCCCGAAGCACTTTCGCAGACCTCGGGCCACGTTGTACTCACCACCCCCTTCCCAGGCAGCGAAGTGCCGCGCCGTGCGGATCCGGCCCTCGCCGGGATCGAGGCGAAGCATGATCTCGCCGAGCGAGACCTCGTCGAACGCGCAGGATTCACGGGGCTTGATGGCGAGGGGCATGGGAACACTCCGGGAAACGACGTCAGGCGGTGGGGAGGGCGGCGATGGAGAGCGGCGGCAGGCCCGCCTCGTGGGCGATCTCGTTGAGCGCCTCGACCTCGGCGGTCGAGAAGAGGAGGCCGCCGGCACGGACAGAGCGTGCGGCCGCTTCGGCCTCCAATTGGCCCGGCAGCATGCAGCCCGAATTGCCGTGGCCGAGAATGTCGGCGAGCACGGCCTTCACGTTGGCCGCCTGGGTGCGGCCTCCCGCGAAGGCGGCGCCGCTGACCGCGTCGGGGTGGATCACCTGGAAGAAGAAGGCGCAGCCCTGCTTTTCACCGGGCACGGGCGCCCGGCTGCGGATCGTGGGCAGCGACCCGCCGATGAAGGCGGCCGCGATCTCGTTGATGAGCGAGAGCCCGTAACCCTTGTGGTCGCCGAACGGCAGGAGCGACACCGCCGCTGCCGGGTCGGTCGTGGGCTTGCCGTCCTTGTCGACCGCCGCATTCGGCGGCAGCATCTTGCCCTCCCGCTTGAGTTGCTGCACCCGGCCCATCGCGATCACGCTGGTGGCCCAGTCGATCACGATCGGGAAGCCGACGGCTTCCGTCGTCGGGAAACCCCACGAATGCGGGTTGGTGCCCAGCGTCGGGAACACGCCCTTGAAGGGCACGACCTCGGCCAGCGACGCGGTGCAATTCGTGTAGGCGATGTATCCCCGCCGTGCCGCCTCCATGACGTAGCCGCCACCCCACAGGTAATGAAAGGCGTTGTCCACGCTCACCGTGCCCGATCCGTGACGGTCGGCCAACCGGATGCAGGTCTCGATCGCCTCCCAGGCGACGGCCTGGCCGAGCTTCTTGCCGGCATCCCACACCTCACAGGCGTCGAACCGCGACGGCAACCGACGAATTGTCGCTCGCGGCGTGCAGCCACCCGCCTTCGAGCCAAACAGGTCGTCGAGGTGCAGTGCCTTGATGGCGTTGTGGGTGCGGATGCCGTGCCGCGTGGCGGCCGTGGCGAGCGTCGCGGCATGCTCCGCCTCGGCGGCATCGAACCCGCGCTTCAGATACGCCGACCGCACGATCGACTCGTGCGTCTCCACCGGAACGACGTGGAACGTCTCGCTCATCGCCTCACACCACCTTCTGTACGGGAATCTCGGGATTGACCTGGGCGAGCGGCTTCTCGCCGTGCATCGCGCGGATCAGGTTCGTCACGGCCGCCGCCGCCTGCCGCTGCACGCTCTCGAGCGTGCGCGAGCCGACGTGCGGCGTCACGAGGCAGTTCGGCAGGCCCACGAGCGGGTGGCCCGGCCGGGGCGGTTCCTCGTCGAGCACGTCGGTTCCATAGCCGCGCAGGGTCCCTGAGCGGAGCGCTGCGGCCATGTCGGCCGTGTTCACGATCTCGCCCCGCGCACAATTGATGACGATCGCGTCCGGCTTCATCCGGGCGATGGT
>CAIXGY010000321.1 GCA_903919035.1 uncultured Planctomycetaceae bacterium | reverse complement strand
TGGTAGAGCCGGTGGACGCCCGTGGTCGTCTCCTCGGACAGGCCGCGGATGCCGCCGATCAGCTCGGGAAACTTGGTGTGCACCATCGACGTCAGATCACCGCCGTCGTCGAGGATCATGTTGAGCGGCTCGCCGTCCGGAAAGAACAGCGTCTGCTCGATGCACCAGTCGAACTCCTCGTTGTTTTGTCCCTTCCAGGCGTAGACCGGGATGCCCGCCTTGGCGATGGCGGCGGCGGCGTGATCCTGGGTCGAGAAGATGTTGCAGCTGCTCCAGGTGACCTCGGCGCCGAGTTCCTTGAGGGTCTCGATGAGGACGGCGGTCTGGATCGTCATGTGGAGGCAGCCGGCGATGCGGGCCCCGGTGAGCGGCTTGGTTCGGCCGTACTTCTGCCGCAGGGCCATCAGGCCGGGCATTTCGTTCTCGGCCAGCATGATCTCCTTGCGGCCCCAGTCGGCGAGCGAGAGATCGGCAACCTTGTACGGCAGGCGGGTTTCGACGTGGGCCACGGGGATCCTCCTGGAGGGGTCGTTGAGCGGCGACAAGTTGCCATATATTAGCCGCCTCGCGGCGGTCGCACAGGACCCTTTCTCCAAGCCGCTCGAGCCGCTTCCACGAAGGCTCGCACCCTGTCGGGGTCCTTGATTCCCGGGGCCGACTCCACCCCGCTGGCCACGTCCACGGCCGCCGCTCCGGTGACTCCGATCGCTTCGCCGACGTTCTCCGGGCCGAGGCCGCCGGCGAGTGCCCACGGCAATCCGAGGGGCTGCTCGTCCGCCAGAGCCCGCCAGTCGACCCGAGCCCCGGTTCCACCCAGCACCCCGGCGGCCGCACCCGCCGGTGCGGCCGCATCGATGATCGCCATCCTGGGCGATCCTCCGGCCGCGGTCGCCGACGCGAGCCAGCGGCGGGCCTCCGCCAGCCCGTCGTCACCGAGTCGCACGGCGCGAATCACCGGCACGTCGCCGAGCGCCGCGCAGGTCTTCGGCGCATCGACACCCCCGCCCTCGCCGACGAGGTGACCGTGCAACTGCACGGCGCCCAGGCCGATCGCCCGGACGATCGCGAGCATCTCCACGGCCGGCATCCCAGCGAACACGCCGACCGCGAGCACGCCCGGCGGCACCGCGGCGGCCACGGCCCGCGCCCGGTCGACATCGATCCGCCGCGGTGAACCAACGACGAAGTTGATGCCGATCGCGTCGGCGCCGGCGGCGGCCGCGAGTGCCGCGTCGGCCGGTGTCGTGACCCCGCAGATCTTCACGTGAAACAACGGTTGCGACTCGAACACGCCCGCATCCTCCGGCCGGCACAACCGGTGCCATCGTGCGCCGACGTGCCGTCTGCCGCGCGTGCAGAGTCTACGTGTCCGGCGCGCGGTGCAGGAAGCCGCCACGGCTGGCCGAAGAGGGAACGCGGAGGCCGCGAACGCGCGGCCGAACGTCATCCCCGGACGCCGAGGCCTTCGTGCACGCCCCTCGCCGGCACCCGTCGAACCGGCCCTTCATGGCGGCCCCGCGAACGCAGTTCTATCATCCGGCCGCGGCGATCGACGCCGGCCTACAGTCGATCGAGCGGGCGATCCGTCGCGCCGAGGGCGTGGCGCTCGTCGTCGGCCAGCCCGGCACGGGCAAGTCGCTGCTGCTTGCGAAGATCGCCGAGGACGTGCGCGACGACTTCGACGTCGCGTTCCTTTCCGGCACCCGCATCCTCACGCGGCGCTCTCTCTGGCAGTCGATCCTCGCCGAGATCGGCGAGCCGTACCGAGGCATCGACGAGGTCGAATTGCGGATGGCGATCGTGGAGCGGATCCGGGGGCTGGCGGCGGCCGGCTCGGGACTCGTGATCCTCGTCGACGAGGCCCACACGCTCCCCACGCGGCTCATCGAGGAACTCCGGTTGCTGACCAACATCCCCACGCCGCTGCCGGCCGTGCACATCGTGCTCGCGGGTGGGCCGAAGCTCGAGGAACTGCTGGCGCTGCCCCGGATGGAAAGCCTCGCGCAGCGGATCGCGGCGCGGGCCTACCTCGAGCCGCTCGACCACGCCGAAACCATGGCCTACCTGCGGGCGCTCCCCAAGGCAGCGGGGCTCGACTGGGAAAGACTCTTCGCGCCGGGCTGCGACGACGCCGTGTTCGCCGCCACCGACGGGGTGCCGAGACTGGTGAACCAGATCTGCGACCAGGCGCTCGTGATCGCGGCGGCCGCCGGACGCCGCGCCACTCCGGCCGACGTGGCAGCCGCGTGGCGGGAGATCCAGAAGTTGCCCGCCCCGGCCGGCATGGAGCGGCTCGAACCCCGGGCTGCCGATGTGGATGCCCAACCCCGCCCCGCCCCGCTCGACGACGATCTCTACGCCGGCGGGTCCATGATCGAGTTCGGGGGCCTCGACGGCGATCTGGATCTCGACGCGACGGAATCTCCCACCGCCGCGGCCGCGGACTCGTCGGTCGAGGACGAAGCCGGGAACCCCTGGAAGGGTCCCGACGTGGAACTGCTGGGAGATGGGTCGGTCGATCCGTTCGAGGAGTTCTTCCGAGCCGGCGACTCTCCGGCTGCACACGACACCCGCGGCTCGGTTCGGGTGACAAGCCGCGAAGGCGACGCGATCGCGCGGTTGCTGGCCGCCTGCGACGGGGCCGAAACCGCTCCGGCCGCAGATGCGCCGCGGCCTCCGGCCGACGATCGCAGTCCCCGCGACTCGGAGGCCGACCTCGATGCCGAGGACGACTCCGACATGCTCGTCATCGAAGACGACGTGGACGACGGACCCACCGTGTTCGCGGTGCGGCCCGGCGACTACCGCCGGCTGTTCACCCGGCTTCGCCGCGGAGACCGCTGACCCCCGGTCGATCACCGGTTTCAGGGGGGCGGCGGAGGCCGGCTTTCTCGGGCTGCGGGCGATTCCATGCCCCGCGCCGGCCCCGCGCTTGCCCGGGCAATTTCCCGAATTAGCGTCGCACTCCGGATGTCGCGGCCGCGTCGGCCGGCGACACCATCGATGTCCGGATCGCGAGAGCTTCCGGCACGAGTCCCTTCCCTCTCCGGAGTTCTCTCATGCATCGGAAGCTTGTGGTGTCGGCGCTCTGCGTGGCCATGGTCGCGGCGTCGGCCGGTGATTGTTTCGCCCGGACCAGGCTGTTTCAGTCCGGACCGCGGCTCTCGTCGTTCAATCGCGGGAGCGGTGGTCCGCTGGCCCGCCTCAACCGGCCGCTCGTCCCCACGATGCCCGGCCTGCCCACGGTCAGCCCGCTGGGTCTCATCGCGCCGCGGATGAGCAATGCGGTGTCGATCTTCCAACTCGGCGGCTTCAAGACGCAGGCCGGCCGGCTCGCAGGCCTGGGCGTGATCGCGCCGCGGATCAGCCCGATCGCCGGCATGATCGCCAAGCCGCCGGTCACCCCGGCCGCGCGCCGCATGTATCTCCTCACGATGATCTCGCCGCGGGCGGCGGTGCTCGTGGGGATGCTGAAGGCGGCACAGGGCGCCGGTGCGATGCTTCGCTGAGCGGCTCGCACCCGCGATCGATGCGGGCTCGAGACACGCGACGAGCCCGGCCGGATCGACCCGGCCGGGCTCGCGTTGTTTCGGGAAACCAGCACCACGTGGATGCGGCGCTCAGAAGCCGTGATAGGTGACCAGAATGGTGCCGCACTTCTGGAAGCGGACGACCACCGCCATGCCGCAGCCGTAGTCGAACCGCACCTGGCCGCAGCCGAGGAGGGTGCACCGCGACGTCTGGCAGGGACAGCCCTGGCAGCAGGCGGGCAGGCAGACCGGAATTGCGACCGTCCGGCAGGTCTCGGGGCTCGTGGCCTCGAGCACCGTCTCGTAGGTCGGCGCCGGGCAACAGCCGCCGGCATGCGCGTGGCGGCAGGCGTGCTTGTGGCGATACCGGATGCAGGGGTTCGACGGGCAGACCGTCTCGGCACCGCAGCCCGGCTCCCAGCCGCACGCATCGAGCGCGGCACACCCCGGCTCGATGCCGCAGGCGGGCTCGAAGGCGGAACAACCCGGCTCGACGGCGGCGCAGCCGCAGTCGAGCCGCTGGTGCCGCAGGTGGCCGAAGCCGGCATGGGCGACACCGGGAACCGACAGGATCGTGGCCGCAAGGCCGAACACGAACGCGCGAATCATGGAGAGAACCTCCGTGGCAGAGACTGGGGACCGCCCGATCCATCGAGGGGCGGCGGAGCCGGGATGCAGCCCAGGCTCCGAGCAACTCTGCCGCGCCCTGGCCGCCGGTCAAAACCCGGATCGTCATGAGTCGCGGCCGCCGCGATCCGGTCGTGACGCCTGTGCCGTCGCTGCCGCACCAGTGCGCAGCTGCCGCGCGAGCGGGCAGCTCATGCCAGCATCGCGCGGAAGCGGTCGAAGAGATATGCCGAGTCGTGCGGGCCGGCGGCCGCCTCCGGGTGATACTGCACGCTCGCGGCCGGAGCCGTCGTGTGTCGCAGACCCTCGATCGTGCCGTCGTTCAGGTTGCGGTGCGTGACTTCGAGCACCGCCGGCAGGGTCGCCTCGTCGACCGCGAAGCCGTGGTTCTGCGACGTGATCTCCACCTTGCCCGTCGAGAGATCCATCACGGGCTGGTTGGCGCCACGGTGGCCGAACTTGAGCTTGAAGGTTTTCGCGCCGCAGGCGAGCGCAAGGAGTTGGTGGCCCAGGCAGATGCCGAAGATCGGCACCTTCCCGACGAGTCCGCGGACGGTCTCGACGCAGTAGCCAAGCACCTCGGGATCGCCGGGGCCGTTCGACAGGAAGACGCCGTCCGGCGCGAGCGCGAGCACCTCGGCCGCGGTGGCCTTTCCCGGCAGCACGGTCACCCGACACCCTTGGCTCGCGAGGTGCCGCGCGATGTTCCACTTCATGCCGTAGTCGAGAGCCACGACGTGCTTTGCGGGACCGCGGGCCGCCGCCGCGGGCAGAATGCCTCCGGCCGCAGGCTGCCGGAGCGGCCGCGCCTCTTCGGCGAGCGGCTCGAGCCACTCGTCGGGCCGCTGCGGCATCACCTCCCGCACGAGATCGCGGCCCACGAGCGCGGGGGCGGACTGCGCCATGCCGACGAGCGTCGCGGGGTCGAGCACCTCGCTCGACAGCACGCCCGTCATCGCGCCGCGAATCCGGAGCCGCCGCACGAGGGCCCGCGTGTCGATGCCCGCAAGGCCCACGACACCGGCCCGCGCGAGATAGTCGCCGAGGCCGCCGGTGGCGGTGAAGTTGCTCGCCACGCGGCTCGCCTCGCGGACCACGAACCCGGCCATCTGCAACCGATCGCTCTCGACGTCGGCGGCATTCACCCCGTAGTTGCCGATCTGCGGGGCCGTCATGCAGAGGATCTGGCCGCGGTAGGACGGATCCGTGAGGATCTCCTGATAGCCGGTCATCGAGGTGTTGAAACACACCTCCCCCGAGACGGTGCCGGCGGCACCGAACGACTCGCCGACGTAGACGGTGCCGTCCTCGAGCGCGAGCGCGGCCCTGGGCATGCGGGATCTCCTGCGGGGGCGGGGTGAGGATACCACACGGCCTACCGCGGATCCGTCACGGTGCCGGCGAACAGGATCGCGTCGGTGCTGCGCTCGACCACGGCCCATGCAAACGGTCGGTCGGCGCGCACGTCGAGCGGCTCCTCGGGGCGTGGCAGCGCGGATCGCTCGCCGACCGCCACGCCCGTCGCCGCGGCGGCCTCGGTGCCCTCCTCCGCGACCTCCACGAACCCCTCGTGGACGACGGCCGACACGAAGAGATCGCGGGTGCCGTCGATGCCCGAGAAGTCAGCCGTGCCCGGCGCGAAGGCCTGCTGCATGCCCAGCGTGACCAGCGCGTCGTTCAGTGACAGCGGCTTGCGGGCAGTCCACTTCGGCAGCGCGAGCGTCACCGGTCGCGGCTCGAGCGGGCCCGACCGCCAGCCCGACAGCGATGCCCCGTCGAGCCCGGCCAGGACCGCGTCCAAGCCTTCGATCGCATCGGGCACGATCACAAGCATCGCCAGCCGGTCACCCGCATAGGGAATCTCGCAGACCGTCGCAGCCGTCGGTCCCGCGCCCACCTTCGCGGCCACGAGCCTGCCCGAGCGATGCATGAATGGCACGTCGAACGGTCCGGCACCCGCGGGATGGAAGGGCTGCGGTCGCGTGGCATCCTTCTCGAACGGCGTCGCCCACGGAGCCTTGAGATACACGGCGTTGGTGAGGACGAGCCGTGTCAAGGGCGTGATCGCGCCCGCCGTGAGCAGCTCGGGAATCTTCCGGGCCGTGTGGTCGCCGACCCAGGCATTGATCTCGGCGCGGGCAGCTTCCGCGGCGCCGACGAAGTCGACGATCCCGGCCCCCGCGGCATACCGATCCGCGAGCAGCGCGATGAACTCGTCCTCGAGCGGCTTCTCCTTCTGCACCCAGATCCGATTGGCCGTGTCGAGCACGACCTTCTCCCCCTTCGCCTCCGCGAACAGGGTTCGCAGCGACTCCGCCGCGGTGGCGATCGCGTCGCGGTCGTCGGGCATTCCCAGGACGTGCGCCATCTCGCCCGCCGTCTCGCCGCGGGCTCCCGCATGGGTCATGGCCAACGCCTCCCACACGCTCGCCGGTGACACGATCGCATTGCCCGATCCGCTCGCGCGGACGAGGTTCCACGCCAGCGTCGCCACGCCGGCCGTCGCCTGCTCGATCGGCTCCGCCGCCGGCACGCGCGAGGCGACGCCCGCCACCACCGCCGCGACCGCCACCACCGCGATTCCACGCGTCATGTCCGCATCTCCGTGAGAGTGTTCGGGATCCGGCGCCGGCCGGACCGATCGGGAGGGCCGTGCGCCGCACCGAAGATACCCGTCGAGGAGCCGCCGCGCCTCGGGCGTGGGGCATCCGGCACCGTCGCGTGGGCGGCCCCGCGTCAGTCCTCTCCCGTCGCGATCAGCCTCGCGATCCGGCGCCCGGGCGCGGACAAGGCGAGCCCGTCGAGCGCCCGCGGCGCGACCCAGCGGTGGGTTCGCGTGGGCCGCGGCGCGGGCCCCCTGGCCGCCCGCTCGACCACCGTGCAGGTCACTTTGTGATGCGTGACCGTATAGGTGACCACCCCGAGCCGGCGGCCGCGCGGGGCCGTGGCCGCCCGTGGAAAATCCCACAGGCCCTCCCACCACTCGCCCGCCCCGCGCCGCTCCACGAGCACGCGATCGCCGCGTCGGGTCACGACCGCGGTCTCGCGGATGATCGTCGCCGCCCGCCGTGGGGTCGGCGCGGGAATCTCGGCGACGCGGCCGGTGAGCCGGGCCACGCATACCTCGGCAAGCGGACAGCGCGGGCAGAGCGGCCGCTCCGGCGTGCAGATCCCCGCCCCGAGGTCCATGAGCGCCTGGTTGAAGAGCCCCGGATCGCGGGCCGGGACGAGCCGCTCGGCCACCTCCCACAACGGCCCGTCGCCGGCCACGCCGCCGACCGGAGCCGCGTGGCCGACGAGCCGCGCGAGCACCCGCCGCGAGTTGGCCTCGACGATGGGGGCCCGCACCCCGAATGCGATCGACGCGATCGCACCGGCCGTGTAGCGGCCGATCCCAGGAAGGCTCCGCAGCGCCTCGACCGACCGCGGGAATTCGCCCCCGTGGTCGGCCACGATCGTCCGGGCCGCCGCATGGAGTTGCCGCGCGCGGCGGTAGTAGCCCAGGCCCTCCCAGAGCCGCAGCACGTCGGCCTCCCGGGCCCGGGCGAGCGACTCCACCGTGGGGAACCGCGTGGTGAATCGCGTGAAATACTCGCGCACCCGCTCCACCTGCGTCTGCTGGAGCATGATCTCGCTCACCCACACCCGATACGGGTCGCGGCATCCGCGCCACGGCAGGTCGCGGCGTGCGCGGGCGTACCAGCGCACCAGCGGCCGCGTCACCCGTCCCGGCTCAGGCACGTCGCAGCCCACGCTGTCCCCTTGCAAACGGTTTTTCAGTGGGTTCCAACGGTCGGCGAGAGTGTAGACCTTGGCGCAGGATTCCCAGCATGACCCGCCCAGCCTCGCCCAACCGCGACCCGCTCCGCGTCGAGAAGCGGGAAACGACCGCCGGACTCGCGTGGGAATTCGTCCACCCGCGCTGCGCCCGCCGCCGCCGCGACGACATCGCCGAGGTCGAGGAGATGGTGGCGGCCGGCGAGGCGGAGATCGCGCGGGATGAACTCGTCTGGCTGCTGTCGGAGTGCCCGGACTTCCTCGAGGCCCACGTCCACCTCGGGTTGATCGCCCTCGAGGAAGACGATCCGAAGCTCGCCCGCGGCCATTTCGGTCGCGCCTACGAACTGGGGCTCCGCGCGCTCGAAGCGGCGGGGTCACCGGCGCCGGTGCCCTATGACCTGTCCGGGAACAAACCGTTCCACGAGGCGGCCAAGGGCCTGGTGCACTGCCTCGTGGCGACGGGGCGATTGCCGCTGGCGAAGAGCGTGTGCGCGCGGATCAAGCCGCTCGACCCTGCCGACCCGCTCGGCATCCAGCGGCTGCCGCAGGCCCGCGGCTGACCACGGCGCGGGCCGCGGTATCATCTGGTCGGTTGACTGCGAGCGGCAGCCTGCTTCCCACGGCAAGTGACGGCATGACCCACGGACACTTCATCGCGCTCGACGGCATCGACGGGTCGGGCAAGTCGTCGCAGATCGGCCTGCTCGTGGGTTGGTTGCAGTCACGGGGCCACGTGGTGACGACCTGCCGCGATCCCGGCTCGACTGCGGTGGGCGACGCGGTCCGCGCGATCCTGCTCGACCGGCACGATCTCCACCTCGCGCCGACCGCCGAGATGCTCCTCTACATGGCGGCCCGCGCGCAGCTCGTCGCGGAAGTCATCGCCCCCGCACTCGCCCGAGGCGAGTGGGTGGTGTCGGATCGCTACCTCATGGCCAACGTCGTCTACCAGGGGTATGCCGGCGGCCTCGACCCCGACGACGTTCGCGACGTGGGGCGGGTAGCCACGGGTGGAGTCGTGCCGGACTTGGTGATCGTGCTCGACGTCGACCTGGAAACGTCGGCCCGCCGGCTCGACCGGCCGCTCGACAAGCTCGAGACCCGCGGCGACGGCTTCCGCCGCCGCGTCCGGGAGGGCTATCTGGCCGAGGCGGCCCGGGAGCCCGAGCAGGCGTGCGTGATCGACGCGACCGGCGGCGTCGACGAGGTCGCGGCGCGGATCCGTGCCGCCGTGGCGACACGATTCGAATTGTCCGCGACGTGAAGCGTCGCAGTGCATGAGGGAGCGGCCATGGGCTGGCTCGGCATCGAGGGGCACGATCAGGTCGCACGGGCCTTCGCGACGGCTGCCGATCACGGCCGGGTCTCGGGGTCGTACCTCCTCGTGGGCCCGGCCGGAGTGGGCAAGTCGACCTTCGCGATGGCGCTGGCCCGGGCGCTCGTCTGCCCCCGGCCGCGTCCCGGCCTCGAGCCCTGCGGCGCGTGCGCCTCGTGCGTGCAGGCGGCGGCGGGCAGCCATCCCGACATCGACGTCGTGGAGAAGCCGGAGGATCGCGCGACCATTCCACTCGAGGCCTTGATCGGTGAAACGGCCCACCGCATGCGCGAGGGACTGTGTTGGCGCATCCTGCTGGCGCCCACGGTCGGCGCCCGGAAGGTGGCCATCATCCGCGATGCGGATCACCTGTCCGTCGAGGCTGCCAACTGCCTGCTCAAAACGCTGGAAGAACCTCCGGCGGGCGCCGTCATCCTGCTCGTGGGCACGGCCCTCGAGCGGCAGCTGCCCACGATCAGGTCGCGGTGCCAGATCATCCGGTTTCGCCCGTTGCCGGCCGACGTCGTGGGCCGAGTGCTCGCCCGCGAGCATGCGGAGTCGGGCGACGCGAACGCCATCCATGCCGCGGCGGCCGCCGCCGGGGGCAGCCTCGCACGGGCCCGACTGCTGCTCGACCCGGAGGTGGCGGCCTTCCGCAGCCGGCTCGTGGAACTGCTGGGGCGGCGGCCGGTTCGGGGCGTCGACCTGGCCCGGGAGGCGATCGCGCTGGTCGAGGCGGCCGGGAAGGAAGCCCCGCCACGACGCGCGAGGCTGCGGGTGGTGTTGGAGGCGGCGGTCGACTTCTTTCGCGCGGCCCTGCGTCACGCCGTCTCCGGAGAGACACCGGCCGATCCCATCACGGCCCGGATCCTCACCTCCACACCCTGCGAACCGGAGCGCGCCGAGGCCGCCCTGCGGGTCACGATCGACGCACTCTCGGCCGTCGATCGCAACGCCAATCTCATGATCCTCGTCGACGCGTGGACCGCGGTGCTAGAGGAACCTCGACTCGAGACAGCGAGCCGCGCCTGATCCGCCGCCCACGAGTTGCGTGGTCCTCGAGCGCGGTCCTCGCGCACGCGAGATCGCAGACCATGGGACGTGATTCGGAGAGGAGCCGCGCAGCCTGCGGCCTTTGCGGCGCTCGCGTCGCTTGCGCATCTTCCC
>CAIXGY010000320.1 GCA_903919035.1 uncultured Planctomycetaceae bacterium | reverse complement strand
CGGGCGTCGTGCCCTTCGCTCACTCGATGCTGCCCTCGCTCCGCAATCCTTGCTGCGCTCGGCCAGCAACGCCGGCTCGACGGCACGGGCATCCCCGACGCCTTGCCCGACACGAGCCGGTTCGGCTCGGGGGCCGACTGCGAACGTGATGCCCGCCGACCCGCGAGGATCAAGCGTCAGCAGTATTACGGCTCGACCGGGGCGGTCGCGTCCGTCGCCGCGCCGTCGGCCTGCGGCCCGGCTGCGGCCACGTCGAACGTGAGGACGTCGTCGTACTCGCGCCTTTCCCAGCCCGTGATCGTGCCGGGATTCGCCGGGTCCAGGATCGGAAACACGTGCACCGGCACGATCGTCACGGTGAATCCGCCGTCTTCGTCCTTCCGCGTCACGTCGACCTCGACGTGCCCGTAGTGCTTGCCCCCCGACACGAGGGCCTCGCCGTTCCAGCGCTCCGGCGCATGATCGTCGGCCACGAAAATCTGCTTGTCGTTGAAGAGGCCGGGGTGCGGCGCCCGCAGGCCGTCGCCACCGACGCCCACGTCGAAGTAATGCACGCCACCGGCGAAGGAATGCTCGTACATGTCCTCGTGCGCGGTGAACACGGCCCGGACCCCGTGGTCACGAAACAGGTCCGCCAGCGCCCGCAGCGGCACGCCCGAGTGCTCGGAGAACCGGACACCGGAACCCGGCGGCAGCCCGCGGCGGCCGCTGGTGAACGGGGAGTGGTGGAAGGCGACGAAGGTGATGGCGCCCCGCTCCCGGGCCGCGGCGAGTTCCCGCTCCAGCCAGACGCGTTGTTCGGATCCGGCAGCGTAGTCGGGAATGTGCGGTGCGTCCTTGCGATCGAGGAGGTGGTTGGTGTCGTCCGCGCCGTCGTCGCCGCCGCCGTTGGTCGTGTCGAGCGCCAGCAGCGTGACAGGGCCGAAATCGAGCCGCCAGTAGCGGCCGTCGTGCCGTTCGTCGGTGGCGCCGTTGGTCGGGTGCTCGAAATAGGCGGCGAATTTGCCGCACGCCCTGAGCGTCGCCGGGCCGGAATAGCCGCCGAGGTCGCGCAGGGGATCGGTCGACGCCGGTCCGCCGTGGATGTCGTGATCGCCCGGCAGGGCGGCGAGGGGCACCCGCGCCGCGAACGTGCCGAAGGTACCGGCGTTGTGCCGCCAGAACTCGTCCCAGTCGCGTTGTTCGCCCCCGTTCTCGACGAGGTCGCCGAGCAGGCAGGCGACCGCGGGGTTGCCGGCCCGCAGGCTTTCGGCGGCCCGCGCCGCCATGAGCGCGAGATTCATCCGATACCCAGTGGTCTCGTCGGCCGGATAGGCCTTGGCCCAGCGTGGCCGCGGCCCGCCAGGCAACGACGGGGACGGAGGCCACTCGGCATGTGACTCCCGCGACTCCGGCTGGGCCGCCGCGTCGCCGTACAGGAAGAGACGTACGCCGCCGCCGCGACCCACGTCGCCCGGCCGGGGCGCCGTCGTCAACACGGCCTTCAGGGTCTCACCGTCCTGGGTGACGGAGTAGGGATAGCTCGTCGCCGGCTCCAGTTTCGTGACGCGGATCGAGTGCAGGAACGGCGGCGCGGGATGCTGCATGGCGGCCGGCTCGGCATCGTGGTAGTCGAGGTCACGGGCGAGCACGGGCTCCGACGTGAGGGTCTGGCCGTTGCATTCGAGCGTGCCGGGCGCGTCGGTCTCGGAGAACCAGCGAACCGTCATCGCATCGGGCGCGGGATTGAGCAGGTAGGGCCGCACGCGAAAGCGGCGGAGCACATCGGGCTCCGCGCCGTCCACGGCGGACACGCACAGGACCAAGAGCAAGGCGACACGGGCGGGCAGGCGGTGGCTCACGTCAGCTTCCGATGCTGGGGACGGACGGCCCGGGAGCAGCCGGGTTTTCGACCAGCAGCATACCCCGCGATGGCTCCCGACGGGTCAGCCCTGATTCTACGGCTCACACGTGAGCCTCGCGGGTCACCGCACCCAAACCGGCACGAACGAGGCAGGATCGGGTCTGCCCATGCCCCCGAGACGGTCGGGAACCAGGGCCGGCAGCCAACGAGATGCCTCCCTCCGCACGAGGATCGCGTGTGTGCCGTATGTGTCGTGCTACGGGGCCGTCGCCGCCGCCCGGATCGCGAACAGGTGGCTCTTGTTGGCGATGTAGAGGGTGTCGCCCACGGCGATCGGCGTCGAGTAGACGCTGTTGCCCATGTTGATCTCGGCGAGGATCTCGAGATCCCTCCCCAGCCTGAAGACGGTGATGTCGCCGTCCTCGTCGCCGATGTAGACCTTGCCGTCGGCGATGAGCGGCGAACCCCAGCAGGCCGCCAGCATGTCGTGCGTCCAGAGCGGACTGCCGGTCTTCACGTCGAGGCAGTGGAAGAGGCCACTGAAGTCGGCGACGAACAAGAGGCCGTCGGCGATGGCGACCGTGCCGCAGGTGCGGTGCATCGTCTCCTCGAAGCCGAGCTTGCCGTCGCCGTCGGTGTCGCGGCCGGGATAGTGCCAGACGGCGGCCGAGTTGGGGTTCGGCCGGGCCACTTCGCCCTGCGTGGCGATGACCGCCTGCTCGCGGCGGCGAGCCACCGGCTTCGTCGGGTCGTCGACGTGCACCGCCAGTTCGCTCGACACGTCGCCGCGCTTCGTCGGATCGACGCTCCACAGGTGCCCCACGCCCTCGCCGTGCTCCGGATCCTCGCCGACGGCGACATACACGAGGCCATCGTGCACGACCGGCGTGCCGATGATGTGGTTGCGGTCGGCGCGGCCGCCGAGCACGTACTTGGATTCCTTCGGGTTGCAGTCGAACTGCCAGAGAAGTTTGGCCGCTCCGTTCTCCCCGCGGGCGTCGAACGCGTAGAGCCAGCCGTCGCCGCCGCCGAACAGCACCTGTGGCACGCCGCCGAGTTCGGCGTAGGCGGGGCTCGACCACTGGCCGTGAAGCACATAGGGGCCGGGCGTGTTGTCGGCCCAGAGCACCGTGCCGTCGCGCTTGTCGACGCACAGGAAGCTCGGGGCGTCGGGGTTGGGAAGGTTCAGGTGCCCCTCATCCACGCCGTTGCTCGTGTTCACGAACAAGAGGTCACCCGCGCTCGTCACGCTGCAGGAGCACATGTTGTGCTGCGACACGCCCAGCTCTTTCATCATGTCGAGCACCCAGACCACGTCGGCCTCGTCCTCGGCCGGCAGTTGCTCCGTCGTGCAGGGGCCGTCGTTCTCGCCGTCGCGGAAGCCCTCCGTGTCGAGGCACTTCACCTCGCCGCGACTGGTGACGTACCAGAGTCGATCCCCCTCCACGAGCGGCGCACAGCAGATGCCCTGAAGCGGCCAGTCGTGGACGCGGCCGGTGGGCAGTTTTTCGCTGGAGTCCTGCCAGAGGAACGAGCCGTCACGAACGTCGAAGGCGAGCAGGCAGCCGAGGTCGGTCGCCGCGGGATACCGCTTCAGCCAGCCCTTGCCGTTGTTGGTGCCGACGTAGGCCTTGCCACCGGCGACCACCGGGTTGCCATAGGACTGGCTGCCGAGCCGGGCGACCCAGGCGACGTTCTCGCTCGTCTCGGGCTTCCAGGCGCCGGTTTCGGGATCGAATTCACCGGGCTGCCACTCGACCGGGAGATTCGTGGCGGCCGGGACGTTGTTGCGCTGTGGCGACCCGCCCCACTGGTTCCACTCGGCGGCGAGCGCCTGGCAGGCAGCCAGCGATGCGATCACGACCACAGATGAAGAGAACCGCCTCATGGCACTGCCTCCACGGACACGTTGTCGATGTAGATCTCGGAGTCTTTCGAGTTTCCGAAGAAGCCCGGGCTACCCTGGAGGTTGCCCGTCTCGTGGACGGCCTCGATCGTCCAGGACTCGGGCTCCTGGCCGTCCCGCGGCCAGACCTTGCCGCGGAGCACCGCCGCACCGGCCTGCGTGCGGGCCTCGAGCCGCATCGTGTACCAGCGGCCCGCCTCCCAGGCGAAGGGAACCGTCTTCGAGAAGTGGGTCGCCACCTGAGGCGGCCACGACCGCACCTGGAGTTGCTGGCTCGCCCCCATCAGGTCGAGCGTGTAGCGCTGGGCGATGAGTCCCATGTCGGGCAGACGGGCCTTGCCGAGCGCGGCCGCCGACCCGAACGTCTGTGCGAAGGCGTCGGCATCGGTGGCCGCCGCCTTCGGGGCGTCCGCGGAGGGTGAACCCGGCTTCTCCACGCCGGACTCGCGAGCGCGGAATTCGGCGCGGATGCAGTAGTCGTGGAGATCGATCGGCCCGATCCAGCCCTGACTCCGCGTGCCCTTCGGGATGGTCGTGATCTTCACGAGGCACTTCGAGCCGTCCACCTCGCGGACGACGTGACGGTACCGCATGCCGATCCAGGGCAGCGGCGGTTCCCCCTTCACGATGCCCGTCTTGGGGTCGGCCGTGAGCGGCACGTCCTCGAAGCCGAACCGCCAGGGCAGCGGGGGCATCGACCGGATGCGGGCACTGCCCTCGAGCGGACCGATCTTCGCCGTCACGACCGCCGCCGAGTGGACGTCGGCCGGCGCGGTGTAGACGCCATCCGACGTCACCGTGCCGGCCGTCGCGGAGAACTCCGCGGGCGACTCCTTCACGAACCGGCCGCCGGCATCGAAGAGCCGCACCCGCAACTGCACGGTTTCACCGGCCTTGACCAGCGTCTCGGCGGGAACGACCTGCACCCAGGCGGGGTCACTGGCCGGCTCCGAGGTGTGTGCCGACGTCGTCTGGGCCGCCGTCGCGCGGGGTTGCGTTCTCTCGACCGGCGAGACGGGCGCCGTTCCGAGGCAGTAGAGGCGGGCGCCGGTCGTCAGATAGATCAGTCCGTTCCACGCGATGGGCGAGGCTGTCACCTCGTCGTCGGGCGGCAGGCGCAACTTCGCCACGACCTTCAGGCCGTCGGGGGTGGGCTCGAGCACGTGCCAGCCACCCGTGGAGCAGACCCAGAGCTTGCCGTCGGCCACGAGTGGGCTGCCGCGGACGATCGTGCCCAGGAGTTTGACGGGCTTCCCGATCGGCTCACCGGTCCGCGCGTCGAAGGCGAACACCTTCGCGCCGTCGTCGACGAAATACACGCGATCGCCGAGGAGCACGGGCATGGCACGGCCTGCCATCACACCCTTCCGTTGCCACACGCTCGTGGTGTCGGTGATGTCGCCGATGCCGGTGGCCTTGAAGGCCAGGGCCACGCCCATCGTGGAGTTGTCGAGATTCTCCTCGGCCTGCGACATGTAGACGGTGTCGCCGGCGACGAGCGGCGCCACGTTCAAGCCGCGGCGCGAGAGCCGGCGGAACCACTGAGCTTTCCCTGTCCGGGGCTGGAAGTTCCACACCGCCCCGTCGCTCGACCCGAAGACGAGCGCCGCCTGGCCGCCGAGCGTGGCGATCGAGGGCGTGCTGTAGGTGGTGTCCTCGGGGAGTTCCTTCGTGCCGTTCATCCACCGAACCTCGCCGGTGGAGGAGTCCAAGCCCAGGAAGCGATGGGCCGGCCGCGCGGTGTCGCCCCAGCCGGTCACGACGGCGCTGGCGATGACGAGATCCTCGAACACCACCGGGATATTGGTGCGGCCGCCGTAGGTCGACAGGAAGCCGAACTCCTCGTGGAGCGACCGCTGCCACCTCGTCTTGCCGGTGGCGGCGTCGATCGCGGTGAACACGCCGCACACGCCGTGGGCGAAGACGGTGTTCGTGACGGGATCGGCGACCACGGCCGACCATCCCACGCGCTCGGCGGGCACGTCGGAGAGGTAGACGTTGAACACGTTCTCCCAGATTTTTTCGCCGGTGCGTGCGTCGAGACACAGCACCTTCTCCGCTTCCGCGGGGGTGCCCGGCGCATGGCGGACGAGCGTGTAGAGTCGCCCTCCCAGGATCACCGGCGTCGAGATGCCGCCAGCCTCGGCGTTCTTCCAGAGCACGTTCGCGCCGGTCTCGGGATCGAACGTCGTGACCGGCGCCGGTCCGGTCGACCGGCGATCCTGTCCGGGGCCGCGCCAGTCGGGCCAGTCGGGGCCGGCTCCCACCGCCGCCGTGATGCACGCGAGGCACGTGGCGCTCGCGGCCACGGCACGGCCGCGCGGATTCCCGTGCCGTCGCCATGTGTTCGCCATGCTTCCGCCTCCTCCGCCCTTCAGTCGACGATGCCTTCGGCCACCAGGTCGTCCCGGAGCCCCGGATCGACGATGCCCAGGGCGCCGCGGCCGCCGTCGATGCGGCTGCGGACGTCCGCCCGGATGCTGTCGATGTCGGCGTTCCACCACCGGCGGCGCTCCGCGGCATCGGCGGCGTCGAGCGGCCGCACCACCCGCATGCCCACACCGAGCGCCGGCGCCTCCGTGTACCACCAGGGACTCTTGGGAAGATTGGGATCGACGTCCTTCCAGTCGGGCTCGGCGTCGGTGCCACCGGCATCGCGGGATCCCCGCCGGGCGGCGCTGCGGCACCCGGTGGCATCGTCGAAGTAGGTGCCGCCCCGCAGCACGCGGGGAAAAAGCCGGACCGGCCACTGGACGGCGTCGGCCGCCGCGACCGGCTGTGGCATGGCCGTGAACCGCGCATAGCCGCCGGCGACGAGTTCGTCGACCACCCACTCTGCGACGTTGCCGTGCATGTCGTGGAGCCCGAACGCATTCGGCCGCTTGCCGCCGACCGCGTGCGTCGTGTCGCCGGAGTTCGCATCGAACCAGGCGGCGTCGCCGAGCGCCTCCGCCTCCGCGCCCGCGCACCAGGGCGTGGTCGTGCCGGCGCGGCAGGCATGCTCCCATTCCGCCTCCGACGGCAGTCGGTAGAAGCGGCCGGTCAGGCCGCTCAACCACTTCGTGTATTGCCGGGCGGCGAACTGCGTCATGGTCACCGCCGGGAGATCGTCAGCCTCGCCGTTGGCGAAGGTGGTGGACGGGTCGTAGAGCACCGATGGCGCCGTCACGGCGTCGGCCTCGTTGTCGGGGGTCACCGGCCGGACGCCCGCGGACCGCATTCGCGTGAAGAGTTCATAGGCCGCCATGAACGGCTTGTACTCCGCCCACGTCACCTCGCAGCGGCCGATCCAGCGCGGCCGGACGGCGACCAAGAATGCCGGGCCCTCGTCGGCGGTCCGGCCCTCCTCGGCGTCCGGCGAGCCCATCTGGAACGTGCCGCCGGGCACGGGGATCATGCGGAACGTGACCGGAGCGTGGCCGAGCCCGGGGATCGTCTCGTCGTAGGGCACCATCCAGCCGCCCGGAATCCGAACCACCGGACCGTCTGCGGTTGGCTGGTCGTCGCCGGTCACGATGCCCGGCTGGTCCCCGACATGGGCCGCCCCGTGAGCGGCAGGCACCGGGGATCCGGCAAGCAGGCACACGACCCCCGACACGAGTGTCGCGACCACGCGAACCGGAACGGCCATGGCGGGATGGTCACGGGGGTGACGGATGCGTCGGCCGGGTGCTCACGCGGCGTCTGGTTCCGTAGAGTGTATCGTTCGGGTTTCCGTTCGCCCACGCAAGCCGGTGTTCCCGTGTCGACTCCCAAACCGACCCGCCGCCCGGGCGGCAAACCTGTCTCCGGTCGCTCCGACAAGCCCGCCGAGCGGGTCGTCGCCGAGAACCGTCGCGCGCGACACGACTACGAGATCCTCGACTCGTTGGAATGCGGGATCGCGCTGGTCGGCAGCGAGGTGAAGAGCCTGCGGGGCGGCCGCATGAGCCTCGACGAGGCCTACGGCCGCGTCGAAGGGGGCGAGGTGTGGCTCTTCGGCTGCGACATCCCTGAGTACGACAAGGCCAATCGCCTCAATCACGTCCCGAAGCGGCCGCGGAAACTGCTGCTCCACCGTCGCGAGATCGCGAAGTTCGCCGGCCACGCCTTCGAGAAAGGGCTCACGCTCGTGCCCCTGAAGATGTATTTCAAGGATGGTCGCGTGAAGGTGCTGCTGGGCGTGGGCCGGGGCCGCAAGGCGCACGACAAGCGGGAGCATCTCAAGGCCAAGACCGCCCGCCGGGAAATCGAAGCGGCCCTCCGCGGACGATCCCGCGGAGGGCCGTGAACGGTTCGGAAAAGACCCTGGCTCGCCCGGGCGGATCGCGGTCAGTCGTCGTCCGCGACCATCACCGCCGACGACTCGGTCGAGTCCTCCGGGTGCCACAGCGGCATGCCCCGCTGGATGCGCTCCGCAAGGATGTCGATCTTTTGCTTGGAGCCGGCCGGCGCCGTGGTGGGGGAGAACTCCGGCGAGCACTGCGGCTCGAAGTTCTCGTCATGACCATACAGTTCGATGATTTCAAAAACGTTGCGAATCCGTGCCATCGGAAGCCAGCCACCCTTCATCTGCAAAGAGGAACGTCTCGTCGGTCGAGTCGGCGGGACCGTCCCGCGACCCTGAATCGTCTTTTCCCGTTCAGAACGTCGCATCACGGGCCCTGGCATTGCGGACCCCGCCAGAGGATGGCCGGGACCCGGGGCAAACCCATGCGACAACGGCGCCCGATCCGCTGACGGGACGGCCCTGAAGGGCCGCAACGGGTCGGACGCGCCCGACGTCGTCATGACGCGGGCTTCGGCATTATGGACCCGCGCTCGCGCGAGTCAAACAAATTGCCCGCGGTCTTTGCGAGCCTGGAAAATCGCCCGCCGCGGGGGCCCGGATCGTTCCGCACAATCGCCGCGGATTACCGACGGCGGGAGGGACTGGCGGGCTCCACCTGGGGCTTCATCCACCCGCCGGAACGGGGGGAAGCGTGATCTCGACGTCGGCCGGCGGGGCGATCGTGGTGGCGGGCATGGTTGGTGCGGCTGCGGGATCGAACCGGGGCGTATCGGTTTCGATGTCGGCCGTGAGGGCGACCGGCGGCCCGCTCGCCGGCTGGAGCTCCAGAAGCGTGACGCCCCACGTGCCGCGGGTCTTCTTGCCCTCGACGACGACGACTCCCGCGGCCTTCGGCCCCTTGACGGCGAACGTCAGGGCCGCGATCCCGTCGGTCTCGTTGGCCACTCCGCGGACGCTCGGATTGCATTCCACCGGTTGGCCGAGCACTTCCGCCACCCGGGGATTCGACGTCACCTCCCGCACCGCCTCGATCGCCAGCGGATGGCTCGACAGTGGACGGCAGCCGACGAGGGCGACCGCACAGACCAGAAGCAGGGCGGGGCGGGCGGGCAGTCGCATGGCACGTTCCTCCGTGAACGAACAGGTGATTCGATCCATCCGCCGCAGACCGTCATGCCGGACGCATCACCCCGTGGCGTCGTGGGCTCGGCACCAGGCGATCTTCTCGGCAGTCGTCGTGGGCCGTGCGCCGCCGGCCGCAGGTTTCGCGGCCGACTTCGCCGCGGGCGGAGCCGCTGGTTCCTCTGCCGGCGCCGCGGGTTCCGGCTCCGGCTGGGCGGCGGGTGCGGCCGGCGCGGCTGCCTTCGCGCCTCGGGCCCGAGCGAGGATTTCGGCGGTCGACAGTTTGCCAGCCGTTGGAGAGGCCGGCGTTGCCGGAGCAGCGCCCCCCTTGGCCCGCGCGGCCGCGAGGATGTCGGCGGTCGAGGGCTTCTTCGCGGCTGCCGCGGGGGCGGCCTTCGGCGCACCCGCGGGCTTCGCGGCGGCCGGTGCCTTCGCCGGCTTGGCCTCGGCGGGCTTCGGGAGCGGTTTGGGGATGATCTTGAGGGCCGCCGGATCGATGTCGTACCAGCCGATGTTGTTGAACTGGTCGAACTCGACGAGACACCGACCGTTCATGTTGACGGTCTTCACGAGGCCCGTGGCCGCGGCGAACCGCGCCAGTTCCGGTGCGGACGTCGCGATCACGACGTACTTGTCGGTCCACTCGGCCTTCAGTCGCTCGATGCGGTCGACCATCGAAGAAGTCCTCTCCCGGACGGGCGTCCATCCCGTATGCACCCGAAATGTGATCGATGCACGAGCCAATCGCAAGGGTTCGCCCGCCCTGGCGGCCGCGACGCCGGGGACACGAGCGGCTATCCGGCTGCAGGCGTCGCCGCCCGCACCACGCCCTGCGGGCCCACGCGGTATGACCAGCGGACGGTGCCGGGGCTCGTGCCGGCTTCCGCGGCCACGCGCACGACTCCGCCGCAGGCGAGGCGGTAGGTCGTCCCCAGCCAGCCGGCCGCCTCCCGGATCCTGCAGGCGACGTCGACGAACACGGTGTCGGGCTGGGTGGTGTCGGCCGTGAAACTTGCGGAGAAGTGCGACCGGCCGGCCGCACCGACGGCCACCAACGCCCGACCGCCTGCGGCCTCCGCCACCGACACCTCCTGGAGCGCGGGCGAAGCCGGCCAGCGGGGGTCGCCGTCGGGCCCCGCCCCCTCGACGCTCTCGGCCACGAGAAGGTTCTCGTGCGTGACACGGTGCCGCCAGCGATCGCCGTCCCACTCGAACGCCACGCCGATCGCGCCGGCGGAGAGCCGGACGGGCTGGCGAAAGCCGGTGCGCTCGGTCGTCGCGGACGTCATGTGACCATCATACACTCGCGCCTTCGCCCGTCCGTCGGCCTCCTCCGGAGTCGCCCGTCCGTGGAACCGCGTCGCTCGCTCGGCTGGCCGATCCTGCTGGGCGTCGTGCTCATCGGATCGATCATCGCGCTCGGCGTGGGCTGGGTGCTCGTGAGCGTGGCCGCCGCGCTCGGCTCCCGGAACGCCGCCTTCTATTACGCCATCCTCGGCGTGGGCGTGGCGCTGCTCGTGCTCGTGCTCGTCGGCGTGATCGTCTACCTCGCGCTGACGGTGAAGGCGATCGCCCTCTCGCAGCGGCAGAGCAACTTCATCGACAGCGTGACCCACGAACTCAAGAGCCCGCTGGCTTCGCTCAAGTTGTCGCTGCAGACACTCGCCCGGCGGCCCGTCGCGCCGGAGCGTCAGGCCGAGTTCCATGGCATCATGCTCGCCGACGTCGAGCGACTCGACGCGCTCGTCGATCACCTGCTCGATGCGGCGAAGACCCTCCAGCGCCGCCGCCGGCCCGGCGAGGCGACGGCGCTCGAGCCGGTGCTGCGGGCCGTCTGCGCCGCCGTCGTGCAGCGGCACGGAGTGAAGCCCGACGTGGTCACGCTCGACTGCGCAGCCGCCCCCGGGGCGCGGGTGCTCGCCCGCGAGACGGATCTGGAGATCGTGTTTCGCAACCTCGTGGACAACGCCGTGACCTACTCCCCGGCAGAGCCGCGGGTCGAGGTCACCGTCGTGCCGCAGCCCCGCGGCCGCGTGGCGGTCCGCGTCGCCGACAACGGCCCGGGCATTCCGGTGGGGCAGCGTCCCCGGGTCTTTCGCCGCTTCGTGCGGCTGGGCAACGAATTGGAACGTTCCACGCCCGGCACGGGGCTGGGGCTGTATCTCGTCCGCTCGCTCGTCCGGCAGATGCGGGGCACGGTGAGCGTGGCGGGTCGACTGCCCCCTCCCGGCACCGTGTTCGAGGTGGTGTTGCGGGCCGCGCCGTGAGGCCGCGTGGCACTCCGGAGCCGGGAATCCACGGGCCGATTGCCGCCACCCTGCCGGTGTCCATAATCGCCGCCATGCCATCGTCACACGCCCCGCCGGGCCGGCCGCGCCCGACGTCATCCCGATCAGGCGCGTCCTCGTGAGCCTGTTCGACAAGGCCGGCATCGACCGGCTGGCCGCGGGCCTGAAGGCCGCGGGCGCCATCGTGGTGAGCACCGGAGGCACCGCCCGGGCGCTCGCCGCGCAGGGGCTCGCCGTCGAGGACGTGGCGGCGATCACCGGGTTTCCGGAGGTCCTCGACGGCCGCGTCAAGACGCTCCATCCGGCGATTTTCGCCGGCGTGCTCGCGCGGGCCGACCAGCCCGCCGACCTCGCGGTGCTCGCCGAGCACGGCATCGAGCGATTCGACGCCGTGATCGTGAACCTGTACGGCTTCGAGGGGGTGATCGCCCGCCCGGACTGCACGCCCGCCGAGGCGATCGAGCTCATCGACGTCGGCGGCCCGAGCCTCGTCCGCGCCGCCGCCAAGAACCACGCCTTCACGGCGGTGGTGACGGAACCGGGCCAGTACGAGATCTTTCTGGCGGCGCTCGGCCGGGGTGGCACGACGCTCGCCGAGCGGCGGCTCTTCGCGGCCCGCGCCTTCGAGCACACGGCCCACTACGATGCCGTCATCGCCCGGTGGATGGCTGCCCACGCCGGGCTCACCGCCCGAGTCGCGGCACCGATCGATGACGCCGCCGGCGAGCCACCCCTGCCGGCGCGGGTCACGCTGGATCTCGAGCGTCGGCTCGCGCTGCGGTACGGCGAGAATCCGCATCAGGCCGCGGCGATGCTCGTGCCGGCAGGCACGCACGCCGGCCTCGCCGGCCTGAAGCAGCTTCACGGCAAGGAGCTCTCCTACAACAACCTGCTCGATCTCGACGCGGCCGTGCGGCTCGCCGGATTGCTCCAGGATCCCGCGGCCGTGGTCGTGAAGCACACCAACCCGTGCGGCGCCGCCGGCGCGGCACGCGCCGCAGAGGCCCTCGCCACGGCGATGGCCGCCGATCCCACGAGTGCGTTCGGGTCGATCGTGGCGGTGAACCGCACGTTCGACCGGGCCTGCGCCGAGGTGCTCCTCGCGCCGGGGTTGTTCGTGGAAGTGATCGCCGCGCCGGCCTTCGAGCAGGCGGCCGTCGACCTGCTCACGACGAAGCCCACCTGGAAGGCGAACGTGCGGCTCGTCGAGGTGCCGGCGGGCGATCCGTGGACATCGACGGCCGGCCTCGAACTCCGTGGCGTGGCCGGCGCGATCCTCGCCCAGCGGCCTGACGACGCCTGCGACGACCCGGCCACGTGGCAGGTGGTCACGCGAGCGGCTCCGGCGGCCGAGCTCGTGCCCGCCCTCGACTTCGCGTTCACGGTGGTGCGGCGGCTGACGAGCAACGCGATCGCCGTCTGCCACGGCACGAGCCTCGTGGGCGCCGGCATCGGCCAGACGAGCCGAGTGGACTCCGTCAGGATCGCGCTCGAGAAAGCCGGCGCCCGCGCCCGGGGCGGCGTCCTCGCCAGCGACGCGTTCTTCCCATTCCCCGACTCGATCGACCTGATCGCGCAGGCGGGCATCGCGGCGATCGTGCAGCCGGGGGGCTCGAAGCGCGACCCCGAGGTGATCGCCGCGGCGGACGCCGCGGGCATCGCGATGACGTTCACCGCGCGCCGGCACTTCAGGCACTGACGCGACACGAAGCTGCCTGCGCTCTCACCCTCCGGGCTGCGCTTGTCACCTACGCCGTCTCGGGGGGATGAACGCCTCCGGGCCTTCCTCTTGTCGATTGGGCGAGGCTCGGGGGTGCTCATGCCCTCGAGCGGGCTGTGGGAGCAAGCGCAGGCATGGATGCCGGAGCGCAGCGGACACGCAGTGAGCCGAGGGCTGGAGGCCCG
>CAIXGY010000319.1 GCA_903919035.1 uncultured Planctomycetaceae bacterium | reverse complement strand
CGCCCAACTCGCCCGACTCGAAGCCCTGGCGCGGGCCGCCGCGGAGGGCAATCCCGACCTGGCCGGCGCGATCGATCGGCGGCAGGTCGGTGGTGGAGAATTCCTGGTCTTCACCGTTCGGGGCGCGGCGCTGCCCTGGGACGAACTGGAGCGCGAGTTCGCCGCGGATTGCGCCGACATCGACGGCTACGACGCGGTCATCGCCCGGCTGCGTGCATCCGATCTCTGCGTGGCGCTCGGAATCGTCGGCGACCGGGTGATCCTGTCGTTCGGCGACTCGACGGCGCACCTCGCCAGACTTGGCGAGAAAGGCGAACCGGGTCTCCTCGCGCAGCCGGCCTGCGCGCCGCTGCTCGCCCATGCGGGGAAGCCGCTGACGGCGATTTCCTACGCGAGCGCCGCCATGATGCAGTCGCTGGTCCAGAGCCCCGATGACATGCGGCAGCAGCTCGCGGCGTTCGACTCCGTGCTCGACGACAGCGGGCTGTCGGACGAGGCGATCGCCGAGACACGGGCCGTCTTCGAACGCTTCGCCGCCGCCCTGACGCAGCGGATGCCGGAGCCCGGCGCATGGGCGGCGTGCTCCTTTTTGACCGATTCCGGTTACGAGGGCTACGCATGGGACTGGTCGCGGAATCAGCCGCTCGACGGCGCCCGTCGGCTCGACCTGCTCGAGCACGCAGGCGGCGCACCGCTGGCGGTCGTCGCCTCGAGACTCAAGTCCGATGCGCGGCTCGTCGGCGACGTGTCGGATTTCGTGGGCGGGCTGTGGTCGGTCTTCGTGGACCACGGAATGGCATCGCTCGAGGGTGAGGCCCAGGATCGCGCGGAGGAGTTCGCGGAGCACGTGGCGCCGATCGCGTCCCGCTTGGCCGACATCGTCCGGGGAAAGCTCATCCCCTCCCTGGCCGACGGTCAGGTGGGGTTCGTCCTCGACGGCAAGTCGCGGACCAAGAAGCCGCAGGCCGACCTGCCGGCGTCGACCGAGCCGCTCCCGCTGCCCGAACCCGCCATCGTCCTGCCGCTCGGTGACGCGAAGTTGTTTCGCGAGGGACTGAGCGACCTGTTCGCCCTCGGCGACGACGCCGTCGAGGCGCTCCGCGAGATCGATCCCGATGCGGTGCCCGACGACTACCAAGTGCCCGACCCCGACAAGACGAAGGTCGAAGCCGGATCGATCTGGTCGTTCGCCCTTCCCGAGTCCGGCCTCGACGACCAGGTGCGGCCAGCAATCGGCGTCGGCGACGACGTGGCCGTCTTCTCGTTCGCCCCCAATCAGGCCGCCAGGCTGCTCGGCGCGGCGAAGCTCGAGACGGGCTCGCAGTTGGCGACGTTCGAGGAGCCCTTGGCCGGGGCCGCGGCCGTCGATGTCGCCGGCATCGTCGATGCCGTGAAGCCATGGGTCGTCTACGTCACGCGGTACGGCTGCGTCCGCGAACGCGAAGGCACGGTCGATGCCGATCATGAACTCGCGGCGGCCGACGAGACCGAGCAGGCCCGCGACGCCCTGCGGACGGTGGACGTCGTGCTCGAGGTGGCGAAGTGTCTCCGGGCCGCCGTGGCGGAGACGGCGTTCCGCGACGGCGCCCTCGTGACACACTGGCGAAACATCATCCGCGACCTGCCGAAGAAGTAGGCCGGCGGACGAGGCCGCGGGTCAACGTGTCGCCCCCCGGGTGGCTCACGTCCTCGATGTCGAGGGGCGGCCGGGCTGGCGGCGGATCGTGCGGAGCCGGGGAATCGCCCGCGGCGGTCGGGGCCACGAATTCCCAGACCTCGTCCGCAAGGCCCGCCGCGAACAGCGTGGCGAACACGGTCGGTCCGCCCTCGACGAGCAGGTTGGTGAGCCGCCGGCGACCGAGTTCGGAGAGCAGTCCGCGCATTCGCCCTGCGGGCGTGCCATCCGGCGCGATCCAGATCTCGCACCCCGCGGCCGCGAGTTGCGCGACCCGATCGTCCGACGCCTCGCGCCCCACCGCCACGAGCAACGGTGCCTCGCGGGCGGTGCGGACGAGCCGACTCGTGACCGGGAGGCGGCCGCGGCCGTCGAGCACGACGCGCAGGAGCGGCCGTGGCCCCGCGGGCCGGGCCGTGAGCAACGGATCGTCGGCGAGCGCCGTGCCGCTGCCGACGGCGATCGCGTCGATCCGGGCGCGAAGCGCATGCACGACGGCCCGCGATTCCGCCGACGAGATCCACCGATCGCCGCCGGGCGGCGCGACCAGGCGGCCGTCGCGCGTCGCGGCCCACTTCGCGATCACCCACGGCATGCCCGTGGTCACGAGTTTGCGAAACGGAGCCGTCAGCCGCAGGGCGTCGGGCTCCAGCAGGCCCGTCGCCACGTCGATTCCGGCCGCGCGGAGGGCCGCGAGCCCGCGCCCGGCCACGGCCGGAAACGGATCGCCGGCGGCCACGACGACCCTGGCGATGCCCGCCGCGAGGATGGCGGCGGTACACGGTGGTTGCTTGCCATGGTGACAGCACGGCTCCAGGGTCACCACCAGGGTCGCACCCCGCGCGCGATCACCGGCGGCGGCCAATGCCACGGCCTCCGCGTGCGGTCCACCAAAATGGTCGTGCCACCCCTCGGCGATGATGTGTCCGTCGGCCCCGATGACGACGGCGCCGACCAACGGATTCGGCTCCACGCGGCCCTCTCCACGGCGCGCAATCTCGAGGGCCCGCCGCATGGCGGCGGTCTCGGCGGTGGCGTGTGACGACGTGGTGAGCACGACGAAGCGATCCTCGTTCTGGTAGGATACCGACGTCGCAGTTCGCGGCATTCGGCGGAGCCACCGAAACCCAATGCAGACGGCGTCTGTCTCCGAACCGGCCTCTGCTCTCGGCGCACAGTGCCGCCGGGTGGCCGAGCGTGCCCGCCGGGCCGCGATCGACCTCGCGGACACCCCGGCGCCGCTCAAGGCCGCCGCCCTGCGGGCCGCGGCCGCGCGGATCCGCGATGATGTCACCGACATCCTGGCCGCAAATGCCCTCGACGTGGCCGCCGCACCAGGGTTCGGCCTGTCGCCCGCGGCCATCGACCGGCTGTTTCTCGACCCGAAACGAGTCGAGGGCATCGCCGCCGGCGTCGAGGCCGTGGCGGCACTGCCCGACCCCGTCGGGGAGGTCATCGAGGAGTCACCTCGGCCGAACGGACTCGTGGTGAGGAAGATCCGGGTGCCCTTGGGCGTCGTGTTCTTCGTCTACGAGTCCCGGCCCAACGTCACGGCCGATGCCGCCGCCGTGGCGGTTGCCGCCGGCAACGCGATCATCCTGCGCGGCGGCAAAGAGGCCGCCCACTCCAGCCGGCGGATCGTGGAGAGCGTGCGACAGGCCCTCGCGGACACCGGCCTGCCGGCCGATTGCGTCCAACTCGTGGAGACGGCCGATCGCGAGGCGGTCGGGGAGTTTCTCAAGCTCGACGAACTCATCGACATCGCGATCCCGCGCGGAGGCGAGGCGCTCATCCGCCGCGTCTGCTCCGAGGCGCGGATGCCCGTGCTCAAGCACTTCACCGGCAATTGCCACATCTACGTCGACCGGGCCGCCGACCTCGGTATGGCCGAGTCGATCACGGTCAACGCCAAGTGCCAGCGGATGGGCGTCTGCAATGCGGCCGAGTCGCTGCTCGTGCACCGCGACGTCGCCGCGGCCTTCCTGCCGCGGATCGCGGCGGCGCTCGCCACGCACGGTGTGGAGATCGTGGGCGATGCCGCCACCTGCGCGCTCGTGCCGACGGCAGGCCCTGCGAGCGAGGCCGATTGGGCCACGGAGTTCCTCGGGCCGAAGATCTCGGTGGCCGTCGTCGACTCGCTCGATGCGGCGATCGACCACGTCAACCGCTACGGCTCCCGGCACACCGACGCGATCGTGACCGCCGATGCCGCCGCCGCGGAGCGGTTCGCCGCCCGCGTCGACACGGCGGTGGCGATGATCAACGCCAGCACGCGGTTCAACGACGGCGGTGAACTGGGGCTGGGCGCCGAGATCGGCATCTCGACCGACAAGCTCCATGCCCGCGGGCCCTGCGGGACCCGGGAACTGACCACCTACAAGTACGTCGTCACCGGGACGGGGCACGTGCGGGGATGATCGGCGCGTCTGAACACACCTTCTCCCTGGGGGAGAGGGGTGCCGAAGGCCGGGTGAGGGTGCCGACCGTGCCGCGACGGAAGCGTCCTCGCCCTACCGCTCTCCCGGCGGAAGCGGCAGCAGATGGAAAAAGCCCGTCGTTGAGACATGAATCGCAGGAGTGCATCATCAGGACTCTCGAGTCGTCATGCAGCCCGATCGACCGTCTCATCAGGTTCCTCCTCGCGTGGCGTCACATCATCACTTTCTCGTGGAGCGTCCTCGTGATGTCCAGCCCCGCACCTGCCGCCGAGCACGAGGATCCGCATCTCTGGCTGGAAGAGGTGACGGGAGAGAAGCCGCTCGAGTGGGTGCAGGAGCGGAACGCGGAGAGCCTGGCGGCGGTCGCGGAGTCGGACGGCTTCCACGCGCTCGAGCGGCGGCTCCTCTCGATCCTCGACGCGAAGGAGAAGATTCCCTTCGTCACGAAATTCGGCGACCAGTACTACAACTTCTGGCGCGACGCGAGCCATCCGAAGGGTGTGTGGCGGCGGACGACACTCGAGGAATACCGCAAGCCCGAGCCCGCGTGGGAGACCGTGATCGACGTCGATAGGCTGGCCGCTGCCGAAGCCGAGAACTGGGTCTGGCACGGCGTCGAGGTGTTCGAACCCGAGGACCGGCTCGCCCTCGTGCGACTGTCGCGGGCAGGCGCCGACGCCGACGTGGTCCGGGAGTTCGACCTGACCACGGGGGCGTTCGTTCCCGGGGGCTTCACGCTCCCCGAGGCCAAGAGCCGAGTGGCTTGGAAGGATCGCGACACGCTCTTCGTGGCGACCGATTTCGGGCCGGGCTCGCTGACGACGTCGGGCTATCCGCGGACGGTTCGCGAATGGCAGCGGGGCGCGCAGTTGGCGGATGCACCCGTGGTGTTCGAGGGACGGCCCGACGACATGTCGGTCGAGGCACGTCGCGATCTCACCCCCGGCTTCGAGCGGGACTTCTTCACCCGGCAGGTGACCTTCTGGACGAGCGAACTGTTCGTGCGCCGCGACGGAGGCCTCGTGAAGGTCGAGAAGCCGGACGACGCCAATGCGGCGGTCCACCGCGAGTGGCTCCTCGTCGAGTTGCGATCGCCTTGGGAGGTGGGAGGCACGACGCATCCGGCCGGCAGCCTGCTCGCGGCGGACTTCGAGCGGTTCCTGGCGGGCGACCGGACGATGCACGTCGTCTTCGAGCCTCGGGAGCGGGTCTCGCTCGCCGGCTTCTCAGGCACGCGGAATCACCTCCTCGTCACCACGCTCGACAACGTTCGTGCCCGCGTGGCCGCCGCCGCGTTCCGCGACGGGGCGTGGCGGCATGAGGCGCTGCCGGGCGTGCCCGACTGCGGCACGGCCACGGCGGTGGCCGTGGACGAACTCGTGGGAGACGACTACTTCCTCGTCACGGCGAGTTCCCTCCAGCCCTCGATGCTCGCCGTCGGTGCCGTGGGTGGCGAGCCGCCGCGCGAACTCAAGCGCACGCCGGCCTTCTTCGACGCCTCCGGACTGGCGATCGCGCAGCACGAGGCGGTATCGCCGGACGGCACGCGAGTTCCTTATTTTCAGATCGGCCCGGCCGACCTGCCGGCCGACGGCTCGACCCCGACGCTGCTGTACGGATACGGGGGCTTCGAGATCCCGCTCCTGCCCGACTACGCGGCCCTCGCGGGCGCGGCCTGGCTCGAGCGTGGGCACGTGTTCGTGCTGGCCAATATTCGCGGTGGCGGTGAATTCGGCCCCGCGTGGCATCAGGCCGCGCTCAAGGAGAAGCGGCCACGGGCCTACGAGGACTTCATCGCCGTGGCCGAGCATCTGATCGCCCGGAAGGTGACCTCGCCGGCACGACTCGGCATCAAGGGGGGCAGCAACGGCGGTTTGCTCGTGGGCAACATGTACGCCATGCGGCCCGACCTGTTCGGGGCGGTGGTCTGCCAGGTTCCGCTGCTCGACATGCGGCGGTTCAACAGGCTTCTCGCCGGCGCCAGTTGGATGGGGGAGTACGGCGACCCGGACAAGCCGGAGGAATGGGCGTTCATTCGCGGGTTCTCGCCGTATCACAACGTCTCGGCGGACAAGAGTTATCCGCCGCTGCTGATCACGACGAGCACCCGTGATGACCGCGTCCACCCCGGCCATGCCCGCAAGATGACAGCGCGGCTGCTGGAGTATGGCAAGCCGGTGCTCTACTACGAGAACCTCGAGGGTGGCCACGGGGGCGCCGCCGACAACCGCCAGCGGGCCTTCATGGAGGCCCTGG
>CAIXGY010000318.1 GCA_903919035.1 uncultured Planctomycetaceae bacterium | reverse complement strand
GGGCGAGGCGCGGGCATCCCCCACGCCGGGACAGGTGCGGTGACGCGCGTGGATCAAGTGGGGGCCGCATTACTCGCGGCGTTTCTATCAACGGCAGGATTTCCGGCCATGTCCATCACGCTCTCTTCCCTCTCCTCGCCTTCGGTCCCGCTGCGTCTTCAGGCGGATGATGTGATCGCCCGCCTGAAGCGTCTGCAGGCGCTCGAGATCCAGTCGACCCGCCTGCTCGGCGGCTGGCTGCCGGGTGTTGCCACATGGGAAGTGAAGCATGAGATCGGCCTGCACCTGTGGCAGGACGCCCAGCACAGTCGCGAGTTGCGCACGCGGCTCTGGGAGCTGCGCACTTCCAATCCGGACCGCACGCCCGACGCGGGCGTTGCCCGGCTGACGCAGGGGCTGGCTTCGGCCCAGGAGGACTACGAGTTTCTCTCCGGACTCTACCTGGTTTTCAAGACCGAGCTTGTCCGCGCCTACCGCACGATGGTCGCCGGGACGCACGGGGTGTACGACGCGCCGACGATCGCCGCGATCCGCCGCATCCTGCCGGAAAAGGAGGACCAGCTGGCCTGGGCCGGCCAGGAATTAAAGAGCCACCTTGATACCGGCGAGAAGCAGCGGCTAGCCGCGCGGTGGCAGGAATACATCCGTCGACTGCTCGTCCAGGAACGCGGCGTGACGGGCGCTGAGCCTGTTGGGGCCGGCGAGGAGTTGGTCACGCTGCCGCCGGGTTATTCGTGTCCGCTCCCCTTCGCCCAGGCAAAACGCGACGCACGTTTCAAGATCACGCTGACGAGTGCTTCACTCCCGAAGGACGACGACCGCGATGCCAAGGTGCTTTTCCAGTTCTTCAACTACACGCAGGAGATGCAGGCCGCCGAGACCCTCGGGAGCACGCTCTGGGAGGCCGACGGCATGGAGTGGGAGTTCTACTACGAGATCGCCCGCCACTGCTACGACGAGGTGCGCCACTCCGCCCTCGGCGAGGCGCGGCTCGCGCAGCTCGGACACCATGGCTCCGACTCCCCAACGACACGGCAAACTACGCGTGGCGGCAGCTCTACGATCCGCTGCGCCGTTACTGCGTGCTGACCCACGTGATCGAGGCAGACTCCTTCAAGTACAAGCACCAGACCTACCAGGAGCACGTGAAGCACGAGGACATGGAATCCGCCGAGGCCGTGCTGTACGACATCATGGACGAGACGATGCACGTCCGGTACGGCCACAAATGGACCGCGAAGTTGATGGAGCGCTACCAATACCCGGGCCCGCTCGAGCAACTTGTGGCCGAGTGCCGCGAAATCCTGATCAACCACTCGATCAACCCGCTCCAGCGTGCCTCGGCGGAGCAGGCGAAGCGGAGCAGTTAAGGGGCGGCCGGAGAGAAGCGCGGCAAGCCAGACTTCCGAACGTCCGTGGGTATTTTCTTCGTCATCGTAAGCCGGGCGAGGGAGCCCGGTGTCGGTCGGGTGCCCCCAACCGTCGGAGTGCAGGCTGCGTGGCGCATGCCTCGCGGAGCGAGGGCACTTCGCCCACCACCGGACCATCCTCAAGCGCTGTGTGTATGGGTCTTCAGCCGAATCGGTGGGTATGAACGGGTCCTGAATAAGCCTCGGCTCGACTTCCGAGAGGTTCGGGCAACCGTGTCGTCATCGCCCAATGTGGCACGTCTTCGGCGCGTCGAGTCGTGAGGGATTCCGGGCAAGGCATCGCTGCCTCAGCGGCCCGCCGGGCGGGCCATGGAGAGAAGGGAGCATCCTTCGTCGCCGGGCTGGACGATACGGCCTCCGGGACGGATCCGACCACCACGCAGCCGTTCACGGTGCCGGCTTCGATCAAGGAGGGTTTTCTTTGGCCACAACACCCGGTATCACACCGGGAGGATCTTGAATCATGACTGACGTCAATCCTCGTGCCTCCGCTGCATGCCCGCGATGTGGTCGCAGGCCAACGCACGTGTTGGGGGCCAGGTTTGGGACTCCCCCGCTCACCGGCGGTCGCTGCTCCCGGCGGGTGAACCGCGCGGGCGGCCGTCGTCGCGGCATCAACGCGGTCCACCGTTCCTGGCTCTGGCCGCTTGTCGGGGCGATGTGGCTCGCCGCGTCGGTTCCGGCCGCGGTCGCCGAGCTGCGGCAGGACGCGACCCGCCCCGACGTGATCTTCATCATCGCCGACGACATGAGCGACTGGATTCGCGTGCTCGACGACGACGCGCCGATCCCCACGCCAAATCTCACCCGGCTCGCCCGCCGGGGGGTCGTGTTTACGCAGGCCCACGCCGCGTCGCCCGCCTGCAATCCCTCCCGCACGGCGCTCCTCACCGGCGTGCCTCCGGCGGCGTCGGGCGTGTATGGCAACGCCGCCGACTGGCGGGCCGCCCTCCCGGACGCCGTCACGTTGCCGCAGGCATTCATGCGGGCAGGCTACCGCGTCGAGGGGGCCGGCAAGGTGTTTCACCATCACCTGGCGGGCGCCTTTCACGACGCCGCCTCGTTCCACGACTTCCTGCCGATGCCCTGGCCGCCGGACGCGCCGATGCCCCTCTCGAAGCTCAACGGCCTGCCCGCCTTCGGCAGCCGGAACAGCGATTGGGGCGCATGGCCCGCCCGGGAGGCCGACGCGGTGGACGTGCGGACGGTTGACTGGTGCATCGACCATCTCCCGACGGCCGACGAGAAGCCACTGTTTCTCGCCTGCGGTCTGTTTCGTCCTCACATGCCGTTTTTCGTGCCTGCCAGCCGGCTCGATCGGCATCCGGCCAACGCCACCGTGATGCCCGAGCGACTCGAGCACGACCTCGACGACGTACCCCCCGCGGGCCTGCGGCTGCGGGCGGCCGAGGCGGGCACGTTCTGGCAGGGTCTTATGGAGGCCGAGCAGGAGCGACCGGGCAGCTGGCGGGAGGCGGTGCGGTGCTACCAGGCGGCCGTGGAGTTTGCAGACGCGGAAATCGGGCGGCTGCTCGACGCGCTCGAGGCGTCGCCGCGCGGACGCGCCGGGATCATCGTGTTCTGCTCCGACAACGGATACCAACTCGGCGAAAAGGATTGCTGGGAGAAGTTCACGCTCTGGGAAAAGGCGACCCGCGTGCCCCTCATCGTGGTCGCACCCGGAGTGGCCCGCGCGGGCGAGGTGTGTGCGCGGCCCATGACCCTGCTCGACGTGTTTCCCACGCTCGTGGAGTTGTGCGGTCTCGATCCCGCCATGCCACAGTCGCTCGCGGGCGAGAGCCTGGTGCCGCTGCTCGAATCGCCCGCATCCCCGCGGAACCGGCCGGCCGTGATGACGTATCTTCGCGGCAACCATGCGGTGCGGAGTGACCGCTGGCGATACATCCGCTACGCGGACGGCGACGAGGAACTCTACGACCACTCTGTCGATCCGGCCGAGCACGCAAATCTCGCGGCCGATCCAACCCTCGCGGACGTGGTGCGGGAGCACCGCCGCTGGCTGCCGACCTACGACGCCCCCGACGCACCGACCAAGAAAAACTGATCCCCGTGGTGCCGCGCCCCATCGCGAAGCCCACCCGAGACATCCCTCGCGAAACGTTGGATCAGGGGTTGGAGAGGGGGCAGTCGCTCACTCGATGCTGCCCGCCGCGCGAGGATCGAGTGGGATCCGTATGACGTGGCTCCGACGCGACCCTCGGACCCGCTACTGTGGGCAAGGCGCCGTCTGGATGGCGCCCTCGTAGGCGACCGGCACGGCGGCCGACTCGCCCGCGCAGGGTGGACATGCCCCGTCGCTGCCCGCGGTCACGACGCCCGCCGTCGTGAGCGGCATGCCGGTCACCGGCGCCGCGGGGAGCACCGGTGCGCCGGCCACCGGCCCCGGCGTCGGTCCCGCGACCGGCTGGGCCACTGTCTGCGGCTGCGGATACACCGGCGGCGCCAGCGGGGGCGCGTAGGCGTATTGATTGGCCTGATGGTGGGCGCAGCCGCCGAGAAGGGCTCCGCTCGCGGCGAGGATCGTGAGGCAACGGTACATGCCGGACTCCCGAGGGGCCGGGACAGTAGGCCCTCTCCCACCGGGCGGCAACCCCGGAACGGGCGGTGTCGCGGGCGGTCAGGCCGGTTCGAGCAGGGCGATCGAGGCCGTGAAGCCGTGAAGGCAATTGAGCCGGCCGATGGGACCGAACTCGCCCTGCGCGAAGAAGCCGGCCGCCGGCAGCGGGCCGAGCACGTCGGCGAGGCAGCGGGCGTCGTGGTGCGGATCGGCGAAGAGCCGCGTGCCGCGACCGTTGCAGCTGAAGACGAGGGCTCCCGCCGGGGTGGGCCCTGCCGCGCGGGCGCGGATGAGGAGCGTCGTGAGGTCGTCGTGGGCGCTGGCCGCGTCGCGGACGTGGAACTGCACCGTCTGGCCCGTCCGCACCATGTCGCCCACCGCGAGCACGCCCGAATCGGGGTCGGCGCCGGCCACGCTCCGCACGAGGAAGTCGCCGGGTCCGAAGCGGTCCTTGTATTCGGTGGCGGCCCGGCCGATGAACAGCGACGACTTCACGAGTTCGCGGTCTTCCGGAGCAAGCCCGGCGAACACCTCCCGGAGCCGCTCGAGCGCGGGCCTGCCCCCGAGTTCGATCACGAGGTTGGCCTCCGCACGGGTGATGACGAACGGCGCGCCGATCGGCCGGCAGCCCTGCGACACCACGGGCCGGATCCGCGCGCCGCCACCGACGAGCACGCCGACCGCGCCGGAGTCGTAGGTCCGGGAGCCGCAGACGAGCGTGTTGCCACCCGGCCGCAGGCCGCCGCTGGCCATGCCGCCGACGATCGGCAGATCGGGGTGATCCTCCGCGATCCGGGCGAGGAACGCCTCGACCGGAAATGAGAACGGATCCGCGAGCAGGAGCAGCGTCGGATGCTCCGGCCAGCCGACGGGAGAGCCCGAGTCATCCTCGGGGGGCCAGCCGACGAACATGCCGCCGTCGGGGGTGCGGGCGTGCTCGATGGAGATCGGCACGAGCGTCGCGGTCGGCATCCGGGCGAGCCACACGGCCACCGCCGGGCCGCGTTCATGCTCGCGGTCGTTGCACAGCACCGCCTCGGCCGTGGTGCCGATCACCGTTCTCGCGCCGATGACGTCGGCGAGGCCCTCGAGCGCGGGCCGGACGTCGGTGCCGTACGCCGCCGATACGAACGCGACGGCGAGGTCGGCCGCGGCGGCCTCCGTGCCGAGTTGGTCGGCGGCAGCGCGGATCGCCGCGGGCAACGCGACGTCGAGACGCGCGTCGGTGGAGCAGCCCGCCCCGCAGCGGAGGTCGGGCGTCATGTCAGGATCTCGGCGAACGAGGCGACCGGCTCGTGGTCGTAGAGGCCTCCGGGCGGGCGGTTGCCCGGTCGGATGACCAGGGCCGTCGCCATGCCCGCCGCACGGGCCGCGTCGAGCTCCTCGCCCACGTCGCTCGCGAACAGGATCTGCCGCGGCTCGAGCCCCATGTCGGCGGCGATGCGGACATAGCTGGGAGGCTCCCGCTTGGGGCCGGTCGTGGTGTCGTAGTGTCCGCGGAGGTAGCGGGCCAGGTCGCCGTGGGCGGTGTGGCCGAAGAAGAGCCGCTGGGCCTCGATCGATCCCGACGAGTAGATCCGCACGTCGAGCCCCGAGTCGGCCCATTGGGCGAGCGCGGGAGGCACGTCGTCGTAGACGTGGGCGACGATCTCGCCCGACTCGAAGCCGCTCCGCCAGATCATGCCCTGGAGCGCCTTGAGCCCAGTGTCCTTGACGTCGCGGTTCATGAGGTCGAGCGCCGCATGGGCCACGCGGGCCACCGACTCCGGATCGTCGAGGTCAGGGGCGGGCAGGCCGGCGGTGGCGGCGATCGCGGCCGCCGCCGCGCGGACGTCGGCATCGGCCCGGCGCCGCACCAGGAAGTCTCCGACCTCGGCCTTCGCATGGGCGAAGAGCACGTCGTAGACGAACGAGATCGACGACGTCGTGCCCTCGACGTCGAGGAGGATGCCGCGGCCTTCGAAGACGATCACGTGGTCGTCCCCGTCGATCCAGCGATCCAGGCCGGTCCCATGCAGATCGGCATGTAGCGCGCGTGCACGCCGTCTGCGATGTAGTGCGGGGTCCAGCCGCTGGTGTCTTGGAACAGCCGGATCGCGCGGATCCGCCGGTCGCCGCACAGGTCGAACCAGTGCCGCGTGCCCAGCGGCACGCTGATGAGATCGCCAGCCCAGACCTCGATCGCGAACACGGGCCTGTCGCCGGGGTTGATGTGGAACACGCCGCGGCCCTGGAGGATGAAGCGGATTTCGTCCTCGGTGTGGGTGTGTTCCTTGTTGAACTTCGCGAGCATCACATCGAGGTTCGGCGTGTCGGGATAGACGTCGATCACGTCGGCCGTGACGAAGCCGCCGCGACGCTTGAGTTCGTCGATCTCCGGCGCGTAGGCCGCGAGGATCCGCTCCGGCGGCGCCGCGGGGTCGACGCGGTCCTCGAGCGGCCAGGTCTCGTGGTGGATGCCGTGGGCGGCCAGGAAGGAGATGATCTCGGCCTTGTCGGTGAGCCGCCGGGCCTCGGCCGGCACGGTGACGATCGCCATGGGATGGTGCTCCTGGGGAGGCTGGAGGGGCGGCTCTGGCTACGCGGGCAGCATGCGGCCGCGGGCCACGCATTCGAAGAGAAATTCGTGGATCTCGACGTGGCGGCGGGCCTCGGCGAGGTCGCGGCCCCACGTGTAGAGGCCGTGCCGTGCGAGCAGGAAGCCGTGGACCGGCGGCCGGGCGGCCGACCAGTCGAGGCCGGCGAAGCGGGACCGGATCCGGCCCGCGAGTTCCGTCATGTCCTGCGTGTTGGCGAAGACCGGCACCTCCACGAACGTGTCGTGGGTGCCGATGCCCGCGAGCCCCTTGAGCATCTCGTAGCCCTCGATCCGCACGCTGCCCCGGGCGAGGTCGGTGCCGGACAGGAGCGTGCTCCAGACCGAGTGGGTGTGGAGCACGGCGCCGACCGACGGCATGAGTTCGGCGACCAGGCAGTGGAGGAGCGTCTCGGCCGACGACGTGCGGCCCGGAGGTCCCTCCACGAGACGCCCCGTCGCGTCGACGCGGACGAAGTCGTCGTGCCCGAGGGCCGACTTGTCCTTGCCGCTGGCCGTGATGAGGAGTTCGATCGGGTCGCGGCAAGTGACCACACTGTAATTACTGCTCGTGCCGAGCGACCACGACCGGGCGTGGAACTCGCGGCCGATGGCCCTCAGGTGGTCGATTGCGTCGGTGCCGGGTGACGTCGTCATGGCCAAGACTGTATGTCAGGGAGCGGGTGGGCGGCAACGACCGTATCTTGGCTCGCCGCCGGCGGTCTCGACCTCCAGCGACGGGCGGGTGCTCGGGGCGTTTCTGCGGCACTTCTCGCGGGACAAGGTGCTCGTCCGCGACTCAGCCGCCCTCCACGCGACACGGCGTGAATCACTGGCCACGGTCTTCAGGTTCCTGGGGATCGACATTACCTTGGACCACGCGATCTCGATCGTGTAGAGACACCGCATGGGCACGCCGTTTCCCGACGTGACACATTGACGCAGGAGGAAATCGGGTGAGTCGTGTCAGCCTGATCATCGAGACCTACAACCTCGTCGAGGGAACCGATCGCGACCGGTTCGCGGCGGCGCTCCGCTCGGCGGCCGTCGCCGCGGGCGGGTGCGATGGCGAACTCCTGGTCACCGACGTCTGCGGCGGGGCGGACGTGGCTCGACTGGTCGCGGAGGCGGCTCCCCACGCCAGACTGCTGGACGCGGTGGGCATGAGCTACGACGAGGCGAAGATGCTGGCCGCCGCCGAGGCGGGCGGCGAAACGCTGGTGTACCTCGACAGCGACTGCGAACCGCTGGGCCGCTGGCCGCATGAATTGCTCGATTGCCTGCGGTCGCACCCGGATGCGCCGGGGGTGGGTGGCTTCACGCGGTATCGCGGCGACGGCATCCTGAGCGCCGTCATGTCGGTGATGGACTTCGGATTCCTGATTCCCCGCCGAAACCGGCCGCTGGCCTGCTACGCGTTCAACAATACGGCGTTCAGAAAGCGGGTCCTGGTGGCCTGCCCCATCCAGGGCGATGGGCTGCGCTGCGGATGCTTCGCGCACGCGCAGAAGCTCGCGCGGCAGGGCACCCCGCTCCTGCTCGCCCCCGATGCGGTGGCGATTCACGACCTGCCGCCGATCGTGCGCGAGCGGAGCCGTCAGGGACACGACACCATCGCCGCCTGCTGGGCGAACCCCGCGCTGCCGGAAGCCCGCTGGCTGCGGCTCGGGGTGCTTTCGGTGCCACTCTTTCTGGCGTTCCGGATCGCGCTTGACTGGCGAAGGCTGCTGGTCGGCTTTGGCGACCTCGGCCTGCGGATTCCCGGGCTGGTGGCCGCGCTCGCGGTGGTGCCAGTCTTGCGGCTCATCGACGGCATGGGCATGGTGCATGCCTTCCGGGTCGGCCGCGGGGCGGAGCCGTGGGGCGGCTGGCCGGAGTGAGCGTCGCGGCCGACTACAGGTAGGGGCTGAACAGGCGGGCGACGCCGTCGCGGAGCCGCACCGGGAGGCTGCGGGCATCGACCTCCGCGAGGGTCCGCGGCCGCGACCGGGAGATCGTGGCGGCGATCCGGGCGTCGAGGCTGCCCGCCAGGCCACGGTCGTAGGTCTCGACGTTGAACTCGAAATTCAGCCGCATGCTGCGGTCGTCCCAGTTGCCGCTGCCGAACATGGCCCAGGCGCCGTCCACGACCATGAGCTTCGTGTGCTCGAAGGGTGGTGGCGACATCCACACGCGGCAACCGCGGCCGAGCACCTGCCAGAGCAAGGCGGTGGACGCCCAGCCGACGAGGGCGAGGTTGTTCTGCTCGGGAAGCACGATGTCGACCTCGACGCCGCGGAGCGCCGCCACGCCGAGGGCCTGGCAGATCGCGTCGTCGGGCAGGAAGTAGGGGGACATGATCCGCACCGTCTGCTGGGCGGCGGTGATCGCCCCGATCAGCACGAGTTTGATGCGGCCAACGTCGGGGTCGTCTGGCCCGAAGCGGATGCCGCGGGCCAGCGTGGGGCCGGCCGGCCGGATGTCGGGCTCCCAGGCCGGGCCGCCGAGAGCTTCCTCCGCGGCGAAGGCCCAGTCCTCGGTGAACACCTCGAGCAGTTGCGCGACGATCGGCCCGTGAAGCAGGAAGTGGGTGTCGCGGACCGGATGTCGCGGCCGGTGGGCGAGCCAACAGCCGTCGCGAATGTTGAGGCCGCCCGTGAAGCCCACCGACCCGTCCACCACCATGATCTTCCGGTGGTTCCGCAGGTTGGCGTAGGGAAAGTAGATCGGCACGCTCGTGGGCAGGAACCGCTCCGCACGCACGCCCTTCGCGGCCAGCACGCCGGTGATCGGGGGAAAGGTGTAGGTCGAGCCGATGCCGTCGACGAGCACCCGCACCTCGACGCCGCGGCGGGCCGCGCGCCCGAGCGCGTCGGCGAAGATCGTTCCCGTGGGGTCGTTGTCGAAGATGTACGACGCGATCGCCACGGATCGTTCCGCGTGGTCGATGGCCTCGAGCATGCGCGGATAGGCCTCGTCTCCGCCCGCCAACGGCGCGATCGCGTTGCCGTCCACGAGCGGCCGGTCGGTGACCTCGCCGACGAGCGTGGCCAGGGCGCGAAGCGGCGCGTCGTCGGGACCGATGGCCACACGAAGCCGGTCGGGGTCGGGCACGGCGGGTGCGAGCTCGTGGAGCACTCGGGCCTGACCGGCGCGGAGTTGCGTGGCCCGCGAGCGGATTCGATTGACCCCGAGGATGGCGTAGGCCGCGGCCCCGAAGACGGGCGACAGCCAGATCAGGCCCACCCAGCCGATCGTGCTGCGGGTGTCGCGCTTGACGAGAATCGCGTGCGCGGACGCGAGCACGTTGATGGCGAGGATCGTGCCGGCCAGCACGTGCGGCCAGAGCACGAGCCACCACCGCCACGCCTCGGATGCGATCTCCTCCATAGATCGAAAAGGCTACCTCACCCGGACGGGTGATCGCGAGGCCGCGCCGGCCGTGGGCCGCGCCGGCCCCGACGGGTATGCTCTGCCAGGGCGGGGCTCACGCGCGATCCCCGAGCGTCAACGCGCCCGACCGGCATCCCCTGGCCTTGCCCGCAGCGATCCAGCCGGTTGGGCACATGGATCCGTTCTTCCAATCGGGAAATGTGGTCATGCGTGGCGGCAGCACTCTGATTGCGATGGTGGTGGCGGTGGCCGGCACGGCGGTGGCCGCCGACCGTTGGGAGCAACCATCCGAACAGATGCCCGTCGCCGGCGAGACGGTGCCCGACGGGCGATCCGACGCCGAGCCCTTCACCGCCTTGCCCGGCTTTCGCGTCGAGCGCCTGTTCGCCGTTCCGAAGGACGAGTTGGGGTCGTGGGTTTGCCTCGCCGTGGATCCACGGGGGCGACTCATTGCCAGTGATCAGGGTCGGCAAGGGCTGGTGCGGATCACGCCGGCCCCACGCGACGGCTCGCGGCCGACGGTCGTCGAGAAGATCCCCGCTCCGATCACGGCGGCCCAGGGAATCCTCTGGGCGTTCGACGCCCTCTACGTGGTGTGCAACGAAGGGCCTGGCAGCGGCCTCTACCGGGTGACCGACCCGGACGGCGACGACACGCTCGACACGGTCGAGAAACTCCGGGCGATCGAAGGCGGTGGTGAGCATGGCCCCCATGCGATCCGGCTGTCGCCCGATGGCGCGCGGCTGTTCGTGATCTGCGGCAACCACACGAAGCTTCCCTTCGCGGTCAGCGACGCCACCCCGCCGCAGACGATGGGAGGCGTGCGGCCGAACCAGCGGCGGGTCGAACTGCCTGCGGACGGCACGAGTCGCCTGCCGGCGAATTGGGACGAGGATCAGATCATCCCGCGGCTGTGGGACGCCAGCGGCCACGCCGTGGGGATTCTGGCGCCCGGGGGCTACGTGGCGAGCACCGATCGCGACGGAACGTCGTGGGAGATATGGACCGCCGGCTACCGCAACGCCTACGACTTCGCCTTCGACGCCGACGGCGAGATGTTCGTCTACGACTCCGACATGGAGTGGGACGTCGGCCTGCCCTGGTATCGCCCCACGCGCGTGGCCCACGCGACGAGCGGGAGCGAACTGGGCTGGCGTTCCGGATCCGGCAAGTGGCCCGCGTGCTTCCCCGACAGCCTCCCACCCTGCGTCGAGATCGGTCCGGGCTCACCGGTGGGAGTGACCTTCGGCTCCGGTGCGAAGTTCCCCGCCCGGTATCAGCAGGCCCTCTTCATCGCCGACTGGACCTTTGGCACGATCTACGCCCTCCATCTCGAGCCGCAGGGCTCGACCTTCCGGGCGACGAAGGAACAGTTCCTCTCGCGGACGCCGTTGCCGCTCACCGATCTGGTCGTGGGCCTCGACGGTGCCATGTACTTCACGGTGGGGGGCCGTGGCGGCCAGAGCGAACTGTACCGCGTGACCTACTCGGGCCCCGAGTCCACGGCCGCGGTCGAGTGCCGCCACGTGGCTGGCGTGGCCGAGCGGGCTGAGCGGCACGCGCTCGAGGCCCTGCACCACCGGGCCGATGATCCCGCCGCGGCGGTCGCGGCGGCGCTGCCCGGGCTCGCGAGTCCCGACCGGTTCATCCGCTATGCGGCCCGGATCGCGCTCGAACACCAGCCGGTCGAAGGCTGGCAGGCCGAGGCCCTCGCGAGCGCGGAGCCCCGGGCGCGGATCGCGGCCGCGGTTGCCGTGGCCCGACAGGCCGAGCCCGCCGCCCAGCCGGCCGTGTTCGCGGCACTCGACGTGATCGACCCGGCGGACCTGGACGTCGCCGAACGGATCGATCTGGCCCGGGCCTACGAGTTGGCGATCATCCGCCTCGGAGAGCCCCCTTCCGACACGAAGGCGCGGATCGCCGCACGGTTCATGCCGCTCTTCCCGTCCGGCGTGTTCGATCTCGACCGTGAGCTGTCGGCGCTGCTCGTGGGCCTCCGTGCCCCCGGCATCGTCACGACGCTCTGCGGGTTGCTGGCGGCGCCATCCTCATCGGCCGGGCTCACGAACCTCGCCGCCGACGAGGATGAACTGCGACGGTTGATCGCGCGAAACGACCGCTACGGCGGCGACGTGCGGAAGGCCCTGGAGCATCGGGCGGACCTCCTGCAGATCCACTATGCCTACGTGCTGCGGACGGTGCGTGAGGTCGATGCCTGGACCGCGGACGACATGCGGGCCTACCACGGCTGGTTCAAGCGCGCCCGCTCCTGGGCCGGAGGCAACAGTTTTCAAAAGTTCCTTGCGAACATCGAAGATGAATGCCTCTCGCGGCTCACGGAAAACGAGCGGCTGGCCCTCGAGGCACAGGGCATTCTCGAGCGCTGGGTGCCTCCGGCGCTGCCGCGGCCGGAGGGACCGGGGCGGGAGTGGACCGTCGAGGCGGTGCTGGCGGCCGCCACGACCGGCCTCGACGCGGGCCGAAACTTCGAGCGCGGCAAGCAGGCGTTTGCCGCCGCGCGATGCGTCGTCTGTCACCGCTACGCGACCGAGGGGGGATCGACGGGCCCCGACCTGACCCAGGCGGCCGGCAGGTTTCGGCTCGAGGATCTCGTCGAGGCGATCGTCGATCCCAGTCGGGTGATCTCCGATCAATACCGGGCCAGCGTCGTGCTGACAGCCGACGGGCGGGTCGTCACGGGGCGGATCGTGAGCGAGTCGCCGGAGACGCTGATGGTCGTGACCGATCCCGAGGACGCCACCAGGTCCCTGGAACTCGCGCGTGCCGACGTCGAGGAGATCACGCCGTCGCCCGTGTCGCTCATGCCGCGGGGCCTGCTCGATCAGTTGAACGAATCGGAGGTGCTCGACCTCATGGCCTACGTGCTGTCGCGCGGCAACCCGCGCCATGAGCGATTCAAGCCGGCGCGGCCTTGATGGCTTTCATCCGCGCGGCCTCCGGCTCGAGCGACTTGTAGTAGTCGTCGAGTGGATAGCAGCCGCTCTTGAGGCCGTGCCGCGGCGCCGTCGTGCAGTCGCTGAACGTGCGGCAGATGCGGGTGCGGACGAGCGGCCGGCCGGCGAGCGCGTCGGCCGGATAGTCGGGATACGAGAGCACCATCCGGCCGAGCCCGACCATGTCGACGAGGCCTGTGCGGACGGCCGCCTGCGCGGCATGCGCGGCGTATTCCTGGAGGTAGGTGTAGGCCGAGCCGACGGTCACGAGTCCGGGCACCGCGGCCTTCGCGCGGCCGGCCGCCTCGATCTGCCGCCACACGCCGACGAGCGGATCCTCCGGAGGTGGGTAACCGTCCGACGGTGGAAAGGCGGCGGGACGTTGGATGTGCGGAACCGTGTAGGGCGAGCCCGCGGTGAGATTCACCGCGGCCACGCCGAGGTCGCGGAGCGCTTCGAGGAGCCGGATCGGCTCGGCGAGGTCGATCTGCAGCGGCTCC
>CAIXGY010000317.1 GCA_903919035.1 uncultured Planctomycetaceae bacterium | reverse complement strand
GCGGTGTGGGTGCAGGGCGACTTCAACTACTCGAACGGCACCACGCTGACCGACATCACGCTGCTCAACAACACGGGGCTCTACAACGCGGGCTCGTATCTGCCGACGGCCACGGCGGGGCTGCTCTCGCTCGGCGGCCTGCCGGTGCTGGGTGCGGGCTCCGGCTCGGGCGGGCTCGCGCTCATGGCCGCCGTGCCGGAGCCCAACACGTGGGCGCTGGCCGTGGCGGGCCTGGCGGGGGCGGGCTTCGTGCGGTGCCGGCGGCATCGTCGGCACGTGAGCATCGGCTGACGGCCCGCTGCCGCGATGTAGAGCGTCAGGAGCCTAACCGACTCGGTGGTGGCGGCACTGCCGGAGGCAGGCTTCATTTCCGGCCTCCGCACCGGGTGACTGGACGGCTCGCTATATCGCTTGCCGGAAGCACGTCGGCCATGGCACGATACCGCGGGGTGGACATCCGTGATGCCTATCCGGTCGCCCGCAGTGAGCCGGGCTCGCCCGAACGATTCTCCGAGTCCGCGATCGAGCGGGCGTTCGCCTGGAAGGAGCCCCGGCATGGTGCGGTCGCTGTTTGAGTGGCGGCGGAGATCGAGGCGGCCCCGCCCGCGACGGCAAGACTCGACAGGGAGCGGCACCGGTGGCCGCCGCATCGCCCCCAATCAGCATTCGGCCATCGAGCAGTTGGAGTCGCGGGCCATGCTGGCTGCGGTGACGCTGCCGGCCGGCACGAGCTACACGGAGACGTTCGACACGATCGGCACGGCCCTGCCCGTGGGCTGGGCCGTGTATACGGGCGTGACGAGTTCGACACGGGGCACGGCGGCGACGCTGACCACGGCGGCCACGGCGTGGAACGCCACGACGAGCGGATTCAAGAACTACGCGTCGGCGGACGGCGGCACGAGCGCCGACACGTTGGCGGTGCAAGGCGGCCGGGCCGACCGCGCCCTCGCGGTGCGGCAGACGTCCTCGGGAGGTTTGGATCCCGGCGCCGCCTTCGAACTGGAACTCGCCAACACCGCCGGCCGGACCGGTTTCGGCATGACCGTGAAGCACCAGATGCTGGACGTGCAGCCGCGATCCACGACGTGGACGGTGCAGTATTCGACGACCGGCACGTCGTGGACGAACCTCGGCACCTACGCCGACCCCGGCACCTGGGGCTCGACGGCCGCCACCTACAGCTTCGGCAGCGGGATCGACAACGTCGGCGGGCCGGTCTACGTCCGCATCGCCGCGCTCGCCGGCGCGACCGGCTCCGGCAATCGCGACACCTACGGCATCGACGACGTGTCGCTGACGTGGACGAATGCCTCGTCCACCACGCCCACGATCACGGGCGCCGCCACGGCCGCGGCGTTTACCACGACCTACGGCACGCCTTCGGCCGTCCAATCGTTCGCCGTGTCGGGCACGAGCCTCACGGCCGATATCGTGGCCACCGCGCCGACCGGGTTCGAGGTGTCGAGCGACGGCACGACCTACGGCCCGACCGCGACGTTCGTGCAGACCGGTGGTTCCGCCGGCGGCACGCTGCGGGTGCGGCTGGCGGCGACCGCCCCCGTGGCGGGCGCTTACGACTCGCGGAGCGTCGTCCTGTCGAGCCCGGGCGCGACGAGCGCGGCCATCGTCACCGCCGTGAGCGGCAACGCGGTGGCCACCAAGACGCTCACGATTTC
>CAIXGY010000316.1 GCA_903919035.1 uncultured Planctomycetaceae bacterium | reverse complement strand
GGGCCTCGACTACGTGAGTTGCTCGCCGTTCCGCCTTCCGGTGGCCCGCCTCGCGGCCGCCCAAGCGGCGCTCGGCAAGACGTGGTGACCTGGTGACGCCGCCCGCGGACCCCGGCAGGCTGCCGGGGTCCGCGAGGGCGGCGGATGAGCCCCGCCGGCTACACTTCGCCCCATGGAGCTCACCCCGGAGGCGCAGCGGCTCGCGGTCATCGTGGCGGCCGTCGTGGTGCTCTGGTTCACCGAGGCGCTGCCGCTGGCTGTCACCGCGCTGGCGGGTGCCGCGGCGTGCGTGATCGCCGGAGTGGCCCCGGCCGACGAAGTCTTCGCACCGTTCGCCGACCCGCTCATTTTCCTCTTCATCGGGTCGTTCCTGCTCGCGGAGGGGATCCGGCTCCACGGGATCGACCGCCGGCTGGCCTACGCGGTGCTCTCGGTGCCCTGGGTCAGCGAGCGGCCGGTGCGGGTGCTCGCGGCCGTGGCCTTCGTGTCGATGGCCATCAGCGCCTTCATGTCCAACACCGTCACCGCCGCGATGATGCTCGCGATCGTCTCGGGGATGCTCGCCGCCATCGAGGAGGTGGGACGGCGGACGGGTCGACCCCCCGCGCCCGGCTACGCGACCGGCCTGTTCCTGTGCATCGCCTTCGCCGCTTCGATCGGCGGGCTCGCCACGCCGATCGGCACGCCGACGAACCTCATCGGACTGAAGTTCATGCGGGATGAACTCGGAGTGGCGATCTCGTTTCCCGGCTGGTGTGCCGTGAGCCTGCCGGTGGTCGCGATCCTCGGCGGCGCGTGCGTGGTGATCCTGGCATGGCTCTTTCCGGCCGGCGTCGACCGGCTGGAGGGCGTCACGGCCTACGTGGCCGGCGAGCGCGCCCGGCTGGGCCGCTGGACGATCGGGCAATTCTCGACGGTCGTGGCTTTCGGGCTCACGGTGCTCCTCTGGCTGCTGCCGGGTGTGCTGCTCGTGACGGTCGGCCAGGATCATCCGGCGACGACGTGGTGCAAGGCGCGACTGCCCGAAGGCGTTGCGGCGCTCATCGGCGCCGTCCTGCTCTTCGTCCTGCCCGGCGATGCCGCGGCCGGCGGCCGCCGCCGTCGCGTGCTCGCCTGGCGCGAGGCGCGGATCGACTGGGACATCGTGCTGCTCTACGGCGGCGGCATCGCGTTGGGCGAACTGTGCCTCACGAAGGGCCTGGCCGCGGCCGTGGGTGACGCACTCACCGGCTCGGTGCCCGGGTGGGCCGGGGCGACGGGCGGCCTGGTCGCGGTGGCCGCGCTGGTCGCCGTGGTGACGAGCGAGTTCACGAGCAACGTGGCGAGCGCCACGATGGTCGTGCCGATCGTGATCGCGATGGGGGCTGAAACGGGCGGATCGTCCGCCGCGGCCGCCGTGGCGGCGACGGCGGCCGCGTCGCTCGGCTTCATGATGCCCGTGAGCTCGCCCTGCAACGCCATCGTCTACGGATCGGGCCGGATTCCGCTGCGGGCCATGATGCGGGCCGGGCTGCTGCTCGACGTCGTCGGCTGGGTCGTGATCACCGCCGCGGTGCTGGCGGCGTCTGGGCTGGTGCGGTGAGCAGGCCCGTCGGCGTCAGAGGCCGGTTTCGATGTGGGCGCCGCAATTCGGGCAGCGTGGCATCGTGATCGGGCGAGGCGTCGGCCACGAGCCGTCGGTGAGACGACCGTGCAACCGCGGGAAGCATGGCGGCAGCACGTAGCCCTGGTGGCGGGCCGTGTGTTTCATCCACAGTTGGCCGCACGGATTGGCGTGGAACATCGTGGGCGGCGGGCACGATGGACCGCAGGGGTCGCCTGCCACGTTGCCGTGCCAGGGCGGAGATTGGGAGGCGCGGCAGCCGCACGCGCCGTGCTCCTCCAGCGGTGTTTCCCCGGCGTCGCCCTCCATCACGATCGACTCCTGGGCGACCGTCGGCCGAGACCAGGCAGCCGGCACGATGACGGACAGGACGAGGACGGCGATGAACGTGGTTGGGGTACGCACGAGAGGCTCCCGAGAGTGGCCGAGGTGGTTCCGATTCCGCGGGTCGTCATCGGCGCACGGCCTGTGCGGCGTTGAACGCCGGCGGCGCCGGTTCGGAAGGGGTCGTCCTGCGAACCCTTGCCGCCGGCGACGGCCCTGACGGTGCGGGTGGCCGTGCCGGGCCGGTTCCGCGCTCTGGTAGAATTTTGCGGTCGCCGGTCGGTTCCCGGCGATGGTCACCCCCGCCGCCACCCCTCGACCCACCCGCGACGTTGTCCGCGTTCAACCTCGACTACGGCGCCGCCGAACCGCTCGTCCTCGAGGCCCCTCCTGGCGCGGCGGTGGTGGATTGTCACGGCCCCGAGGGCATCGCCGGCTCCGACGCCCGACGTCTCGTCGCCGCGGCGCTCGCCCGGCCCGCGCATGGCCCCCCGCTGGCGGCCCACGTGGTGCCCGGGGACCGCGTCGTCGTGGCCCTCGCCGGTGACGTGCCGCAGGCTGCCGAGGTCGTGTCGGCGGTGACGGAGGGCCTTGCGGCGGCCGGAGTCGTCGGGGCGGATATATCGATCCTGCACGGGCCGCCGCTCCACGAGGGCCGGCCCACGCAACGCCCGGGCCGACTGCCACCCGGCGCCGCGGCGTTCGATCCGACCCTCGACACCGCGACGTCGTACCTCGCAGCGGACCAAGCGGCGCGACCGCTCTACCTCGCCCGAGCGCTCGTCGATGCCGACGTCGTCGTCGCAGTCGGTGCCCGGGGCTGGAATGCGGCCCTCGGAGGCCGGTCTCTGGAAGGGGAACTGTGGCCCACGTTCTCGCGTCTCGATTGCCGGCGAGCGTTGGCCCTGTCGCTGGCGCGCCGCGGACGCCACGCATTGCCCGACTGGAAAGCCGCGATGGAGGAGGTCGTCTGGCAACTCGGCGTGTGTGCAAGCCTGCGGCTCGTCGCCGGTCGCGGCGACACGCTCGCCGCCGCCTGCTTCGGCCTGCCCGACGAGGCCACACGGCTGGCCCGCGCGGAGGCGGAAGCGTGGTGTCCGCGGGTCGCGCCCGCCGAGATCACGGTGGCATCGCTCGCCGATCCCGCCGCGGGATTCGCCGCGGTGACCATGGCCGTGGCGGCCGCAGCCCGCGTGACGCGTCCGACCGGCACGGTATGCATCGCCTGCCGCGTCGCCGAGGGGCCCGGCATCATCTTCGAACGGTGGCGGCAGGGGGCGCCGCTGGATCGGCTCGTCCACGAGGCAGCCGCGCTCGGCGACCCCGCCCTCGTCGCCGACGCGCTCGAGACGCGGCTCTTCGCCCGGGCGCTCGGGGATCGTCGGCTCGTGCTGCTGGCGGATCTCGACGAGACCACGGTCGAGGAGCTCGGCTTCGGCCATGCCGCCGACCCGGAAGCCGTCGCCCGTCTCGTGCATCGTGCCGAGAGCCTCGTCGTGTTGCACGAGGCCGACCGGATGCTGCCCCACCCGGCCTGAATGGCCCACCCTGCTGGCTACACGGCCGCGACCCACGTGATACGGCTCACACGGATCCCACTCGATTCGGTTGGGCGCGGCTGTCGGCTGCCAACGAGATGCGTCTCCACGAGCGACGATGACGGGTGAGCCGTATGAGACCCACGACGCCGCCGCCCGCCATGCCGCAGCCCGACCTCACGGTCGCACCCGAGCCGCCCGCCGCGGCCTGGAAAACCTGGCTGGCCGTGGGAGCAACGGGATTCGGTGGTCCGGCCGGACAGGTGGCGATCCTCCACCGTGAGGTCGTGGAACGGAAGCAATGGCTCGCCGAGGAGGAGTTTCTGGCGGCGCTCCGGTTGTGCATGCTGTTGCCCGGACCGGAAGCCCAGCAGTTGGCGACGTATGCGGGCTGGCGGACCGGCGGCATCCGGGGCGGACTCGTCGCCGGCATGCTCTTCGTGCTGCCGGGCGCCATGCTCGTCACGGCTTTGGCCTGGTTGCACGCGGCGGGCCGCGACGTGCCGTGCGTGGCTGCGGCCTTCGCCGGCGTACGGCCGGCGGTCGTGGCGCTCGTCGGCCTGGCCGCATGGCGAATCGGCAGCCGTTCGATCACGTCGCCGATCCTCGCGGCCCTCGCCATCGCTGCCGGGGTGGCCCTCGCCTACGGCGTGCCGTTTCCGGCAGTCGTCTTCATCTGCGGTGTCTGCGGATGGATCGTCCCGTCCGCACGTCCTGCGGAGCCGGTCCCGCGTTCGCATGTGCGACGGGATCTCGCGCGACATGCGGGGGCCGTGGTACTCGTCGCCGGTGTCACGTGGATCGCGTGCTACGGGCTCGTGTGGCTGACGGAGGCCGCCGGAGGACGCGGACCTGCGCTCGCCACGCTGTTCACGGAGACCACGCTCCTGTCGCTGGGCGGCGCGTACGCCGTCGTGCCGTGGGCACTCGACGAGGCCGTCGCCCGCGGATGGCTCGAGGCGAGTGAGCGGTTCACGGCTCTGGCGATGGGTGAGGCGACGCCGGGGCCGCTGATTCTAGTCGTCACGTTCATCGGGTTTCTCGCCGGTTGGAAGGCCGATCCGGCGCCGGCCGCCGCCGCAGTGGGCATGCTGCGGGCCGCCTGAGGATCGACCGAGCACATCGCCGAACGCGGGCTAACGCGAACGAGCGGCGACCCGGGCACGCAGTGCCGACACCTTGATCGGACCCCAGTGGCGGCAGTCGATCGAGGCCGCCGGGTGGTCGCCGAGGACGAGGATCTCGTCGGCAGCGAGCATCCAAGACACACGATCAGCGGCACCGGGTCGCCAGGAGACGTCGCGCCAGCGAACGACGTCGGCCAATGTCGTGCGAGCGCTGATGGCGATGGCGAGCGCTGGTGCCGCGTCGCCGTCGTCGGGCCCGGGCCACGGATCGGAGGTCTGCCACGCATCCGGTGTGGCGGGTGGCAGGCAGGGCCGTGACATCGTCGTCCGTGCGTCCGGCGGCACTCGCCACGTCGCAACCACGAGTCGCCCGTCGAGACGGCCGGCGACGACCGCGCGACGGCCGGGCTCCACGAGCGGCACCGTGATGGTGGTGTCGCCGACGCGGAGCCGCACGGGTTCGGGCGTCGTGGCCGTCGCATCCCGCACGTCCACGATGGCCGCGAGGCCGACGTCGCGGACTGCGGCGAGCACTCGTGACCCCCCCGCGTCGAACGCCGCATCATCGAGCACGTCGCCGGACGGTCGCGACCACGCCCAACCTGGCTCGGATGGTGGCGTGCCGTCGGGGTCGGTGTCCGCCACGACGGAACCCATCTCGGCGAGCAGTCGCGGCCCCTTCCGGACGACCGAGCCGTCAATCGCCAGGTCGCCGCCCATGATCGCGATCTGCTCGCCGGGCAGGCCGACGACCCGCTTGATGGCGAGGCCGTCGGCAGCCGCGAGCACCCAGCGCTCGAATCGCCGTGGCCGTCGCAGGCGGTCGAATTCGGGAAACAGTCCGGTGTGGACGACGTCGCCTGGCAGGAGCGACGGGCCCATCGACACGCCCTCGACCTCGAACCGCCTTGGCACCCCGAGCCAGCCGGCCGCGGCGACGCCGACGACCGCGAGCGCGGCGGTCAGTCTCCGACGCGAACCCACTGGTGGCTCCGGGCGCTCTGCAGCACCGCGTCACACACCTTCTGCGTCTCGAGGGCGTCGCGGAAGGTCGGGTGGCACGGCTGCTTCTTCGCGTAGGACTCGAGGAAGTCGGCGACCTGGTGGACGAACGAGTGCTCGTAACCGATCGCCAGCCCCGGCACCCACCACTTGTCCATGTAGGGATGATCGCCGTCCGTGACGTGCACGCTCTTCCAGCCCCGCATGGGGCCGTTGTCGCGGTAATCGAAGATCTGGAGCCGGTGCAGATCGTGGAGATCCCACTTGAGGCTCATCATCTCACCGTTGATCTCGAAGGTGTAGAGCGCCTTGTGGCCGCGGGCATAGCGGGTGCTCTCGAACAGCCCGAGCGAGCCGTTGGTGAAGTGGCAGAGGAACGAGCAGGCGTCGTCGATTTTGACCGGCTCCACCTTGCCGGTGAGCGTGTGGGTCCGCTCCTTCACGAAGGTCTCGGTCATGGCCGTGACGTCGGCCACGGCCCCATTGAGCCACAGCGCGGTGTCGATGCAGTGGGCGAGAAGATCGCCGGTCACCCCGCTGCCGGCGGCCGCCGCGTCGAGCCGCCACAGGGCGGCGCCTCCCTGGGGCAGGTCGGCGCTGATCGTCCAGTCCTGGAGAAACTCGGCCCGATAATGGAACACCCGGCCGAGCGCCCCCGAGTCGATGATCCGCTTCGCGAAGGTGACCGCCGGAATGCGGCGGTAGTTGTACCAGACCGTGTTGGGCACGCCGGCCTGCTCCACGGCTCGGCACATCCGCTCGCCCTCCGCGGTGTCCATCGACAGCGGCTTTTCGCAGAGGATCGCCTTGCCGTGCTTAGCCGCCTCGATGGCGATCTCGGCGTGGAGATTGTTCGGCGTGCAGATGTCGATGGCGTCGATGTCGTCGGCCGCGACCAACCTCCGCCAGTCGGTCTCGACGCGCCGATAGCCCCAGCGGTCGGCGAACGCCTGGGCCTTGCCGGCGTCGCGGGCCGCGACGGCCTGGAGCACGGGCAGGTATTCCAGGTCGAAGAAGTCCTTGACGCGGTTGTAGCCGTTGGAGTGGGCGCGGCCCATGAAGCCGTAGCCGATCATGCCGATGCGAAGTGGCTTTGCCATGCGTGGGATTCCTGTGTCAGTTCCAGCCGTGTGCGTTCTGGACGGCGATCATCGTCTCGAGGATCGTGTTCCACGTTGCGGCATTCTCGAGCGTCGAATTCGGGAACATGCAGCCATCCCAGCAGATGTGGTGGATGCCGCGACTCGCCGCGTCCTCAAGCCAGTATCCCGCACACTTCACGATGTCGAGTTTGCCGTTCGGATCGTCGGCCGGGCAGTGCTTCCCGGTCTTGTCGTGGGAGCCCGCGCCGTGCACCTGGCCGTCGTTCTGGGCCACGTGGAAGTCGATCGTCCACGGCCGCAACTTCGCCACCATCGCTTCATACGCCGGCCAGAACTCGGCCGCGGTGTAGCCGGGCTGCACGAGGGCGTGCTCCGGGGCGTTGTACCCGAGCAGGTAGAGATAGGTGTGGGCGAGGTCGGCCTGGAAGCCGAGTGTCTCCGGCATCCCGACCTCTTCGAGGAGGTCGAGCATGTCCTTCCAGGAATGCATCCCCGCCCAACAGATCTCCCCCTCGGCGGCGAGCCGCTGGCCGTGGTCCTTCGCGATCGTCGCCGCCTCGCGGAAGGTCTCCGCGATCCTGGAGGTGTTGGCCCGCGGATTCTCCCGCCACTTCGCCACGCCAAACTCCGCCGAGTCGATGCGGATCACGCCATACTTCCGCACGCCGTGCCGCTCGAACACCTTCGCGATCCGGCAGGCCATCCGCACGGCGGACAGGAACTTCTCGCGGGCGGTCGCGTCGCCCATCGCCGAGTCGCCCACCGTGCCCGGCCACACCGGGGCCACCAGCGAACCGACCGCGAAGCCATAGGAGGCGATCAGGTCGGCGATGCGGCGAAGTTCGTCATCCGTCGCCTGCGGATTGGTGTGCGGCAGGAACAAGAAGTAGTCGATGCCGTCGAACTTTCGGCCGTTCGCGCTCGCGCCGGCCGTCAATTGCAGCATCCGTTCGAGGGCGATGGGCGGCTCCTGGCCGGCCTCCGTGCCCTTGCCGACGAGGCCGGGCCACATGGCGTTGTGGAGCTTGGGTGCGGTGTGGCTCATCGCTTCCTTCCGTGAATGGGCAGGTCGTCGTGCACGTCGGGGCCGAAATAGCGGAGGGCGACGAGCGGGCCGGGGCCGGTGTTCTCGACGGTGTAGCCCGCCGCAGCGGCGTCGGCCGAGATGAAGAGTTCGTCGGCGGTCATCGCGCCGAAGCGGATCAGCGTCGGCGTGGCCACGTCGTGGATGCCGACCCGACCCTCGCCCTGAACCGTGATCCAGCCGCTGGCGCCCGCGTCCTTCACCGTCACCCTGGCACCGGGGGCGAGCGTGAGCTCCTTGGCGCTGAACAGCTGTCGGCCATCGACACGGCCGTAGACGATCCAGCGGTCATGGGCGTCGGCCGTCGAACGCGTCTCGTCCAGGATCGGCTCGAGATAGTTCGACTCCTTGAAGTGCGTGTCCACGTTCTTGTTCCAGTCGAGCTGGCCGATGATGAAGTCCAGGTCCCTGTGTTTCTCCTGCGGCATGTCCTTGACGAGTAGGCTCCACGGCACCGCCCGGCCCTCGACGAGCGACTGGAACATGGCGAACACGTCGCTGCCCCACTGCGGCTCGTAGGTCAGGAGCGAGCCGGGGGCGTGAAGGACGCCGGGCGGGATCAGCCAGCCGGTGCCGCGCTTCAGGCGGTAGGCCTTGGCGAGGTCGAGGATCCCGTTGTCACCGCGGTTCCAGTGTTCGAGGCAGCGGCGGACATCGTCCTTCGTCGTGCCGGGCTCGAGGCCCATGAAGGTGTAGGGGAAGTTGTTGTCGCAGTTGTTGTACTGCGGCGGGAAGTAGTAGCTCTCGGGCTTGCCCTCCTGCCCCACCAGCTTCGCGTCCTCGAACGACTGGTGCATGTGATGGGGGATCGGCCCCATGTTGTCGAAGAACTTGGAGTAGACCGGCCACTTCTGGTAGCGATCCCAGATCGCCTTGCCCACGAGCCGGGCCTGGCCCTCGGCGACCGCGTCGCGAAGCAGAAATCGCTCTCCGCCGAAGACGCACCACGACAGCCCCTCGTCGGGCACGCGGCCCTCGTTGGCGGCCTCGGTCGTGCTCGCGAACCACCGCTCGTCGATGCCGCCGCGGTCGAGTCCGTAGGCGTAGTAGTCGTCCGGATGCAGCCGCACCCGCTTGCCGGGGTGCAGGAAACTGCGCGGCACCCAGGTCGGCGAGAGGCGGAGAATGCCCTGGCCGGCATGCATGGCGCTGTCGAGCGCGGCGGCGACGTTGCGGGCTTCGGGCAGCAGGGCGGATCGCGTGGTCATGATGAACGGACGTTTCCGGGGGGAGGGGGATCGGAGCGGCTCGAAAAGAAGCCGATTTTGTACGGTCGGCGACTCGAATCCACAAGGAGAGGGGCGGGCTGCGATCGGGCACCTGCGGGCATACAATCAGGGTGTCGAGCGTGGCAGCACGGAGTCGCTGCCGCGATGGACGGCCAGAAATCGAGCGCTCATGAGGCGGTTCACCGTGACGGCCGGCCGGCAGTTTGTCGTCCTCGTGCTGGCGGCCGTCCTGCCCGCGACCCGGGCCGACGTGCCCGCGGTCACGGCACCGCGTCGTGATCCCGCCGATCGCGTGCTCGAGTGCACCGTCGGCATCGAGTGCCAGGCAGACGTCTTCTCCCGGCACACCGGTTCGGGTGTCGTCATCTCCGCGGACGGGCACATCCTCACGGCCACCAGCGTCGTGCCCCCCGGAGCCACGCAGATCAAGGTGGCATTCCCGGGCTTCGTGCCTCGTGAGGCGAGTCTCGTGGCCAGCGACACGTCGCTCGCGGTCTCCCTCGTGAAGGTCGCGGCCGCGGATCTGCCCTTCCTGCCCCTCGCCCGCGGCCTGCCGGAAATCGGCTGCACCGTTTTCACCGCCGGCGACGTCGAGGACTCGATGCGCACCAACGGCCGGGCCTCTTTCAGCCGCGGGATCGTCAGCGGCATCTACGAGGTGCCGTCCGGACCAGAGGCCGACTACGCGGGCATCGCCATAGAGACGACGGCGGCAGTGAATCCGAACTCCGACGGCGGCCCCCTCGTCGACGCCGGCGGCGCCGTCTGCGGCGTGATCACCCTGGGTGTGAGGCCGTTGCGCTGGCAGGGCACCGCTGTTCCGTCGCAGGTACTCCTCGAACGCTTCGCCCCGTTCGCGACGGGCGGCGTCGTGACGCCCGCATCGGTCACGGTGGTCCCCAACGATCTGCGGACCGTGGCGGAGCGGTTCGCGAAGGCGCTGGTCGGCATCGAGGTCGCCCGCCGCCATCCACCCGAAAGCCTGCCGCTCGTGTCGTGGGCCGAGTATCGCCGGGATCTCGAGGGCTTCGACGACCTGTCGGCAGAGCAGCAGGAAGTCCGCTTCGCCGAGTACATCGCGATCCTGCGTCTCATGGAGGTGAATCAACTCCTGCGCCGGCCTGCGGAGCCACTCACGGGTGTCGTGGTGTCGCCGGATGGACACGTGCTGACGAGCCTGTTCAACGTCGGGGTGGACACGGCATTCGTGCGGAAGACCACCGGCAAGCCGCCGGTCTGGAACGTGCACGATCCCCTCGCAAAGGTGCTGGCCGCCTCGCAGGGGGAAACCGAGCCGCGGCCGAATCCGGTCGAGACGATCACCGTCATCCTGGCCGACGGCAGCCGTCGGCAGGCCCGGCTCGTGGCACGGCACGCGCCGCTCGGAGTGGCTCTGCTGAAGATCGAGGCCACGGGGCTGGCGGCCGTCGATCTTGCCGATGCGGCCGCGTCACCCCAACTCGGCGACGACGTGGGAGTGCTCGGCGGCGTGCCGGGCGGCCGGCCGGCCTGGACGCTCAATACGGGCATCGTGAGCGCGCCAGCCCGCAATCGCGGGTTCCTGTTCCAGACCGACGCCCTGCTCAACTACGGCAATTCCGGCGGTCCCGTGTTCGACCGGGCGGGCAATCTGCTCGGAATCGCCGCGGCGCCCATCGAACCGGACACCATCCTGGGACGGATCGTGAGCATGCGGCAGTTGATGACGTGGACGCGGGCGCCGAATTCGGGCGTGGGCCTCGTGGCGCGGGCCGACCGGATTCGCGACGCGCTGCCGGCGCTCATGGCCGGGACGTCGTTCGACCGCCCGCCGGGGCCCTTCCTGGGCATCGAGGCCGATGAGAAGCGGGCCTTCACGGCGGCGCTGGTGATCGGACGCGTCGTCTCCGGATCGCCGGCCGAACGCGCCGGACTCAAGGCCGGCGACAAGGTGCTCGAGCTCGACGGCCTGGAACTTCGCGGCTGGAATGACTTCACCGACCGACTCTCGGCCTGCAAGCCGGGGGACAGGGTGGATCTTGCGATCCAACGCCGCTCGTCGGGCCCGCGTCTGGTCATCAATGGTCGCGACATCGAGACCGAGGCCGACCTCCAGCGGCTCAAAAAATCGCTGCAGCCGGGCGAGACGTTCGAGGGCACGCTGTCGAGCGACGACGTGCGGACGGTGACGGTGGAACTCGGGGAGCGGCGATGACGAAGGCCGATGCCCAGGTCGACGCAGCGTTCGTGCTGGCGGTCCTGCTCGCCGTGACGATGGCCGCCCCCGCCGCCGCGGCGCCGGGGCCTCCCGATCTCGTCTCCCTGTGCGTCCAGGTGCGGCCCGCGTTCGTGTTCATCGGCGGAGGCAGTGGCGTCGTCGTCCGCCCCGACGGTCTCATGCTCACCAACGACCACGTCATCGAGGGCAAGCGGACCCATGCGGTCCGTCTCGGGGACGGCAGCACCTTCACGGCGCGGCTGCTGGGCACCGATCCTGTCGGCGATCTGGCGGTGTTGAAGCTCGACCTGCCGGAAGGGGCGACGGCGCCCTGCTTGCAGCTCGGTGACTCCGAGACGCTGGCCGTGGGTGACGACACGCTGGCGGTCGGCAACCCGTTCGGCCTGGGCGTGCTCGACCAGTCTCCAACGTTCACGGCCGGAATCGTCTCGGCGCTCCATCACTCGCAGGGCACCTACACGGAGTGCATCGTCACCGACACCGAATTGAATCCGGGCAACTCGGGGGGCCCACTCATCGACATGTCGGGCCGGGTGGTCGGCATCAACGGGCAGATCAGCACCCGCTTCGGCCTGCGGAGCAACACGGGTCTGGGCTTTGCGATCAGCGCCCGCCAGATCCGCCTCTGGCTGCCACGGCTCGAGGCCGCCGGCGGGGGCGAGGTGAAGCACGGCCGTATCGCCGGACTGCGGTTTCGAGACGCGGAGGACGACCTGTCGGAGAGCGTCACGATCGCCGATGTGGCCGAGGGCTCGACGGCCGCTCGGGCGGGATTTCGGGCCGGCGACACGATCCTCAGCCTGGACGGCGCGGCCGTGGCGAACCGGCTGCGGCTCGCCGGCCTCGTCGGCATCTATCCGGAGGGTCACGAGTGTGAGGTGGCCGTCCGGCGGGGTGACGCGGAAGAACGCCTCACGGTGACCCTCGTGGCGCCGAAGCGGTGCCAGATCGGGATGCGTTTCGAGCGCCCGGGGGGTGACGATCTGACGCCACGGGTGGCCGCCGTCGAGGATGGCTCGCCGGCCGCGGCGGCCGGCCTCCGTCCCGGCGATGAGATCGTGTCGCTCGACGGCAAGGCCCTCGACTTTTCCAGCCGCGAACAGGTGCGGACGTTCGAGCGAAGTCTGCGGATGAGTTTCAACGAAGGCCGGATTTTCGTGGTCACGGTACGCCGTCACGACGAGTCTGCCGACGCTCCGGCGACGACGGTCGATCTGCGGCTCGTCGCGAAGTGACGGCGGCGTGCCGCCGCGTCGGCTGCAGATTTCGCTGACGCGTCCGCTCGTGCCCGACGTTCCATCCCGCCGTGCTTCGACCGCCGGCGATGAGCGTCCGTGGCCTGCCGACCGGGGCAGGATCGGCGGTTTTGCCTTCGGTCACGTCGACGCATAGCGTGACTGCGGGCGTGAAACACGTCGTCGTTCTACCTCCTCACGGCATGTGGTGAACCATGAGATGCGGGATGACCAGGCGATACGGGCTGATGCGTGCCGCCTTCGTCGGTGCGGCCATGATCGGTGCCACGCCGGTCGCGGCGGTGCCGATCGTGCCCGACGCCAACACGCTCGTGCTCGATCACTTCGATGGCACGACGGCTGGCACGGGCTATGGCACGATCACGTACGGCACCTCGGTGTCGGGCCAGGGACAGGCCGCCGTATTCGGTGCCGGCGATTTCATCCGCTATCCGTGGGCCAGCCTGCCCCAGGGCACGATCGAAATGTGGGTGAATCCGGATGCGTCCAGCACGGGCTTTTCACTGCTGACGATGAACGTCAACAACACGACCTCGATGCCCGGGGCCGGTTACTACATGCACGTCGGTCTGACCGCCACGAATCGTTTCGTCAGCATTTCCACGTGGCCCGCCGGTTCAGCGACCGGTGCCACGTCCATCCCGCTCGGCGCGTGGACGCACATCGCCATGACGTGGAGCAGCACGTCGTCACAGATCTACGTCAACGGAGTGGCCGACGGTCCGGCGAGTGGCGGCCTGAGCACGGGGAACGGTTATTTCTACCTCAACTACTGGGGCACGACGGGATTCAGTGGAATGATCGACGAATTGCACATTTCCAACATCGTTCGCACGCCCGCCGAAATCGCGGCGCACGCCGTGCCGGAGCCGGCGCATCTACCGTCGGCGGTGCTGGCCGGCCTCCTGGGGATGGCGGTGGCGTGGAGACGCGCGCTCAGGACGAGGACGGAATCCGCCCCCGATCGAGGAGCGGGCCCGGGTGCTCGCCAGACGGCGTCCTGACGTCGAGCGTGGCGATGCGGGCGGCCAGTGCAACGACTGACAGCGGGGCCGAGCCCTCCGCCTTGTTGTTGATCGTGATGAAGGTTTCCCGGCCGGCCGCGGCGGCTCCCATCGCCAGCCCTGCCAGTGCCGCCCGCGTGGGCTGATCCTCGTCCACGAGCCGGTCGAACGGCGCGTAGCGGGCTTTCGCTCCCGCGTAGTCGTGTCCCGCATGGAGGTTCCAACGGGCGATGACGGGCCAGGGAGAGTCGGCGCGGTCGAGTCCGAAGGCGGCGGCCTGCTCGGCCACCGGCGGCATCCTGGCGTGGACGGCCAGGCAGGGGACGACGCCCGCGGCGCCGATGGCCGCGGCGAAGTCGGGCACGGCGAGTTCCGGATCGCGGACCTCGAAGGCGAGCATCGCGATCCGCGGCAGCGCGGCGGCGAACGCACCCAACCGGGCGATGAGCTGCGGCACGTCGGCCAGGAGACGGCGGCCCAGTGGCGGGAACTGGAACACGAGCGGTCCGGCCTTCGCACCCAGCCCGCTCGCCGCCGGCCGCACGAACGCGACTGCGGCGGCCGCCGCATCGAGGAACGACGGATTGTCGCGGGCCGGCTCGCCCGAACCGGGCCGGCGGATCACCGGATCGGTGAACGCGGCGGGTGCCTTCACGACGAACCGGAAGTCCGGCGGCACCTCGCCGGCATACCGGGTGAACTCGACGGCGGTCAGCGGGGCGTAGAAGGTGCGGTCGAGGCTCACCGTGCGAAGGAGTGGATGCGCCGCGTAGGCTCTGAGTCCGTGCCGGGCCAGATCCTGCTCGGTGGCGGGCCGCCCGTTGTGCGTTGCATACACGATGCCCGTCCAGCCTGGAAACGACCAACTCGACGTGCCCAGACGGATCGTCGCGGGCAGCGCCGCCGCCAGGCCTCGGGTGGCGGCGGTGATCTCCGCGGGATCGACGCCAGCGGCATCGGCGAAGAGTGACAGTTGTCCCGGCGTGGAATCTCGCATCGCATGTTTTCCCACGTGGCCGGGCCGGCGGCAGCACGAACGATTGTAGGGCCGCCCGCCGCCGGAGGGCGGGCCGCTATGTTGGTGGCGACCACAGGAGAATAGGCATGTCGCAGTCACCCATCACACTCGTGTGGTTTCGCCACGATCTGCGGCTCGACGACAATCCGGCGCTCGCCGCGGCTGCGGCCCGAGGAGCCGTGGTGCCGGTGTTCATCTGGGCGCCCGACGAGGAGCAGCCGTGGGCGCCCGGGGCGGCCTCGCGGTGGTGGCTGCACCACTCGCTCGAGAGGCTGGCCGCGGCGCTCCAGAAGGCCGGGGCGCCGCTCGTGATCCGCCGCGGCCCCACACTCGACACGCTGGCCGCACTGGCCCGCGAGTGCGCGGCCACGCACGTCTGCTGGAACCGCCGCTACGAGCCGGCCGTCGTGCATCGCGACACGGCGATCAAGAAGGCGCTCGTCGAGGCGGGCATCGAGGCCGCGAGCTTCAACGGATCGCTGCTGTTCGAGCCGATGCACGTCGCCACGAAGGAAGGCAAGCCCTACCAGGTGTTCACGCCGTTCTGGCGAGCGCTGCTGGCGCGGGACGAGCCCGCGGCGCCGACGGGTGCACCGCGGAGGCTGCAGGCCGTGGTCCCCACGCCACGCAGCGAGACCATCGAGCAACTCGACCTGCTGCCGGCGATCGACTGGGCGGCGACGATGCGGACGACATGGGCGCCCGGCGAGGCGGCGGCGCGAAAGCGACTCGAGGCGTTCGTCTCCGGAAGGCTGTCGAACTACGGCACCGACCGCGACCGGCCCGACCACGAGGGCACGAGCGCCCTGTCGCCCCACCTGCACTTCGGGGAGATCTCACCGCGTCGGGTCTGGCACGCCGTCCGTGATGCGGTGGGCGGCACGGCCGCGGCGAAGATCACCGGCAGTCCGGAGGTCTACCTGCGGGAACTCGGCTGGCGGGAGTTCGCCACGCATCTGCTCTACCACTTTCCGCATACGACCGACGCGCCGCTGCGATCCGACTACGCGAGGTTTCCCTGGGTTCGCGATCCGGTGGGGCTGCGGGCCTGGCAACGCGGCCGCACCGGGTTTCCGATCGTCGATGCCGGCATGCGGCAGCTCTGGGCGACCGGCTGGATGCACAACCGGGTGCGGATGGTCGTGGCGAGTTTCCTCGTCAAGGATCTCCGGATTTCGTGGCTCGAGGGGGCGCGGTGGTTCTGGGACACGCTCGTCGACGCGGATCTCGCCGCCAACACGCTGGGCTGGCAGTGGGCCGCGGGCTGCGGCGCCGATGCCGCACCATACTTCCGGATCTTCAACCCGACGAGCCAGGGAAAGAAGTTCGATCCGGCTGGCGACTACGTGCGGACGTGGGTGCCGGAACTGGAGCGGCTGTCCGCCGCCGACATTCACGCTCCGGGCGATGCCGCCGGCCGCGACTATCCACCGCCGATCGTGGATCACGCCGAGGCTCGCACCCTGGCACTCGAGGCGCTCAAGACCGTGACCCGCGGCCGCTGACGCGGCTCCGATGTGATCCTCGCGCGTCACCGCGCGCACCCGGCGTCGGGGATGCCCGTGCCGATCGGGCATGCGACCAGATGCCTCCCCACGCCTGAGGATCGCGTGGGGGCCGCATGACGGGACGCCGGGGCCGGGGAATCACTTTCTCTTGTCGATTTCCGCCTGAGCCGCGCGCACCTTCGCGGCGACATTCGCCTGGGCGTCGGCATCGCCCACCTTGCCGGCCGACTTCTCGGCCTCTGCGAGCAGCGAGACCGCCGCCTTCCGGTTGCCGCTGGCGTTGGTCGCGACGGCCACCGACACGAGGGCATAGGCCCTGTTCTCATGGCCCTCGATCCCCCGGGCCGTGGTCGCGGCCTCGTCCAGGAGCGCCTTGGCCGCGGCGGCGTCGTTGCGGCGTGTGTGGACGTTGGCGGCGGCGACGAGCGACTCCACCCTGGGGCGGGCCTGCTCGAGGGCCCGCGCGCTCTCTTCGAGCGTCGCCACGAGTTGACCGGCCTCCGCATCGAGGCCCGCAGCGAGGCAGCCGGTCGCGATGGCCGCCAGCGCCTTCGCCTGAAACCGCTCCTCCACGGACTCGGCGGCCACGCGGGCATCCGCGATCGTGCGACGAGCGGCCGCGAGGTCGCCGAGGCCGGCCGTCTTGGAGCCTTGCACGGCTGCGATGTCGGCCAAAAGCGCCGCCTTCGCGATGGGGTCAACCACAGCGTCGGCCAGTGTGCGGGCCTTTCCGAGAACATCCTTGGCGGGCGATTTCTCGCCCATCTCGGAGAACAAGGCGGCGATCTCCACGAAGCGCGGGCCGCACACGGTGGGCTCACCATCGGCGGGAATCAGCCGACGGGCGTCCCCCAGCGTCTTGACGGCGCCTGACCGATCCTGCGACTTGAACTGCAGGCGGGCCACCTTCACGAGTTCCCGCGCCTGGTTCTCCGGCGTCTTCTCCTTTCGCGCCCGCTCCAACCGCTGGGCGATCGTGAGGCCGCCCTTCTGCTTCGTGGTGCCGCCGCCACATCCGGAGGCGGACATCAGGACGGCGCAGGCCGTGAGCACGATCGCGACGGCCCGGATGGACGGCGGCAGGCACATCGGGGCACCCTCCGAAGAGCGGAATCAGAACTTGAGCCGAGCCCGCGTGAGCCGCGCGTGCGTCTCGGCCATGAGATCGTCCTCCGCGGCCTCGTCGGCCGCCTCATAGGTGGCCGAAAAACGCAGGAAGGCGCCGCAGTCATCCCAGGGAACGGTGGAGATGGAAAGATCGTGGATCAGGAACTGGCTCGCATCCTGAGCCGTGGCGAACACACGATCGCCGGCGCCCCTCGGGCTCTTCGTGTAGAGGAAGTAGGTGCCACCGGGCATCTCGCAGTCGAAGCCGACGGCCCGCAGCACACCCACCAGTTTTTCGAGTCGACGGCGATACTTTTCCCGCACGCGGCGCGGGATCTCGGGATCGGCCAGCGCGGCGGCGCCGGCCTTCTGGATCGCCATGAACTGGCCCGAGTCGCAATTGTCCTTCACGTCGGCGAAGGCCCGGACGAGCCGCTCGTGCCCGCAGACCCAGCCCAGTCGCCAGCCGATCATGTGGAAGCCCTTCGACATGGAGTGCACCTCCACGCCCACCTCCTTCGCGCCGGGCACCGACAGGAACGACAGGGGCTCGTCGTCGTACGACAGCATGATGTGGGCCGCGTCCTGGACCACGATGATCCGGTGGCGGTGGGCGAATGCGATCACGCGCTCGTAGAACTCGCGGGTCGCCGTCTTCCCGGTCGGGCTGTTGGGGTAGCAGAGGACGAGCATCTTCGCCCGCTCGAGCACGTCGGCCGGGATGCCCTCGAGATCAGGAAAAAAATCGTTCTCCGGGACGAGCGGCAGCCGGTGGACGACGCCGCCGAGCCAGCGGGTGGCCGTGCCGGCGACCGGATATCCCGGCACCGTCATGAGGGTCACGTCGCCGGGATCGATGAAGGCGGCCGGCAGCATCGCGTAGGCCGTCTTCGAGCCGATGCAGTGGTTGATCTCCGTGTCGGCGTCGAGCCTCACACCGAATTCCCGCAGCATGAAGGCGGCCACGGCCTCCTTGTAGGCCGCGATGCCGTTGTCGGCGTAGCCCCGGTTTTCCGGCCGATCCACCTCGCGCCGCATCACCGCCCGAACTGACTCGGGCGCCATCTCGTCGTTCTCGCCGATCCCGAAGTCGAGCATCCGCCGCTCGGGATGGTCGGCGATGGCCTTCCGCTTGGCCCGCTTGATGAGCTCGAACTTGTAGATCTCGGTGCCCTTGCCGAAGCCGGCGCCGCCGATCCGGGCGGCGAAGAGATCCTGGAACCAGGGGTCGTCGAGGGCGGGGGCGGTGGGGCTGGCCATGGTTGGTAGAGCGTGAGGAAAAGCGGTCAGCATAGCGGTTTTACCCGGTGAATCCAGGGTGTTTGCATCGCGCCGCACCCGAGGTTTGAGTGGCGGTGGAGGTTCCCCGCCATGCCCACCGCCCCCCACTGTCCGGCCGTGTTCGGCCCCTTCGACGGCGACTTCGATCCGTTCGACGACGAGGACGATCTGGGGCCGCTCGTGACGTTCGGAAGAGCGCGGGCGGCACGCCGCGTCGACCTCGTTCGCCAACCGCCTTGAACATCCGGGCGCCGCGCGGACTGGGAATGCGGCGGTGATGCTTCACGAATGTCGTGCGCCGCATAGCATACGCCTGCCATGTTTCTCACCGATCTCGTGATCGTGTTCGCCGTCGCCACGGCGGTCGTGTTCGCCTTCGGCCGCTTGCGGGTGCCGAGCGTCGTGGGGTTGCTCGTGGCCGGCGTGGTGGTCGGGCCGTCAGGGTTGTCGCTCATCGCCGACGTGGACAGCGTGCGGCTGCTTGCCGAAATCGGCGTCGTCGTGCTCCTGTTCACCGTCGGGCTCGAGTTTTCCATGTCCCGACTGGTCGGCATGCTGCCGGCGATGCTGCGCGTCGGTCTGCCGCAGATCGTCGGCACGACCGCAGTCGTGGCGGCCGCGACCTGGTGGTACCTCGGCACCCTGCCGCAGGCGGTCTTCGCGGGTCTGCTCGTCGCGATGTCGAGCACGGCGATCGTGCTCAAGCTGCTCTCCGACTCCGGCGAGACATCGGCGCCCCACGGCCGGCTCGCGGTGGCCGTGCTGCTGCTGCAGGATCTCGTCGTCGTGGCCGCCATGCTTGCCGTGCCCCTGCTCGCCCGGTGGGCGGGCGTGGAGCCGGCGGGCGTGACCGCGACCGCGGCCCATGGGCCCGCGCCGCTCTTCGAGTCGCCGGTTGCGGCGGTGGGCGCGGGCATCGCGGCGGTCCTGGCGGTCGTCGTGGTGGGTCGTCTCATCGTGCCCCGCGTGCTGCACGAGGTCGTTCGCCTCCGCAACCGCGAATTGTTCCTGATGACGATCGTGCTGATCTGCCTGGGCACCGCGGCCGTCACGGCCCGCGCGGGATTGTCGCTGGCCCTGGGGGCGTTCCTGGCCGGTCTGCTCCTGTCGGAAAGCGAATATGGTCACCAGGCATTCACGGAGGTCCTGCCGTTTCGCGACACGCTCGCGAGCCTGTTTTTCGTCTCGGTGGGCATGCTCCTCGACGTCCGTGATCTCGCCCGGCAACCCGGCCTCGTCGCTGTCACGGTGGCGGCGATCATCGTGGCCAAGACCGTCGCCACGGCGCTGCCCGCGATCGCGGC
>CAIXGY010000315.1 GCA_903919035.1 uncultured Planctomycetaceae bacterium | reverse complement strand
TGCCCGGGCGTCGGTCGACAGCGGCTCCACCGTGCCGACGTGGAACATCGGGCACGTTCGGAACTCGGCCGGCGTGCCGTCATCAGCGACGTCGATGCCGACGAGGGTGTCGGTTTTCGTCACCCATACCGTCTCTGGATGACGCACGTCGCACGATTCGCCGCTTGACATCACGAGGCAGAATGGACGAAACGGCCGTTGCCGCAGCAGCTCGCGAACCATGCCCGTGGTCATCGGGGGTCTCCGCACGTTCAGGCACGACCCTCGACCGGCTTCACGTGCTTGTGATCCTGCCCTTCGTGCTCGGGATGCCGGGCTGGCGGGGGTCGGCCTCGACCGCCATGCGCAGGGCGCGGGCCAGGCTCTTGAAGACGGCCTCGGCGATGTGGTGGCCGTTGCGGCCGTGGTGCAGCACGGCGTGGATGTTGGCCCCCGCGGTGGCGGCGACACTGTCCCAGAACACCTCGACGAGTTGCGCGTCGAACGCGCCGATCGTGGGCACCGGAAAGTCCACTGCAAACACGCAGGCCGTCCGGCCGCCGAGATCGACCGCGGCGGTGACGAGTGACTCGTCCATCGGAAGCACGCAGTGCCCGTAGCGGCGGATGCCGCGGCGGTCGCCGAGGCACTCGGACAGCGCGCAGCCCAGGGCGCGGCCCACGTCCTCCACCGTGTGATGCCCATCGACGTGGGTGTCGCCCGTGCAGGCCACCGTCAGGTCGACGAGCGCGTGGCCGGCCAGCAGGGTGAGCATGTGGTCGAAGAAGCCGACGCCGGTGGCGATCTCGGCGCGGCCTGTGCCGTCGAGATCGAGCGACAGGCGGATGTCGGTTTCCTTGGTCGTGCGGGAGACGGTGGCGGTGCGAGGCATGATCGCGATCGGGGGTGAGGGTTCAGATCTGCCGCATGGCGGCGAGGAAGGCGTCGATCTCGGCGTCGGTGCCGACGGTGATGCGGATGCCGTCGCCCCAGGCCGGATAGTTCATCCAGCGGACGAGGATGTCCCGGGCCTTGAGGGCTTCGTAGACGGGACGGTGCGGCCGCGACGGATGCGTGCACCAGACGAAGTTGGCCTGGCTCTCGACGGCGTTCCAGCCCAGCGCCCGCATCGCGTCGGTGAGCCGGCGGCGGGTCGCGACGATCTTCGCCCGGTTGTCGGCCAGCCAGGCCCGATCGCCGATGGCCGCGGTGGCGGCCGCGATCGAGAGGGCATCGCAGTTGTAGGAGTCTTTGACCTTGAGGAGTTCCGCGATCACGTGCGGCTGGGCCACGGCGTAGCCGAAGCGCAGGCCGGCCAGCGCATAGGACTTCGAGAACGAGCGGGTCACGATCACCCGGTCGTTCTCCCGGACGAGGTCGAGGCAGTGTTCCTCGGCGAAATCACCGTAGGCCTCGTCCACGACGAACGCACACGGCAGTCGCTCTGCCAGTTGGCGGATGCGCTCCCGCGGCACGAGCGTGCCCGAAGGGCTGTTGGGATTGGCGAGAAACGCCAAGGCCAGGTCAGGCCGCGGCGCGACGAAGTCGTCGCCGAGCGTCCAGTCGCGCGCGAACGGGATCTCCTCACAGACCGCGCCCTGCAGACCGGCGAGCGTGCGGTAGAGAATGTAGCTCGGCGTCGCCGTCCGGAGACACTGGCCGGCGGCCACGAAGGTGCGCACCAGGATGGTGAGCAGGTCATCGCTGCCGTTGCCGCAGATGATCCAGTCGGGATCGACGCCGAGCACCGCGGAGGCCTGACGCCGAAACACCGTGGCCAGCGGGTCGGGGTACTTCGCGAGCGTCCGCCCGGCCGCGACGGCGGCGATCGCGGGGCCGACCGCTGGAGACGGCGGGTAGGGATTCTCGTTCGTGTTGAGCTTGATCCAGTCGCCCCCCTGCGGTTGCTCGCCGGGCGCGTAGCCGGCGAGCGCGGCGATGTCTGGCCGCACGAGGCGGCGGGCGGCGGAGGCGGGCGCGGATGCCATGGCGGACGAATTCTACCTCACGCCGCGGCGCTGCCGGGCGCAGCCGGCACGACCGTCACCACCGTCATGCGCCGCCGCGCGGGGGCCGCAATGCCCCTCAGCCTCCGCCCAGCCGGGCCTCGACGCTGCGACGGTGCGCCGTCAGCCCCTCGGTGTCGGCGACGATCGCGATGTCCGCGGCCAGCGCGGCCAGATCGGTCCGCGCGAGACGAATCACGCTGCCGCCCCGCAGGAAGTCGTTGGCCGTGAGGCCGGCCGCGAACCGCGCGGTGGCGCCGGTGGGAAGCACGTGCGACGGGCCGGCCGCGTAGTCGCCGGCAGCGACGGGGCTCCAGGGCCCCAGAAACGCGGCCCCGGCGTGCCGGATCCGTGCGAGCGTGGCTTCCGGATCGCGGGTGTCGATCGTCAGGTGCTCGGCCGCGAGCGCGTCGGCGACCGCCGCGGCCTCCGCCTCGTCACGGGTGACGACCACGGCCCCGAACCGCTCCAAGCTGTCGCGGGTCAGGTCGCCGCGTTCGAGCACCGCCAAGCGTGTGGCGAGCGCCGCGAGCACCGCATCGGCGAGCGCGGGGCTCGGCGTCAGCAGGATCGCGGAGCCGGGGGAATGCTCGGCCTGCGCGAGCATATCGGCGGCGATGAACTCCGGATTGGCCGCGTCGTCGGCCACGACCACGATCTCGCTCGGGCCGGCGATCGCGTCGATCGACACGTCGCCGTAGACGTGTTCCTTGGCGAGGGCCACGAACAGATTTCCCGGGCCGACGATCTTGTCGACCCGCGGCACGCCAGCCACGCCGTAGGCGAGCGCCGCGACGGCCTGCGCGCCGCCGGCGCGCACGACCGTCGGCACGCCGAGTTCGTGGCAGGTGGCGAGCACGTGGGTGTTGTCGGAGCCGAAACGGGTCGGCGGGGCCACGACCACGATCTCCCGCACGCCCGCCACGCGGGCCGGCACGACCGTCATGAGGAGCGTGGACGGGTAGGCGGCTGCACCTCCGGGCACGCACACGCCCACCCGGTCCAGCGGCAGGTAGCGTTGCCGCAACGATCCGCCGCCCTCGAGCGGCACCTCGACGTCCCGGGCCAGGATCGCCTGCTGAAAGCGCTCGACCCGCTGCCGGATGCGCCGCACCGCCGCGAGGAACCCGGGGTCGACGGCGCGGTGGGCGGCGGCCAGGGCGTCGGGCTTCACGAGCAGCGTGTCGGCTGTGACGTCAACGCGATCGATTCGGCGTGTGTAGTCGAGCAGCGCGTCGAGGCCCTGCGACCGCACGTCGGCGCAGATCCGTTCCACGACCTCACGGGGCGAGAGCGGAGACCCGAAGACGTCGATCGTCCGCTGCCGCCCGGCGGGACTGACGACGTCTCCCTGCGAGGTCAACGTCCCGCGGAGGGCGTCGAGCCGCCCACGGCCGTCCGGGGCGGTCAGGTCGATGCGGGCGCACGGTGACGGCGGGATCGATGGGGCGGACATGGGGCCGTCAAGGATAGCCGCCGGTCAGCGACTGGCCACCGCGGCCGTGTCACCCGCCCACCGGGCGCTCCAGCGGGCCGCGAGCCACCGGACGTCGCCGGCGTCGGCCCCGCCGATCTCGCGGATGATCGCGGCGCCGCGGGCGGCGAGCGGTGGCGGCGCGTCGGCGGGACCATCGCCGAACACCGGATCCGGCGGCAGGTCGCCCCGCGGCGACGGCGTGGCCGCGAGACGGCCGTCGATCGCCGTCGCGCGGAGGAGCGCCGCATCGGC
>CAIXGY010000314.1 GCA_903919035.1 uncultured Planctomycetaceae bacterium | reverse complement strand
CGCCCGGGGCTCGGTTCACTCGATGGCAGCTGCGCTCCGGCATCCTGCCTGCGCTGGCTGCCAACGCCGGCTCGACGGCATGGGCAGCCCCGAGCCTCGTCATAAGGTCGTTCAATCCGGCTCTCCCGAGGATAGCGTTTCGGGTTCTTTGCCGGCCACGAGGTCGAGGATTGCAGGACCGAAATCGGCCAGACGTTTGGCGCCGATACCGTGGCAGCGGAGGAGGGCATCCAACGAGTCGGGCTTGTCGCGGGCGATCGCCCGCAGTGACTTGTCGTCGACGATGGTCCAGGCCGGCTTGCCACGGGCCTCGGCCACGCGTCGACGCCAGCGTCGCAGCTGCTCGAAGAGGTCGCGGTCCACGCCCTGCCAGTCGTCCGTGTCGGCCTTCGTCGTCTTCGTCTTCGACGTCCGCGGCTCGAGGAGCACGACCTCGCGCCGGCCCCGCAACACCTCCCACGACCGCTCGTTCAGCGTGATGACCGGCCGGTCGCCGCCAGTCCGCCCGAGCAGATCCTGGTCGAGCAACTGGTGAACGAGATTCTCCGCCGCCCGCTGGTCGTGTCCGGCGAGCAGGCCGAACGTCGAGAGCCGGTCGTGGCCGTGCCGCTGGATCCCCTCCGTCTTCGCGCCGCGGAGCACCTCGCAGACGTGCCGCACGCCGAATCGCTCGCCCACCCGGGCCACGCAGGAGATGATCTTCTGGGCCGTCACCGTCGCATCGGGCAGGCTTCCGGTCTCGCCGAGGCAGACGTCGCAGGCGCCGCAGGTCGCCGGGGCATAGGCCTGGCCGAAGTATTCCGAGAGCGCCGCGTGGCGGCAGCGGGCGGCCTGGGCGTAGCGTCGCATCGCGTGCAGGTGCTCGAGCTGGGCCGCGATGAGCGATTCCTGCTCGGCGGCGTCGAGATCCGACTCCGCCGCGCTCTTGCGGACGAGCGACTCCCAGCTGAAGACGTCGGCCGACGAATAGAGCAGCACGCACTCGGCCGCGAGGCCGTCGCGGCCGGCCCGGCCCGTCTCCTGCTGGTAGGCCTCGAGGCTCTTCGGCAACGCCGTGTGGAGCACGAGGCGGACGTCGGACCGGTCGATGCCCATGCCGAAGGCGACGGTCGCCACGACCACGTCGATCGTCTCGCGGGCGAAGGCCTCCTGGGTCGCATGGCGCTCCCGGGCGTCGAGCCCCGCGTGGTAGGGCCGCGCGAGCAGGCCCTCCTCCGCGAGCCGGGCCGCGAGCCGCTCGGTCTCCTTCCGGGAGATGCAGTAGACGATCGACGCCTCGCCGCGGTGCCGGCCGAGCACCTGGATCACCTGGGCCACGCGGTCCGTCCGCGGCACCACACGGTAGACCAGGTTCGGCCGGTCGAACGTTCCCACCAGGATCTCGGGGTCGCGAAGGGCGAGTTGGCGGGCGATGTCGGCCCGCACCCGCGGCGTGGCCGTCGCCGTGAACGCATGGACGCTGGCCGCGGGGAACCGCTCGCGCACGAGGGCGAGCTGACGGTATTCGGGGCGGAAGTCGTGTCCCCACTGGCTGATGCAGTGCGCCTCGTCGATCGCGAACCGTCTCACGCCGACGCGGGCGAGCAGGTCGAGCAGCCCCGTGTTGACCAGCCGCTCGGGGGCCGCGAAGAGCAGTCGCAGGTCGCCCGCCGCGAGCCGGTCGCGGACCTGGCGGCGCTCCTCGTCGGACATGCCCCCGTGGATCGCCGCCGCCGGGTAGCCGAGGGCCTCGAGCGCGTCGACCTGATCCTTCATGAGTGCGACGAGCGGCGAGACGACCACGTCGGTCGAGTCCGCGATCAGCGGCGGCAACTGATAGCAGAGGCTCTTGCCGCCGCCGGTCGGCATGACGACGAGCGAATCCCGGCCGCCGAGGGCGGCCTTGATGGCCTCCGCCTGCAGCGGCCGCAGCCGGTCGAAGCCCCACCACCGCGTGAGGACGTCGGCGATCCGCGGATCGTCCACCGGCACTGCGGCGTCGTCAGGCTGCTCGACTTCAGACGGGCCCGTCACGACGGAATCCTCGGTGAGCGGCGCGAAAGGCAGGTCAGGATAGCAGAGGCCGGCGGACATCCGGGGCTCGATTGACGAGTCCGCCACGTGGCTAAGATGACGGGGAGTGTCGCCGGCGAATCCTCGTCTCCATGCCTGACATGCCTTCCACCCGAGTCGGACTCTGGCTCATCGGTGCCAAGGGGGGCGTCGCCACGACCCTGCTCGCCGGTCTGGCGGGCCTGCGGGCGGGAACGGTGCCGCCCGTCGGGCTGGTCACAGCCCGCGAGCCCTTCGCGCGGCTGGGGCTCGTCGACTTTTCCGACATCGTCGTCGGCGGCCACGACATCCGCATCGGTTCGCTGGCCGCGGAGGCGCGGCGGATGTGGACGGAAAGCCGGGCGATCACCCCCGAGTTGCTCGACGCAGCCGGGCCGTTGCTGGCCGAGGTCGAGGAGAGGGTGCGGCCCGGCACGATCGTCGCCGCCGGCGACCGCATCGCCTCCCTGGCCGACCTGCCCGGAGCAGTTCTCGTCGAGACGCCGCGGCAGGCCATGGCCCGGGCGCGGCGGGACATCGAGGAGTTCGCGGCGACCGAGCGGCTGCGGCACGTGGTCGTGGTGAACGTCGCCTCCACGGAGCCGCCGCCGCCACCGATGCCGCGTGAATTCGCCGAGATCGAGCCGCTGCTCGACGATGCCACCCGGTGCCCGCTGCCGACCAGCAGCCTCTACTTTCTCGCCGCAGTCGAGGCCGGCGCCTCATACGTGAATTTCACGCCGTCGGCCGGATCGACCCCCGAGGCCCTCCAGCGTGTGGCCCTCGACCGCGGCATCGCCCACGCCGGCTGTGACGGCAAGACCGGTGAAACGCTCCTCAAGAGCGTCCTGGCGCCGATGTTCGCCGCCCGCAACCTCGAGGTCATGAGCTGGGTGGGGCACAACATCTTCGGCAACATGGATGGAAAGGTGCTCGACGACCCGCGGAACAAGTCCGCGAAGGTCAGAAGCAAGGATCACCTCCTGGCGGGCATTCTCGGCTATCCGCCGCAGACGCACGTCTCGATCGAATACATCCGCAGCCTCGGTGACTGGAAGACGGCCTGGGATCACGTTCACTTTCGGGGCTTTCTCGGCACGCCGATGACGCTCCAATTCACCTGGCAGGGCTGCGACTCGATCCTCGCCGCACCGCTGGTGCTGGATCTTTTCCGACTCGTCGAGCGAGCCCACCGGGCGGGCGAAGTCGGCGTGCTCGAGTGGCTGGCCTGCTTCTTCAAGAGCCCGTTGGGCGTGTCCGACCAGGATTTCGGGCGGCAGGTGGCGCTCCTCCACGACTGGGCTGCGGCCCGGGCGACCTGACGGAGCGTCGCGCATGTTCTGGATCGCCTGGAAGATGCTCGTCGGCAATCGGGCGAAGTATCTGGGCATCGTGTTCGGCGTGGTCTTCGCCGCGCTTCTGATCGCCCAGCAGGCGTCGATCTTCTGTGGCCTCATGTCGCTGACGGTGAGTCAGATCCGCGACGTCGAGGGGCCCGACATCTGGGTCATGGACAAGAACGTCCAGTTCGTCGACGACATCAAGCCGCTGTCCGACACGGAACTCTTCCGGGTCAAGAGCGTGCCGGGCGTGGCCTGGGCGGTGCGGTTCTACAAGGGCTTGGGCCGGGCCCGGCTCCAGGAGGGAACCTATGAGCAGATGATCCTCCTCGGCCTCGACGACGCCACGCTCGTGGGCGCACCCCAGCGGATGATCGTGGGTTCGATCGCCGACCTGCAGAAACCCGACGCCGTCATCATGGATGATGCCGGCTACAAGCGGATCTGGCCGGGCGAGGCGTTCCGGATCGGACGCATCTTCGAGATGAACGACCGGCGGGCCGTCGTGGTGGGTATCACGCGGGCCAGTCGCACGTTCCAAAGTTTCCCGATCTGCTACACCCGCTACAGCCGGGCGGTGCAGTTCGCCCCGCCGGAGAGAAAGGTGCTCTCGTTCGTGCTCGCCGAGCCCGAGGCGGGGGTCTCGGCCGCGGAGGCCTGTCGGCGGATCGAGGGGTCGACCGGCCTCCAGGCCCTCACCCGCGACCAGTTCATCTGGAAGACGCTCCGCTACTACATGGCGAAGACCGGCATACCGGTGAACTTCGGGATCACGGTCCTGCTCGGGTTCCTCGTCGGCACCGCCATCGCCGGCCAGACCTTCTACCTCTTCACCGTGGAGAACATCCGCCAGTTCGGCGCGCTGAAGGCGATGGGCACGAGCAACTGGATGATTCTCGGCATGGTGCTCGGCCAGGCCCTCCAGGTGGGGCTCGTCGGCTACGGCACGGGCGTGGGCTTGGCCGCCCTGTTCGGCTTCGCCTCGCGGACGTTCACGCGGCTGTCGTTCTTCATGCCATGGCAGGTGCTGGCGATCACGGCGGCGGCCGTGTTCGTGATCGTGCTCGTCGCCAGCCTGGTGTCGATCCGCAAGGTGATCGTGGTCGAGCCCGCGATTGTCTTCAGAGGGTGACCGCATCCGATGAGCGCCGCACCTCCCGATGACGCGCTGGCCGTCCGCTGCCGCGGCGTGACCAAGGAGTTCGGAGCGAACGGGGCCCTGACCAGGGCACTCCGTGGCGTCGACCTCGACGTGCCCTACGGCGAGCTGCTCATGCTCGTGGGCCCCAGCGGCTGCGGGAAGACCACGCTCGTCTCCATCGTGGCCGGCACGCTCGATCCCACGGCCGGCGACGTGGTGGTGCTGGGCCAGGATCTCGTGGCGATGGGCAACGGTCGGAAGGTGAAGTTTCGCCGCGACAACGTGGGCTTCGTGTTTCAGCAGTTCAACCTGCTGCCGGCCCTCACGGCCGCCGAAAACGCCGCCGTGCCGCTCCTCATCGCGGGGTGGAAGCGAGCGGCGGCCGTCGAGGCGGCGTGCGGGGTGCTCGACCGCCTCGGGCTCGGCGACCGGCTGGCGAACCTGCCGAGTGAACTCTCCGGCGGGCAGCAGCAGCGGGTCGCGATCGCGAGAGCCCTCGTGCACGAGCCTCGCCTGCTGGTCTGCGACGAGCCGACCAGCGCGCTCGACGCCGAAAATGGCCGAATCACCATGGAACTCATCCAACAGGTCGCGGTGCAGCCCGGCCGCGCGGTGATCGTGGTCACGCACGATGCTCGCGTCTACTCGTTCGCCGACCGGATCGCCTCCATGGAGGACGGCAGGATCGATGCGGTCGAGGTGCGGTCGTCGAGCGGGCCGCGGGCCGGTGCGGGACCCTGATACTGCTCCCCCGCGATCCCTGCGTGTGGCGAGGCAGCTGATTCGCAGCCGGTTTTTGCGCCCAACCGGCTCGGGTCTGCCCACACCCTCTCGCCGGACGCTCGCTGCGTCCATCCCGGACTTCGCTTGCTCGGAGACGGCCGCGCTCCGGCATCCATGCCTGCGCTTGCCGGTCTACGCCGTCTCGAGGGATCGGCAGGCCCAAGCCTTCGTCGATCGTGTCGGGCGCGGCATCTGGTTCGCAGCCGGTCAGGCGAGTCGGCGAGCGGGAATCACGAGTGAGCCGTATGAGTGGCCCGTCGCGAACGTGTGGGGTACATTCGGCAGCATGTCCGTCGCGAATCCTGACGCATTGGTCCCCGCCGGCGGGGACCGCGTTCCCCGTCGGGTGCGGCGGCGAACCTTCGGCGACGTGGTCGTGCAGGCCCTGCTGCCGCTGACCGCGGTCTGCCTGCTCGGCTTCGCAGGTTGGT
>CAIXGY010000313.1 GCA_903919035.1 uncultured Planctomycetaceae bacterium | reverse complement strand
GGCAAAGATCGCCCCGCCCCCCTCCATGTCGAGGAAGCGCGTGGGCCGCTGGAGCGTGAAGGCGATCTCCTGCGGATCGAGGAGTTGGAAGACCGCCACGTCATGTCGGCGAAACGTGAGATGCCCGAAGCTCCGGGCCAACGCCTCGGGGTCGACGAACAGGTCGCTGACGATCACGACGAGGGCCCGCTGGCGGACGGTCTCGGCGAGCTCGTGCAGCACCTCGGGCAGCCGGCTCGGGCCAGCGGGGGCCGCCTGCTCGAGCACGTCGAGCACGAGTCGCAGATGGGCGGGGCTGCGGCGCGGCGGCAGCGTCTTCACGATCGACCCGGCCACGCAGGAGACGCCCACCGCGTCCCCCTGCTGCGCCGCGAGATAGGCGAGCGAGCCGCAGATCGTCCGCGCCAGTTCGATCCGTGGCGGCCGGCCTTCGGCCGAGAAGTTCATCGAGCCGGACGTGTCGAGCACGAGCACCAGCCGGAGGTTGGTGTCGGCCTCGAACTCCTTGACGTAATGGCGGTCCGAGCGGCCGAACGCCCGCCAGTCGAGCCGGCGGAGATCGTCGCCAGGCACATACTTGCGGTATTCGGCGAACTCCACGCTCGAGCCCCGGTGGGGGCTCGCATGGCGGCCCGACACGCTCCCCACCATCGGCCTGCGGGCCGCCAGCGGCACCGCCGCCAGCCGCGCGAGCACGCGGGGGTCGAGGAAGCGGCGGGGCTTGCGGTCGTCGATCATGCTCGTGCGTCCGGGACGGCGCGGCCGCTCGGCGGCGCCGGTGGCGGAAAACCGTCAGCCGTGCGCCTCGGCGACGGCTTCCTTCACGAGCCGCCCCACGATCTCCTTGGCGTCGATGCCCTCGGCCTGCGCCGCGAACGTGGTGATGAGCCGGTGGGTGAGCACCGGCGCGGCGACGGCCTCCACGTCCTCGAGCCGCACCATGTAGCTGCCCGCGAGCGCCGCCCGGGACTTGGCCCCGAGAATCAGGTTTTGCACCGCCCGCGGCCCCGCGCCCCACGACACCAGCGGCTTGAGCCACTCGGGCGCGGTCGCGCCGCGGGGCCGCGTCCGGCGGACGAGCCGGGCGGCGAAGTGGTAGATGTGATCGGGCACCGGCACCCGCCGCACCAGGTGCTGAAACTCGATGATCTCCCGCGCCGAGAGCACGTGATCCAGGGCCGGGGGCTGCTCACCCGTCGTCGTCCGCGCGATCTGCACCTCCTCGTCCTCGCTCGGATAGTCGAGTTCGATCAGGAACATGAACCGGTCGAGCTGGGCCTCGGGCAGCGGGTAGGTGCCCTCCTGCTCCACTGGATTCTGCGTGGCGAGCACGAAAAACGGCGGGTCGAGCCGCGACGTCTTGCCAACGACCGTGACCTTGTGCTCCTGCATCGCCTCGAGCATCGCGGCCTGCGTCTTGGGCGGGGCGCGGTTGATCTCGTCTGCGAGCACGATGTTGGCGAACACGGGCCCCGGCACGAAGTGGAACTCGCGACGGCCGTCGACCGTCTCCTGGAGGATGTCGGTGCCGGTGATGTCCATCGGCATCAAGTCGGGCGTGAACTGGATGCGGCTGAACTTGAGCGACACGGTCTCGGCGAGCTTGCCGACCAGGAGGGTCTTCGCCAGACCAGGCACGCCCATGAGCAGCGCGTGGCCGCGGGCGAACAGGCAGATCACGAGCTTCTCGATCGTCCGCTCCTGACCGATGATCACCCGGGCGAGTTCCCGGCGCAGTCGCTCGTGCACCTCTCGCAGGCGATCGATCGCGGCGACGTCGTCGTCGGTGAGCTGCGGTGGGGCCGGGACGGCGGGGACGGTGGCCATGCGGGTGGATCCTGGACCGGGACGGCGGCACGCACGCCCCACTCAACTATAAGCGACGCCCCCGCGGGTTTCCGGGCTAAAAATCCCTGGTCCGCCGGCCGCGCTCCCGAGGCCGCGGCCCGCCTGACGGCCCTTGCACAGCCGGGGGAACGTGGCCACGATCTCGTGACCCCCATTCCGCACGTGGAGTTCCAGGCATGAAGATTCTCGTCACCGGCGGCGCCGGTTTCATCGGTAGCCACATCGTCGACGCGCTCCGCGAGGCTGGTCACGCGGTGGCGGTGCTCGACGACCTGTCGAGCGGCGCGCGGGAAAACGTGCCGGAGGGCGTGCCGCTCCATGTGGTCGACATCCGCGACGCCGCAGCGGTCGGCCGGGCGTTCGCCACCGAGCGGCCCGACGCGGTCTGTCACCAGGCCGCGCAGATGTCCGTGAGCCGCTCCGTGCGGGAGCCCCGGTTCGACGCGGAGGTCAACTGCCTCGGGCTGATCAACGTGCTCGACGCCGCCGTCGCCCAGGGCTGCCGACGAGTCGTGTTCGCGTCGAGCGGCGGCGTGCTCTACGGCGACGTCACCGCTCCCGCGCCGGAAACGACACCGGCCGACCCGGTGAGTCCCTACGGGATCACCAAGTGGGTCGGTGAGCGGTATCTGAAGTTCTACGCCGCCGAGCACGGTCTGGCCGCCGTCGCCCTCCGCTATTCCAACGTCTACGGGCCGCGGCAGAATCCGCATGGCGAGGCCGGCGTGGTCGCGATCTTCCTCAAGAAGCTGCTCGCCGGCCAGGCCGCCACCATCAACGGCGACGGCCGCTACATCCGCGACTACGTCTATGGCCCCGACGTCGCTCGTGCGAACGTGATCGCTCTCACCGGGGACGTCGCGGCGGTGCAGCCAGGCACGCTCACGAGCCTCAACATCGGCACTGGCGTGGGGATGGACGTCAACGAGATCGAGTCGCAGCTGCGGGAGGCGCTCGCGACGCTGCTCGCCGCCCGTGGTCGCTCCGCGACGCTGCCGGCACCGACCCACGGTCCCGCGCGGCCGGGCGACCTGCGGAGCAACCTCGTCGACGCGGGACTCGCGGATCGCGTGCTGTCGTGGCGGCCGACGGTGGCCGTTTCCGAGGGCCTCGCCCGCACGGCGGCCTGGTTCGCCGACCGGGCCTGACCGTCCGCGGCGGCCCCGCTACGGCGTTGCGGATGCATCGAAGCCCGCCACCGCCGCGGCGGAGATGCGGCGGGCCAGCGAACCCGAGCCGAGGTACAGCGCGAGGCTGTGCTGCGGGCCGACGATGGCCGCGGCATCGACGGCCGAATATTCGAGATCGGGGGGCAGCCAGCGGCGTGGCATCGCAGTCGTGCCCAGCGCCTCGGCCCGCGTGACGCGATCGACGGACGGAAAGAAGGCCAACGCGCAGTCCGCCGAATTGGCCACGACGGTGAGTCGATCGATGCCCGCCACGGCGGCGCGGTAAGGCCCGCGCGGGGCCAGGGCGTCACACCGCACCGCCGGCGCCACGAACACGAGGTTCGTCCGTCCCGGGCGGCCGGTCCAGGATGCCGGGATCCCGGCGTCGCGATCAGCGGCCTCGAGATCCTGGAGCGCCTCGAGCCCCACGAGGGCACCGAAACTGAAGCCCACGATGGCGACGGGCCGCTCCGGCTCGACCCGGCCCAGGAGCCAGGCAAGATAATGGCCGTCGGCGTGGGCGCGGGCGTACTTCGCCCGCACGTCGCGGAGCAGCACGCCCTGTTGGTCGCTCGGCCACGAGAAGACGACCGTCCGCACCGGGCCCGCGTCGGGGCAGGCAGACGCGACGAGCCGGGCGAACCGGACGCCCTCGCTCTTGGCCTCGGCCGCCGCGTACCGGTTGCCGTGGACGAAGACGACGAGGGGCCGCCCGGGTGCGAGCAGGTCGTCGACGCTCGCCCGTTCCCAGCGGCCGCGATCGCCCCCCGAGAGCCGCTCGACATCGATCCCCGCCCGCTCCGGCCGGCGGCAGATGCCCGGCAGGCGCCGGGTGCTGGCGACCCACACGTCGGCCGCGGGACGCGGTGTCGCCGCGGGCGCCCGCGAGCCGCTGAGGATCGCCGCGGCGACCGCGCAGGCGAAGACCGCACCGCGGAACACGCGGCGCGTCACTCCGGCAGGTCGGCCGGGGTTCGCGGGGCTCGTCGGGGGCGGAGCGGTCGCCATGAGAAATGCATCGGCCGCGCAGCCGCATATCTTGCCCCTCCCGCACAACCCATGTCATGGCCGGCAGAGCCCCGCCGCGCGGAGGCGACGGTCAAATCCGCATGTCGTGCAGCGGTGGCCCGCACGCCCGGCATCTTCCGCACGCCCGGCACCGCGACCCATCCCGGCCGGCTCGACGCAACGCGTCGACGGCCGCCGCGCGCCCGAACGTGGGCTACGGTTACGGGGCGTCGTGACGGACGACGCGACTCGTCGACCCGGCGGCTCACGCCGCCGGATGCATGGAGGAAGCGATCATGATGCGTGCGATGTGCCTGTCGCTCGTGCTCGGGAGCCTCGTGGCGGCCCCGGGGTGCAGTAGCTGCTTCGGGGGCGGCCTGCGGCGCCAGTCGTTCATGGAGTTTCGCTCGCCGTGCAGCCGGCAGGGCCAGCCGTGCGGGGTGCCCGCCTGCGAGCCCTGCGCCCCGGCCTGCGGGCCGGCGCCGTGCTGCGAGGAAGGCAACGCCGTGATGTCGGCGCCCTCCTCCGCGCCGCTCGTGTCGGAGCCCGGCACGTTCAGCTGACCTGTTCCCCGCCTCTCCGGTGACGCGCCGCTCACGCCGGCCAAGCGTCGGGCAAGCGTCGCGCCGTGCGACCGCTCCCGATCAGGGCGGCCCGTCACCGGCGGGGCGGGGATCGCGCTCGGGCGGGCGATATACTGCGGGGCCCTGTTGCTCCGGGAACCGCCATGTTCGAGTCGCTGACCGCGTCGCTCTCCTCGGCCCTGCAATCGCTCCGCGGCCGGGGCAAGCTCACCGACGCGAATATGCGGGAGGGCCTCGAGCAGGTTCGAACCGCGCTCCTGGAGGCGGACGTCGCCTACGACGTCGCCGACGGCTTCCTCGATCGCGTGGCGGCGGGGGCGGTTGGGGCGCGGGTCCTGGAGTCGCTCGACCCGGCGCAGCAGCTCGTGGGCATCGTCCACCACGAGCTCGTCAACCTCATGGGCCCGGTGGATCACTCGCTCCACCTCGAGGCCGGCAAGACGACCGTCCTCATGCTCTGCGGCCTGCAGGGCTCCGGCAAGACGACCTCCTGCGCCAAGCTGGCGAAGCGGATCCAGGCCCAGGGCAGGGGGGTGATGCTCGTGGCCGCCGACCTCCAACGGCCCGCCGCCATCGAGCAGCTCACGGTGCTCGGCCGGCAGCTCGGCATCCCGGTGCACACGCCCGCCGACATGCCCGGTGGCTCCACCGACCCCGTCGCCGTCTGCAAGGCCGGCGTGGCCCGCGCGAAGCAGGCCGGCTCGTCCGTGGTCATCCTCGACACGGCCGGACGGCTCGCGATCGACGAGGCGTTGATGCAGGAGCTGTCCCGCATCGACCGCACCGTGGGGCCCGACCAGGTCTACCTCGTCGTCGACGCGATGACGGGCCAGGACGCGGTCCGCAGCGCCGGAGCCTTCAACGAGGCCCTCACGCTCGACGGCGTGATCATGACGAAACTCGACGGCGACGCCCGCGGCGGCGCCGCCCTGTCCGTCAAGAGCGCGACCGGCGTTCCGATCAAGTTCATCGGCACCGGGGAGCAGATCGAGGCCCTCGAGGACTTTCATCCGGAGCGCATGGCAGGCCGGATTCTCGGCATGGGCGACGTCGTCTCGCTCGTCGAGGAGGCCCAGCGAAAATTCGACCAGGAGGAGATCCGCAAGCAGGAGGAGCGACTGAAGGCCGGCGAGTTCACGCTCGACGACTTCAAGAAGATGCTGCTCCAGACCCGCCGGCTCGGGCCGCTGGGCAAGGTGCTCGGCATGATCCCGGGTATGGGCGGCATGCAGGACATGCTCGGCGGCGCCGACCTGGAAAAGGACATGAATCGCCTCTTCGGCATCGTCGACTCGATGACTCCGGAGGAGCGGCGGAACCCCTCGCGGCTCGTCGACACCTCGCGGCGCCGGCGGATCGCCGCGGGTGCGGGCGTCGAGGCCCACGAGGTGAGCGACCTCGTGAAGCAGTTCGACGGCATGGCCGCGATGATGAAGGGCATGGCGGGCATGGGACTCCGCGAGCGGATGCAGCAGGTGCAGCGGATGCAGGCGCAGCTCTCCAACCCCAACGCGCGGCTGGCCATGCCGAAGGGCGACACCGGCAAGCGGCTCACGGCCGAAGAGCGGCGGAAACTCAAGAAGCAGCGGGAGAAAGACGCCCGCCGGCGAAAGCGCGAGACCCGCGGATAGCATCGCGCCCGGGCGAAGTGCCGCGGGTGTCTGCCGGCCGCGAACCCGCGACCGGAGCAACGGCCGCCGGGCGGGCGGCGCGGCCCGGATCGGGCGAATGACGGCCCTCGTAGGATCCAGTGACCGAGGCGGGGCCGCCGCGCACGACGGACCCGCGGACGGTCGCACGGCGGTGGCCGGCATCACTCCACCCACCCCGAGGAGAACCAACCGCAGGACGCAATCCCAGGATCACCCTCGAGGGCCTGGCGATGCGACCGTGTGCACCGCAGTTCGAGCGACTCGAGCGGAAACGTCCGTTGTCGGCTGGAACCTTCGCGCCACAAATCAGCCTTTTGAACCGCGTCACGGTCGTCGAGGACACGGCCACACCCGTGCGGGTGCGGGTGTTCGACAGGGATTCCGGCGTCCTGCATGTGAGCGTGCGGGTGTCATCGGGATTCGTGTCCGTGAAGGCCGCGCCGGGCGTGACGGTCGATGCTCCGGAGAACCGGCTCGTCTTCATCGACGGCCCGCGGTCGGCCGTGAACAAGACGCTCGAGCGCATCGTCTTCAAGCCCGCCATGGACAGCACCGACCCGGCCACCATCACCGTGACAGCGTCCGACGGAGCGAACCGCTCCACCCGTGGCGGCACGATCAGGATCGTGCCGGTCAACGACGCGCCGACGGTGGCCTGCTCCGGCAGGCTGTTCGCCGCCCACGGGTCGATCGATCTCGGGCCGCAGCCGATCAGCGATCCCGACTCACCGAGGCTTTCAGTTTCGCTGAAGTCGGACAATGGCGTGGTGAGGATCCTGCACCCCGCCGCGCGAAACCTCGGGAACGAGGCCAGGCTGAGTGGAAGCATGGAGACCATCAACGGGATCGTCGGCGGGCTCGGGAAGGTCGTCCTCGAGCCCGCGGCGGACCGGAACACCCGCCTCACCATCACCGCCAGTGACGGCCTCCGGACGACGACGAGGGTCGTGCTGGTGTCGCACCGGGAGAATCTGCCGCACATCGCCACCGACGCGGTGGATGCCAGGATCCGAGGCCGGGATCCCGTCACGGCCAAGCCCGTGTTCTCGGTGATGGATCACGCGACGGCCACCTACGTCAGGAATCAGGCCGCCTGGACCCACGATCTCGATCTGACCTGCATCAGCCCCTGGAACAGTGCCGGTGGCAGCTGGTATGCCGGCACGTTGGTCAGCCCCCGGCACGTCGTGTATGCCACCCACTTCCAGATTCCGGTGGGCGCCACGATGCGTTTCGTGAGCCGCGACAACGAGGTCGTGGAACGCACCCTCGTCGGTGCGATGAGCCTGCGCTTCTCAGGCCAGTCCGCGTTCCCCGACATCACCGTCGGCGTCCTCGACAGTGACGTCCCCCCCACGATCGGCTTCGCCGCAATCCTCCCGGACGACTGGGCGAAGTACCTGCCCGACGGCCGCCAGCAGATTCCCTGCCTGGCGCTCGACCAGGAGGAGAAGGCGCTGGTCACCAGCCTGTGGTGGCTCCACGACGAGGCCTCCTGCTTCGAGCCGAAAGACGCGACCCAGCGCTCCTTCTTCGAGCGGCTCGTCGTCGGAGACTCGGGAAACCCGGGCTTCATGATCGTGGACGACCGGCTCGTGCTCATGACCGTCTGGACCTACGGCTCGGGTGGATTCGGCACCTTCGTGACCGGACAGCGGGCGGCCATCGACCAGGTGATGGCCGAGTTGGGCGGCGGCTACCGACTCACGACGATCGACCTCGGCAGGCTGGGCACGCTGTAATACGGCTCACACATGATGGTTGCGGGTCAACGCGCCTGTCCCGGCGTCGGGGACGCCCGTGCCGTCTCGCTCGGACGTTCGCGACGGGCTTCGTGCCCGTCGCTCACTCGATGCTGGCCTCGCTTCGCAATCCGTGCTGCGCTCGGCCAGCAACGCCGGCTCG
>CAIXGY010000312.1 GCA_903919035.1 uncultured Planctomycetaceae bacterium | reverse complement strand
TCGGTCGGTTTCATCACAAGACTCCCTGCGGACAACGGCACACCCCCGCCAGAGGCGGCCCATCACCCGAGCCCCGGAGCATAACGTGCCTGCGCTTTGGCTGTCAAACTGGCAGTCGCCATGGCGGAGACGGCTTGCTGGGACGCCCCATGCATCCTACCTTTGGGCCTGCGGGCCGGCGGCCCACCGGGCATGGCTCCCGGGGATCGCCGAGGTCCGCCCAGGAGCGATCCCGTGGCCGTCGCCGCGCGCACCGAACTCGCCTTTCAGCAGTGCATCGACCCGGCCTGCGCGGCCACGTTTTCCGTCGACGAGGTGCTCACCGCCTGTCCGTCCTGCGGCAACCTGCTGGACGTCGAGTACGACTGGGATCGACTGCGACCGCCGAACTCGTTCGAGTTCTTCGAGCGGAAGTGGATGCGGCGCGGCGACCCGCTGGCCTTCAGTGGGGTGTGGCGGTTCCACGAGCTGCTCCCCTTCGCCCCGCGGGAGAGCGTGGTCACGATCGGCGAGGGGCAGACGATGTGCCCGCCTTCCGATGGCGTCGCCCGCTTCGTGGGCATGAACGCGGGCCGGCTGTTTCTCCAATACGAAGGCCTGAACCCGTCGGGCTCGTTCAAGGACAACGGCATGTCGGCGGCGTTCACCCACGCCCGGATGATCGGCGCGAAGCGGGCCGCCTGCGCCTCGACGGGCAACACCAGCGCCTCGCTCGCCGTCTACTGCTCCGTCACCCGGCTGATGCGGGCGATCATCTTCATCGGCTCCGGCAAGATCTCCTACGGCAAGCTGTCGCAGGCCCTCGACTACGGTGCGCTGACGATCCAGATCGCCGGCGATTTCGACGACGCGATGGCGCGGGTCAAGGAGGTGTCGGCGAAGCTCGGCATCTACCTGGTGAACAGCGTCAATCCGTTCCGGCTCGAGGGTCAGAAGACGATCATGTTCCGGGTGTTGGAGTCGCTTGGCTGGGAGGTGCCCGACTGGATCGTGGTGCCCGGCGGCAACCTCGGCAACTCGAGCGCCTTCGGCAAGGCCTTCGCGGAACTCCGCCGGCTCGGTCTCATCGACCGCGTGCCCCGGCTGGCGATCATCAACGCGGCGGGCGCCAACACGCTGCACGAGCTCTACACGCGTCGGGGGCTGCGGTGGCAGGGCGGCCGCGCCGACCTCGCCCCGGCCTGCCACTACTACGACGAGCTCGACCGCGACCAGCGGCGGGCCCACACGATCGCCAGCGCGATCGAAATCAACCGGCCCGTGAATCTCAACAAGTGCCTGCGGGCCCTCGAGGTCTGCGACGGGGTGGTGCGCGAGGTGAGCGAGCAGGAGATCCTCGACGCGAAGGCGCAGGTCGGCGCCGGCGGCCTGGGCTGCGAGCCGGCGAGCGCCGCGAGCGTGGCCGGAGCACGGCAGCTCGTGGCGGAGGGAGTGATCGGCCGCGACGAGCGGGTCGTCTGCATCCTCACGGGTCACCAGCTCAAGGATCCGACCGCGACGGTCGCCTATCACACCACCGACCAGAAGCTCTTCGACGAGGTGCTTGGCAGCCGGGGTGTGAGCCGGGCAAACTTCGCCAATCGCGCGGTGAGCGTGGGCAACCGTCTCGACGAGATCGTGCAGGCGATCGACCTTTATGGCTGATGCAGCATCGCCGCTCCACCTCGTCGTCCACGGGGCCGCCGGCCGGATGGGTCAACGGGTCGTGGCCTGCGCGGCTGGCGAGTGGACGCTCGTGGCCGCGATCGAGCGGCCCGGCCATCCGAGGGCCGGCGTCGACGCCGGCGTGCTCGCGGGCCTGCCGGCCGCGGGCGTGGCGGTGGCCGACTCATGGAATTGTCCGGCAGACGCCGTCATCGACTTTTCTCTGCCCGAGGCCGTGGCCGGCATCGTGGCCGCCTGTGTCGCGAAGCGGGTGCCGCTCGTCGTGGCGACCACCGGCCTGGGCGCGGCCGAGCATGCGGCCATTCGCGCGGCCGCCGCGACGATCCCGATCCTCCAGTCACCGAGCATGAGCCTGGCGGTCAACATCTCGATGGACCTCGTCGGCCGGGCCGCCGTGCTGCTGGCACGCGTGGGCGGCAGGACCGATGTCGAGATCCTGGAGACGCATCACCGGCACAAGGAAGACTCCCCGAGCGGCACGGCGCTGAAGTTCGGGGCGATCGTGCGCGAGGGCATGGGGCAGTCTCGTGAGGTCCACGGCCGATCCGGCCGGCCCGGGGCGCGGCCCGCCGACGAGATCGGCTATCACGCCGTCCGCGCCGGCGACAATCCGGGCGAGCACACGATCCTCTTCGGCATGGAGGGCGAGTCGTTCTCGGTGAACGTCCGGGCCACGAACCGTGATTGCTACGCCCGCGGCGCGCTGGCCGCCGCGCGGTTCCTCGTCGGCAAGCCCGCCGGACTTTACTCGATGCGCGACGTGCTCGGGATCGCGTGATCGAGGCGCCGGTCGCGGCCGCCAACGACGTCACTCCCCGATGTCTTCGTTCCAGAGGTCGGGGTTGCGGGCGATGAACTCGCGCATGAGCGCGATGCAGCGGTCGTCCTGAACCACCGTGAGCGTCACGCCGCGGGACTCGAGGAGCGCTTCGTCGCCCATGAACGTCCGGTTCTCGCCGATCACGACCCGCGGAATCCCGTAGAGCAGGATCGCGCCGGAGCACATCGGGCACGGCGAGAGCGTGGTGTAGATCGTGCATTCGCGGTAGAACGGCGCCGGCCGGCGGCCCGCGTTCTCGAGCGCGTCCATCTCGCCGTGGAGGACGGTGCTGCCCCGCTGGACGCGGCGGTTGTGGCCCCGGCCCACGATCCGGCCGTCGTGCACGAGCACCGAGCCGATCGGGATGCCGCCCTCGGCGAGCCCCTGCTCCGCCTCCTCGATCGCCGCCTGCAGAAATGGGTCGTTCACGTCAGTGCTCCTGTGAATCGGCATCGTATCGTCGGCGGGACATTCACGTGGCCGCACGCAGCATCCAGGCAGCCAGGACCGCCCGCGCCGACCAGAGCACCGTGCGAAACCAGTTCGTGGCCACAAGCCGGGCCACCGTGCCGGGGTCGTGTCCGTGGTGGCCAAGCCGGGCGTGGAGCGGCATCTGCACGAGGCCGGTCGAGAGCCACAGGGCGGCCACGAGGACGACGCCGGCGACCGCGGCCGAGCGGCCGATGCCGGCCGGCGGGGCGACTGCCAGGGCCAACGCCGTCGCGCCCTCGAGCAGCATCGGCGGCACGACCACCAGCGGCGTCCACGACTGGTGGGAGCGGAATCGATCCCGCGAGTCGGGCCCGGAGACGGCGTCGAACATCGGATAGTGCACCAGTTGCACGATCCAGATCACGCCCGCCATGAAGGCCGACGCGGACAACTGCACGACGAGGACGAGATCGAGTGGCACGGTGCGGACGGCCTCGAGTCGCCGGAAGGTCAGCGACGCTTCCGTGCCGCCTTCTTGCCGCGGGCAGCGGCGGTCCGGCGGGGTGTGGAGGACGGGCCGCGTGCCGCCGGCTTCTTGGCCGGTGACCGCCGCGGTGCAGCCCGGCGTCGGGGCCGCGCCTGCGACACGGCGTCGAGAAACTCGTCGGCGGCATGGGTGAGATCCTGGGCCGACAACTGCTCGGATTCGTCGATCACGAACAGCGCCAGTTCGCCCCGCTGCTGGGCCGCCATGAGCCTCTTGAACTCGCCGAGCGTCATGTCCTCGTGGTCGGCAGCCTCGCTCGACAGGAACTCGAAGCCGACGCGGGCCTTGGCGTCCCAGCCATCGACGCGAAATTCGACGTCGCCCTCGCGGAACATGACATTCCGCTTGATGGCGTAGCCGCGGGCTCGAAACAGGCGGGCCAGAAGGTTGCTGCCTTCGGCTTCCGACAAGGGGTCGCGCATCGGTCGTTTCCTCCGGGTGGCTGGGAGCAGGATAGCCGATTCCCCGCCCCGCCGCCGCCCATCGTTCGCTCCTTGCGCGACCAGCGTTGCCCGGAAGGCCATCGGGCCGGTCGCCAAACAGGGTTGTGCGGACCTTCGGCACGACCCATGCGACGCCTTGTCCGTCTCGTGCCCAAACGCTTCGATCGTGGCGGCGGGCCACTTCTTGTGCACCTTCCGCAGTTCGACTTCCAGCTCCCGCTCGCTCGGCAGGCCCAAGGCATTCGTCAGGAGCGTCCTCGTGCGCGACGGCATGGCAACGCCCTGAAAATCCCTCCGGCGACGCCGTCACTCGAGCTGACTGGCCGGAGTCAACGTGAAGTGATGGATGGTGATGCCCTTGGGCTGCCCATCGCTGGAACGCACCAACCTGAGGACGTTTTCGCCCTGCTCGAGATCGAGACCAACCGATGCCGTGGTCTCCCACATGCCGACGGTATGCGGCAGCGACAGCTTCACCGGCTCGGGGGCGCCATTGACGCTGACAAGCAGGTTCTGTTGCCAGCTTGGGGTGCACACCATCGCACTCAGGTCGTACGCGCCGGCCTTGGGAACATCGATGGTGTAGATGAACTCCTTCCCTTCCGCGGCGCGTTCATAGTGCAGTTGTAAGCCGCCGCGATTGCTCGGCATGAAGATGATCTTGCCGTCGCTCGTGGCAGGTTCGGTGGTGGCGGCGGCGGGGATGGTGATGACGCCCTCGTCGTCCACCGTGATCTTCTTGTCATCGGCACTGAGCCTGACCTCGATGATCTCGACTTTTTCCTTGGTCAGATTGGCCTCGCCAATGTCTTCCCCCACTGCGGCGAGGGTCTTCGACGTGGCGGCTTCTATCAGGCCGCGCTGGGTGTAGAGGGCCACGGCGTTCCAGAATGGGATCTCGTTTCGGGCCAGACGTTTGTGGGCGGTATAGAAACCGTGCACGGGGCTCTCGCCCATGACAGTGCCGATCCATTGCGCACGCTTGACCTGCATGTAGGCCCCCCCGGTGGCGCGACCCTGGGTGGTGGCGAGAAAATCGAGATCCTTCCAGTAGGCCAGCTTGGTGCTGCCCGCCCCCCAGCCGGCGCCGAGACAGATGACCCAGCCATCGGGCGTCCAGCGGGCCAACGAGGCGTGGCCGGGTTGGGGGCGGGCGATCGTGGGCACGCCAAAGGCGCGCAGAAGAAAGCGGCCGATGAAGGCGCGGCGGCCGCACACACCGCCGTTCTTGAGGATGTTCTGGAAAAACTGGAGTTCGGGTTCGTCGAACTGGTTGTCTTGGGAACCGTAGGGAATGTCGGAGCGGACGAGGGCCACATAGCGCCAGCGATCGTCGTCGGTGATGATGTGGTCGGGGCGATAGTTGGCGAGCATCGCGCGTCCCCATGCTGCGATTTCATCGGGCTCCTCCCCACAGACCACAAAGCGGAGATCAAAGACGGTGAGGTCATCGAAGCCCGGGTCGAGTTCCTTGCCGAGATAGGCTTTTTCGTAAGCGCGGTATCGGTCCAGCGGGTTGACGAACGTCGGCCCGGAGGTGGCGGCCTCGGCGTTGCGCTGCTCGATGGGCTTGGCGTGCTCGAGGGCGATGGCAAGGGCGAGCTTTTGCAAGATGCCCGTGGCGGCCTTGTCGCTCGATTTTTGGATCGATTCGTACATCTCCATGGCCTTGCCGTAGTTGCCGTCTGCGGCACCGTCGGCAACCGCGATCTGAACGAGCAACTCGCCGTTGGCCAGAAGCCCATCGATGAGCTTGGCTTGATCAGCACCCTGCTGGGCATAGATGGCCAAGCCGCGCGGAGTGGCATGGGCCATCACGCTGTAGGCGGCCAGCTTGGCATCGAGCTCATCACTGCCAAGCAAGCCGGCGATGCCCATATTCCTGACGGCTTCCAGCGTGCTGGCGCCGGCCTGCTCGAGCTCGGCTTGGGCGTTTTTGATCGCGTCCTCAAGCGAGGCATATTTCTTCCGCTCGACGCCAAGCGCGGCCTGATGCTCTTTGAGGGCATCGAGGCCCTTCTGCTTGCTCTGCCGCGCAGCGGCGAGTTTCTGCTCTGCGGCTGATTTTTGCTCGTCGGTCTGGGCGGCATTGAGGGCGGCCTCGGCTTGTCGAGCGGCCTGTCCGGCGCTGCGGACCCATCCCTTGGCACGGGCGACGAGGTCCTCCGCTTTCTTGATTGCATCCTGACCCTCGCTCACTTCGGCAAGCGCGGTGTCGGCGGCGATTTCCGCGTCGCGGGCCTTTTCGTAGGCAGCCCGTCTGGCCTCATCGATCCTGGGAATCGACTCGACGATCTCGGCCGCGAGGGCTTCCATCCGGGCCGTGTAGGTGGTCAGCAGAGTCTCTCCAGCCTCGGAGAGTGGGGCCGAGACCGCGGCGGCCGCTTTCTTTGCGGCGTGCTTTCGCTGAGCGGCAGGGGCAGGACTCGCCACCACCATGAAGACGGCGACGGGTATCGCCAAACGGAGGATCATGGACTTCCGGTCGGGTGGAATCATGGGCGGGAGGTCGTATCCTGCCGCGACATCACCACCGACCGTGGGCGGTCCTCCCGCGCGCTCCCGAAGGCTGTGTTCGGCTCCGGCCCCATCACGAACGTCAGTTCGCCGCCCGCCGTGATGTCCGGGTGGGTGATGTAGGACTTGCGGTAGGGCTTGCCGTTCAGTTCAGCCGACTGAATGTAGAGGTTTTCCGGCGAGTTGTTTCTGGCGACGATGGTGAACGACTTGCCCTCGGGCAGGGCGATCGTCGCCTCGTCGATGACCGGGCTACCGAACACGTAGACGCCCGCCGCCGGGTTGACCGGGTACATCCCCATCGCCGAGAAGACGTACCACGCCGACATCTGGCCGCAGTCCTCGTTCCCCGACAGGCCGTCCGGCTGGTCGCTGTAGAGGGTCGTGAGGATCTGCCGCACCAGCCTGGCAGTCTTCCACTGCTGACCGACGAAGGCGTACAGATACGTCGTGTGGTGGCCGGGCTCGTTGCCGTGGGCGTATTGGCCGATCAGCCCGGAGATGTCTGCCGAGGCGCCTGCGCTCTTGACGGACTCGATCGTGAAGAGTTGGTCGAGCTTTTCGCCAAACGGCTCGTCTCCGCCGAGCAGTTCGATCAACCCCTCGGGGTCCTGTGGCACGAGCCACAGATACTGCCAGCCGTTGCCCTCGCAGTAGTCGTCGCGGCGATGGGACGACGCGACCGGGTCGAACGGCTCGCGCCACCGGCCGTCGGCCAGTTTGCCCCGCATGAACCTTGTCTCGGGATCGAAGTACTCCCGGTACGCCCGGGCCCGCCCGGAGAAGTATTCGTGATCCTCCTGCTTTCCGAGAGCCTTCGCCATCTGGGCGATGCACCAGTCGTCGATGGCATATTCCATCGCCTTCGCGACCGACTCGCCTTCCCGCTCGGCGGGGATGTAGCCCAACTCCTTGACCGAGTCGAGGCCGCGCTCGTCTCGCATGGCGGAGTTCCTGATCGCCTCGTAAGCCCGCTCCGGGTCGGCGTCGAGCAGGCCCTTGAAGTAGGCGTCGACCACCACCGGGACCGCGTGGTACCCGACCATCGTGTCGGTTTCGTTGCCCATCAGGTGCCACACCGGCAGCTTCCCCTGCTGGTCGCGGATGGCGAGCATCGTGTGCACGAAATCGCCGACGCGGTCCGGCTGCGTGAGG
>CAIXGY010000311.1 GCA_903919035.1 uncultured Planctomycetaceae bacterium | reverse complement strand
GGCGGTGGATGTCGATCACGGGCAGCTCGTCGGGCGACGCCTGAAAGATTGCCCGGTCGAAAGTGGACCTGCACCAGCCCTACCCATTCGGCCGGCGGTCCACGGGCCGGCAAGACGGGCGGTGGTTCGAGCGGTTCGCCGAGATGTGCCAGCGGCTGACTTGACGCGGGCGAAGCCAGCCTGGCCTTCTTCCGCGTGCGACCCTCCGGTTCGAGGTGAGCCGGCTCCTGCCAGCCGTCTCCGCCGCGGATCACGGAGAGCCGCTGTGCCAGCCGCCCACCGGCCTCGGGGGCGTCGTCGCCCGCACTGATGGAACTGGTGATTCATGGATCGTATCATCAATTGATGCGTTTTCCAGGAAATAGGTCAAAATCGGTCATGGTCCCTGAAAATCTCGATTCTCTGATCGCCCATGCGAGGACTCGGGGGGCGATTTCAACGAATGATGCGATACGGCTGCTCGGCGCGTCGCGAGCAACCGCGCAGCGGCGTTTGCGAACACTCGTGGCCGACGGGCGGCTCGTGCGAGAGGGGGCTGGTCGTGGGGCTCGCTATGTGCTTCCCAACTGCCGTTGGGAGCGGCCGCTTGCGGGGCTCGAGGAAGACCGGCTCTGGGCAGAGGTGCGCCCCACGCTGACCGACCTGGGTCTTTCCGAGCGGGAGCTCGGCACCGTGGGCTACACATTCACCGAGATGGTGAACAACGCCATCGACCACAGCCGGGGCGACAGCGTATGCGTCACGGCGGCGGCGACGCCGGCGGGCATCGTCATCGAGATCGTGGACAATGGCATTGGCGTGTTTCGCTCGGTCCGTGAGTCACAAGGCATGCCCGACGACGTCGAGGCGGTGTTCCTTCTTGAAAAAGGCCGCTTCACGACACAGCCCGCTCGGCATAGCGGCGAGGGAATCTTCTTTGCATCGAAAGCCGCCAATCGTTATCTGCTGGCTTCTGGAAAAATCGCCTGGCTGACCGACAACGATGCCCAGGACACGGCGATTCAAATAGAGCCGGCACCGCGATCCGGCACGCGGGTGGTGCTCACCTTCGTGCCTGGCAAAGTGGTCGTGTTGGCAGACTTGTTTCAGCGTTGGACCGATCCCGACACCCTGGCCTTCGACCGCACGCGCACGACCGTGAGGCTCGCAGGCTTCGGTGTACAACTGCTCTCGCGTTCGGAGGCCCGGCGGGTCACGGTGGGGCTCGAGCGGTTTCGGTATGTGACGATTGATTTCACGGGGGTCGCCATCGTGGGCCAGGGGTTCTGCGACGAAGTGTTTCGTGTGTTCGCCGCCGACCATCCCCAGATCGTGCTCTCCCCGATGGGCATGAACGAGAGCGTGGCGTTCATGGTCCAGAGAGCCCGCAGGGCGTAGGACGGGCTTCAGCCACTCTGCCGGCGGGCCACGTGTTGACGGCGTTGGCCGGCGCCCCCTTTCATGGTGGCTTTGGCAGGGCATCCGGGAGGATCACGGCGGCCCCAAGCCCGCGGTCGTCACCGTCGATCCAACTCCAGGACGGCCAGACGCGGCTCGTCGCGGGCGGCGTCCGACGGCTCGCCGCCGATGATGAGACAGCCTTCATCGGCCGTCAGGCAGAGGGCATTGATCTTCCAGCCCGGCCGAAGCTCGTCGAGCGTGGTGCGCGTCACCGCGTCGGAGATGCGAACGCTCTCGTGATCCGCACTGACCAGGATGTGGCCGTCTCGCGAAAACACGACCCCGACGACCTGTCGCTCGTGAGGCACGAGCCCACCGTGCGCGGCGCCAGTCACGGGGTCGTACAACAAAACGCGACCCGAGCGTGTGCCGAACACGAGGAGGCGCGCGTCCGGCGACCACCCGACAGCCGACGTCTCTTCGCCGACGGCACATTCCACCGGTGCGGCAACTGCCGCGGGGGCGGACGGATCGGGCAGCGTGCAGACCACGGATCGCTTGCCAGAGGCCGCCACGCGGGCGGCCCCGGCGGGCGCGAACGTCAGGGAATTCACCGGGTCTTCGAGCGGTGCCGCGACCGGAACCGCCCGTGAGAGGTCGGCCGGGATGAGGGACAGGCCGCCGTGCCGAGCGCACACGAGCAGTTCTCCCGCCGACGTCCAACAGGCAAGGGCCTGCCGGGGGTCCGCTGGCTCGGGGATTGGTGCGGCCAGCGGCTTCGGGCCCGACGCCGCATCCAGATCGATCACTCCGACGGGCTGATGCTCGGCCCACGACAACGCGAGCCGTCGCCGCCGGCCGTCGACAGCGATCTCGATCGCGCGGCCATCACGTCTCCCCAGGAGCCCGCGCCGCCGTCCGTCCGCGATGGCGATCTCCCACAGCGCCCCGGAATCATCGCACACGATCACGGTGCGTCCCCAGTCGCGTCGCGGTCCCTCGGTGATCCGCTTGACGCGATGCTGCCCCACCGGGATGGCCCGGAGCGCCGGCGGGCTGTCGAAGTCGCGCAGATCCCAGCGTCGCACCGTGCCGTCGGCACCGCTCGAAAGGATCGTGCCGGCCGGCTCGGCGACGAGGCTCCACACGCGTCCCGAGTGGCCGACGAGCCGGGCCAACGTCGCACCCGTCGCCGCGTCGAACACGCGGATCCCGCCGTCGCGACAGGCCGTCGCCAGCCGCGACCCGTCGCCCAGGAAACAGCAGCCCTGCACCCAGGCCGGATGCGCCGGCAACGACGTCAGCAGGCGGCCGGTCGCCACGTCCCAGACGTGGGCCCTGGCGTCGGTGCCGCAGGCCATGAGTCGGGTCTTGTCCCGGGACACGGTCAGGCTGCCGAGGACGGCATTGCGGTTCACGGAGTCGGGGGGGACGAGTTCGCGGATGGTTCGCCCCGTTCGCGAATCGATCACGACCACCATGTCGCCGCATGACGCGGCCACCATGGTGTCGTCGACGAACACGAGCGACTCCACTTCGGGGTTCTTGCCCGGCGGCTGCTCGAACCGAAACAGCTCGATGGGACGGTCGGCAGCGTCGAGCGACACCAGCCGCACGACACGATCCTCGCCACCGATGGCGAGCGTGCGGCCGTCGCCGGCAAACGCGGCGGCGTAAAGCGGGCCCGCACCGGGGTCGGCCTCACCGGCGGCGACCATGCCCTCGCCCCCGACATGCCACCACCGCAGCCGGCCGTCTTGCCCGACCGTCGCCAGCAGCGTGCCGTCGGGAGAAAACGCGACGTCGTTGACCTCGTCGTGCGCCGCCACGACGGTCGTCGTGGGCGACTCGCCAAGATGGTGCAGGAGGCGCACGAGGCCGTCGGCTCCCCCCACCGCGGCGCGATTCCCGTCGGACGTCAGCGCGAGGGCGTAGAGGTCGCGCGGCCGAGTCGGAGGGCCAGCCGCTGACGTCAGCAGGATTTCGCTCTCCCCATGCGTCCGGCGGTCGAGCCAGCGTGCGGCCAGCGAAGTGGCCAGGCGGGGGTCGATCGCCCGCGTGACCTCGACCTGCTCCAGGGCCTTGGCCACGTTGCCCGCGCGCAGGGCGTCGAAACCACGGCGCAACTCGGCCACGGCCGACTGCCGGCGCAGATCGTCCTGGTGGCGGGCCGCCGCTCGTTGCTCGCGAATCCATTCCGTGCCGGCCCAGGCGGCGACGAGGCTCGCGGCCACGGCCGCCAGGGCCAGCCCTGTCACGACGGGCCGCCTCCGGCTCCAGTGCCACGCGCGACCCACGGGCGAGAGCGGCCGGGCCACGGTCGACCTGCCGTCGAGCCAGCGGTCGAGATCGTCGGCCAGCGCCCCGGCCGATGGATAGCGATCCATGGGCCGTTTCGCGAGGCACTTCAGGCAGACGGCGGCGAGGTCACGGGACACGCCGCGGGCCAGACGATCGGCGGGCGCGGCCTCTTCGAAGAGCACCTGGCGGTAGGTCTCGGCGGTCGTGCTCCCGCCGCGGAGCGCGCGACCGGTGAGGAGACGGTCGAGCAGGAGTCCGAGCGCATGAACGTCGGTGGCCGTCCCGACGGGGCCATAGGAGCGGTCAATCTGCTCGGGTGCCATCCACGCGGGCGTGCCGATGCTGGCTCCCGAGCGCGTCAGTTGCGTGAGTGGGTTCGGGTCGTCGGCGTCGTCCACCTTGCCGAGGCCGAAATCGCCGAGTTTCACGGTGTATCCAGGAATCCCTCCGGCGACCGGCGGCGCTGCCAGAATCGGCTCGGCGTCGAGAGGTGCGGGCACGAGCAGCACGTTCGCCGGCTTGATGTCACGGTGCACGACGCCCGCGCGGTGCGCATAGGCCACCGCCCCGGCCAGCGCCCGCACGAGCCGGGCCGCATCTCGCGCTGGCATCGGTCCCGGATGCCCGTCGAGCCACGCCGCCAGGCTGCCGCCGGCACAGAATTCGGCGGCGATGAAGTCCTGGCCCGCATCGGTGCCCACCTCGAAGATGGTCACGATGTGCGGATGCACCAGTCGCGCGGCAATCTCCGCCTCGCGGACGAACCGGCGGCCGGCCGAGGCGGAAAACAGCAACTCGGGCCGGCGCACCTTGACCGCCACCCGACGTCGCAAGAGCGTGTCGAAACCCTCCCACACCCGGGCGAATCCACCTTCACCCGCCAGCCGCAGGAGTTCGTGGCGGCCGATCCGAACGGGTCCCACGGGGGGCGCCATCGATGGAACGAATCCATCGGCCGCGGCCGCCTGACGCAGGAGCAGGATCGTGTCGACAATGTCCCCGACGTCGGCCTCGGCCGTGTCGATGGCGTCCTCCTCGCGCGGCGGAGACGGCACCTGTGCGGAGAAGCCACCCAGGAAGTCGTCGAGCCCGGCCGCCCGAGCCACCGCGTCGGCATCCGGATCGTCTGGAGACAAGGGGCCGCAACTCCTGGCACGCTCAGACGGTGGACACGGAACCCGGCGACAGGCCGGCGGCGCGGAGCTCCACCTGCAGTTGGCCGACGGCCCGGAACCAGATCATGCGGGCGGTATTCGGCGAGCGGTCCAGTTCCGCAGCCATGTCCGCGAATGACATGCCGAGCCAGTAGCGGAGCCGCAGCGCGCGACGATACTCCTCGGGCAGCCGTTCGATCGCCGCCTCGATCACCGCCGCCTCCTCGCGCCGGATCGCCGAGTCGGCTGGCACTCGGTCGGACAGGAGACGTGTCTTCACGTGCCGGGCCGTGCCGCGGGACGCAAGGCTCGTTTCCCGGCCCACGTCGCGCTTCTGCGACTGCTGGTAGCCGCGAACCGCATCGACCACGTTGTGTTTGAGGATCGCGCGGAGCCAGGCGAAGCATTCCTCGGGCGTGGTGCCGGCGAAGGCGGCGAAATCCCGCTGCATGTCCGCGGCCGTCTCCTGCACGAGATCCGATGCCCCAAGCTTCGCCCGCAGGGCAGGAGGCAGTTCACGCTCGGCTAGCTCCATGAGCATCGCGCGGGCGGCCTCGAAGATCCGACCGAGGGCATCGGGCCTGCCGCGGCGGGCCGCGACGATCAGGTCGGAGAGTTCTGCCGGGGCGTCCATGCAGCGTTCATCCGAAGGCGGCGTACAACGCCCGTAAGACTACCCTGCGCGACACCCCCCGAAAACGCGCGGCATGCCGCCCCGCCAACTCGCCGTCGGGCTCGACGGCATCCGGCGGCACGAGCACCGCTCCTCACGCCCGCGTCACGCTCCGCTCGAGCCGCGCGGCGTGGTGGTCGTGGCAGGTGAAGAAGATGACCTGCGCTTTCTCGGAGAACTCGCGCACGACATCCGCGGCGACGGCCATGCGGGCTGCGTCGAACTGCACCAGTGGGTCGTCGAGCAGCAGGAAGCCACCCCCGTGGGCCAGATAGGCTTCCGCCATCGCCAGTCGTACGGCCAGCCCCAGGGCTCCACCCCCCCCCTGCGAAAGACGCTCCGGCGGCAACGACACGGGACCGCGGACGACGCGCCCCGGCAGCTGGCCGTCGAACACCAAGGCCGCCTGTCCACCGGTGATTCGGGAGAACAAGCCTGCAACCCGGTCGGCGAAATCCGCCAGCGGGTCGTGCGCCGCGGCTGCTGCGATGCGGTCGAGCTCCAGCTGGATCCGCCGATACGCCCGCCCCTCGGTGCGGACCCGCTCGAACGTCCGCTGCGCCGCCTCGGCACGCTCGGCCAGATCCTGGCTGCGCCGGTCATCGAGCCGACTGGTCAGGGCCGCGAGCATCGCCTTCTTTTCCGTGAGCCGTTCCTGGGACGCGAGTCGCTCGCGCTGGGCCTCGTCGAGCCGCGCGAGCAGCGTCGCGGGCGAGTCAAAATCCGCGGGCAGGGTGGCCAACGCGGCGTACTCTTCCCGCGCCTTCTTCGCCGCGGCCTTGGCGTCGAGCAGTTTCTCTTCCAGCGCGGCCCGATCCTGATGGTCACGCGTCCATTCGGAGATCGACCGCTCGTGCTGCTGCGCGTCGGTCATCCCGGCGGCGAGTCGATTGCGGACGGTCTCGAGTTCCGCCTCGATGGTGGCGACATCCCGGGCGGCGGGCAGGTCATCGAGCGCCGCGATCGCCTCGGCCCACTGTTCGAACGATCGGCCGCCGAGCGCACCCTCGTAGTTCGCCCGGCGCTGCGCGGCGGCAGCCGCGGCATCACGTCGCTTCTCGACCATCAGCGTCAGCGCGACGGGCGTGGCCGCCCGGCAGGCCTCGAGTTCCTTCGCCAGTCGCTCACGATCGGCGGCCAGCGCGGCGAAGAGCGCATCGACGTCGTCGCCCCCGCCATCGACCGTCAGCACGACGCCGCCGGCCGCCACCCGCACCCGTGCCTCGGCGCTTCCGCTCCTGCCGTCCGGCCCGACCGCCACCGTCTCGGGGGGCTCGACTCCGCGGTCGATCCTCACCTCGACCACCTCGGCCGCAGCGATGCGCCACGCGAGTTGCCGGGCCGCGAGCTGGTTTTCCGCGGCCGTGATCCCTTCCTGCAGGCGCCGAACCGCAGCGACACGAGCCGGGTCCGGATTGGGAAGCCGTGTCGCGTCGGCGTCGGCCTGCTCCCACGCCTGCTTCGCCGCCTGGATCCTCGAAAAGCCATCCCGGATCGCGGCACCATCCCGCCGCCGCGTGGCGCTCGACCATTCGGCCTGCAGACCCTCACGCCGTGTCTCGAGTTCCGGCTTTCGCACCGCCCACTGATTGAGCGCAGCCTCCGCCTCGGGCCACGCTCTGTAGATCTCCCCCAGCGACGTCGCCGCCGCATCCAGTCGCAGCAGGCGTTCGTCGAGCACCGCCCGCTCGTTGAGGGCCGCCCGCAGGTGTCCATGCCGTGCCAGGAAGTCGGCGGCCACGGCGATCAGCTTCTCGTCCTGCGTCACCTCCCGGGTGACGCGATCGATCTCCCGATCGAGATGCATGACCTCGTCCCGTTCGACCTCCGCTTCCTGCCAGCCATACCAGGCCTCGAGGATCCTGCCCACGTTCCTGCGCCACCGATTGCCGAGGTCTTTCTCCTGACCGTTCTGCCGCTCCGGCCTGCCACGCTCGTCGTCCCAGCGGTCGAAGAACTGGTCGATCTTCTCCCGCAGCGCCCGCCGCAGTCGCTGCTCGTCCACGTCGCCGGCGGCCCCGGCACCGGCTTTGAGAAGGTCACGGATGTCGCGGAGTCCGGCGGCCTGCTCCTGCTCACGGATCGTGGCGAGCGTGCGCTCGAGTTCCGCCTGCCCGGTGAACAGCACGTGTCGAAACGTGGCCTCGCCGTGGACGAGCATCTCGCCGATTCGGCCCTGCACCGCCGTCGGATCCCCGATGGTCATGGAGCCGCTCGAGAGCCGACTGGACTGCGCGGCTCCCCAGCGTTTGTGCAACGTCCACGTCGAGCCGTCGTGTTCGAACTCGAGCGTGACCTCGGCATGATCGCCGCCGGAGGCGGGCAGCCACGCCTTGACGCTTCGCTCGAACGGCCTGGCAGTCAGATCCGTCGGCGTGAACAGGGCGTGGACGATCGCTTGCCGCAGGGTCGTCTTGCCGAGTTCGTTCGGTCCGTGGATCACGACGAGGGGCTTCGCGAGGTCCCACGATTGGTCCGCGAAGCGGCCGAATGGATGCAGCCTGATCGACCGGAGCCTCATGTCCGCGACACCTCCTCGATGAGCTCGTGCGCGAGCGTGGCCGCGTCCGGATGCTCGGGGTCCGCCGACAGTGATGTCAACAACCGACGCGCCAGTCCACCGTCGGGGTACCGCGCCGCGATCCGCGCGGCATCGATCCGGTCGTGGAAGGCGGCTTCAATCGTGAGGTTCAGAAATCCGGGCTGCAGCCGGTCGATCGCGGCGGTCAGGTCCGCCTTCTCCGCGGCGGAGAGCCTGCCTGTGAGCTGAAGATCCAGGATCGTCGTGCCGGCGTCGAAAGCCTCGCACCAGCGCACGAGGGTGGCCACGTCGTTCGCCGAGACGAGTTCCTGCTCGATCCTCACGAACGAGATCCGCCCGGGCGCGAGCCGCTCATACCGCGCGACGCGATCGCCATCACACTCGAGAAACCAGGCCGAGCCGGCATGGCGACAGCGGAGCGAGTCGGGCGTGTGCGCGCCGGCCATGAAATACGGCGAACGCTCTCCGGACTCGGTCGGAGGAAACGGCACGTGAATGTGGCCGAGCAGCCAGGTCGCCATCCCGGCCGCCTCGAGCGCGGCGGGTTCCATCGTGAAATACTGCCCCTCGGCGTCGAGTCCCAGCCCCGTCACGTTGCCGTGGGCGATGCCGATCCGCAGCCCATCCGCGAGTGCGGCAGCGGCCGCCGCAACCCAGCCGATCCTGGAGTCGGAGCCGGTTTTCGACGGGCACGGACACGGGAAGAAGTGCACCGCCTGTCCCTCCGCCTCGTAGGACGTGACGACGGGATCCACGAGCAGATCGATCCGCGCATCGGACTCGGTCGCCGTGCGAAACCGCTTCCAGACCTCCGTTTCCGGGCCGGTGAAGTGGTCGTGATTGCCGGGCACCACGATGACGGCCACCCCGGCGAAGCCGCGCAGCAGCGTGGCGACCTTGTCGATGTCGGACATCCTGACCCGCGTGCTGTCGAACAGGTCGCCGGCGACCACGAAGAAGTGGGCCCTGCGATCGTTGGCTTCGGCCACGAGCCGGCCCAGGGCGAGGAATCGCTCCTCGATCAGCCGCGTGGCCACGGGGGGCGGGTATTGCCTGAACGGCAGGCCGATGTGATTGTCAGCCGTGTGGATGATCCGAATCGGCATGGCCTCTGGAGTCCCTGCAACCGCTGCCGTGCGACTGTCCTCGAGCCAGGCAGACTACCACATGCGAGGGGCCGTCCGGGTCGCCGACTCGCGCGCGGCGGCAGTATGCTCAGCGTCGTCCGAATCACTCGTTCCCGTTGCCGCCACAGGGCCGCGCCCCGATCAGCGATGCTGCATCCACGATCGACCCGTCGCATCCTGCTCGTGCTTCCGCTCGCGGTCGTCGGCGCCGCGGTGCCCGAGGGCCCGGCGGCGGGCGGGACGCCGGGGCTCGAGATCACGAATCTGTTCGAGGGCGGCACCGGCGGCTTCACCGCCTACCGCATCCCCGGCATCGTGGTCACACCCCGGGGCACGGTGCTCGCATACTGTGAGGCCCGCAAGCACTCGGCCGCCGATTGGGGCGAAATCGAGGTGCATCTCCGACGGAGCACCGACGGTGGCGTCACCTTCGGCCCGCCGCACCACGTGGCCCACCTCGGCCCCCGCCTGCCCCGCAACCCCGTCACCGCCGACCAACCCGCCGGCAGGGCGGCGGGTCGACCCGGGGAACAGACGGTCCACAACCCGGTGGCCATCGTGTCGCGAACGGGTACCGTGCACCTGCTGTATTGCGTCGAATACATGCGGTGCTTTTCCATCCGGAGTGCCGACGACGGCATCACCTGGAGCGCGCCGCGGGAAATCACCGCCGCATTCGAGCCGTTCCGCCGCACGGTGCCGTGGAAGGTGATCGCCACGGGCCCCGGCCACGGCATCGAACTCACGAACGGCAGGCTGGTCGTGCCCGTGTGGATCGCCACGTCGGAGGGACACCCTCACGGTGGTGGCACCGCGGCCACGATCGTCAGCGACGATGGCGGCGAATCCTGGCGGCCGGGTGCGATCGTGACCGCCGGCGACGGGTCCTTCCCGGAGTTGACGGAGTCCAACGTGGCCGAGCTCGGCGATGGACGCGTGATGTTCGTGGGACGCAACCACGGACCGCCGAACCGCAAGCTCGTGGCCTTCAGCCCGGACGGCTCCGGCGACTGGACGCGACCGGCGTATGCCGAGACGCTGCTCGAGCCGATCTGCGCGTCGGGACTGCTGACGCTGCCCGCCCTGCCCGGCACGAACGCCGCGCGCGTGTTGTTCTCGAATCCCGCCTCGCTGGTCCGCATGGACGGCGACGAGCGCCCCGGTGCCCGCCGCGACCGCCTCGCCATGACGGTGCGCCTGAGCCTGGACGATGGTTGCACCTGGCCCATCAGTCGCACGATCGAGCCGGGCCCGAGCGGCTACAGCGACCTGGCCACCCTGCCGGACGGCACGATCCTCTGCCTCTTCGAGCGCGGTCGCGGTATGCCGACGAAGGCCGGCGAGAAGGTGTTTCCGTATGCCTTCATCTCGCTGGCCCGGTTCAGCCTCGCGTGGCTCCAGGGCGACGGTGACGACCCGATCACCACCTCGGGGGACGGGGCACGCGTGGAATGGCGACGGTTGCCGCCACTGCCAGATCCCCTCGGCGTGGCCGGGCCGTTCGTGGGCAGCCATCGCGGCGCGCTCATCGTGGCCGGCGGCGCGAACTTCCCGGTCGCCGAAGGACAAGATCGCTGGCAGGTGCCGAAAGTCTGGCACGACGACGCCTGGGTGCTCGCTCCCGCCGCCGACGGCCGACTGGAGTGGTGTGCACAGGCGCCGTTGCCGCGCCCGATTGGCTACGGCAGCGCGGCGACCACTCCCGCCGGAGTGGTATGCAGCGGCGGGGAGGACGGCACGAGCGCGTTCGACACCGTCATGCTTCTCTCCTGGGATCCCGACGCGCGACGGCTCGTCTCCCGGCCACTGCCGGCGCTTCCGCAGCCGACGGCCTTCGGTGGGGCCGCCTCGATCGGATCGGTGGTCTATGTCGCCTGTGGCCAGTCAGCCGTGGGACCGGTCGCGCCCACGGCCGCCGTCCAGCGACTCGACCTCGGAGACGTCGTTCCCTCGGGCGACGATCCGGCGACGCTGCACTGGGAATCGCTGCCACCTGTGCCAGGTGGGCCTCGCACGCATGCGATCGTGGTGACGCGCGACACCGACACCGGTGGCCGCCTGTGCGTATTGAGCGGCCGGCGGCCGGATCCGCGCGGAGCCATGGGCGCGATCGACGTGCTCCGCGACGCCTGGGAGTTCGACCCCGACGCGTGGGAAGCCGCGGGCAGGCCGGCGTCGGGCGAGCCCGGCTGGCGGCGGCTGGCCGACCTGCCCGCGCCGCGCATGGCGGGTGTCGCCATCCCGGTGTCATCCCACGTGCTCGCCGTCCTGTCCGGCGACGACGGCCGGCTGTTCACCAAGGTCGATCTCTTGCGGGACTCGCACCCCGGATTCCCGGTTCAGAGCCTCTTCTATGACGCGGCCCGCGATCGCTGGCAGACCGGCGGCATGGTGCCTGCCGCCCAGGTCACGACCAGCGCCGTCCCGTGGGCCGGCGGATACGCGATCGTCAGCGGCGAAGTCAGACCCCGGCTGCGGACTCCCGATGCGTGGGCGGTCGTTCCGGCATCGACCGACGCGGCCTCGGCACGTGGGCGGGCACCGAAATGAGCGCCGCACCGATGGTACGCATGAGATATCAACGTTCCGTCGGCGGTCGGCCGATGATGCCGCACCCGCAACCGGGTTCTCCGCGGATGTTCAAGTCCCTGCGGATCGTCTGTATACTCGGGTCTCCGAATTGGCCGACTCATCTCCCCGGCCGCCCGTCATCGGCGCGCTCTTCATGTCGGAAACACTCCTCTCCAATCGCGTCTACACCGAGCTGTACGACGCCATGCTTGCCAAGCGACTCCGGCCGGGCGACCGACTCAATCGCCGCCAGGTGGCCGAGGATCTCGGCGTGAGCGTGGCGCCGGTGCTCGAGGCGATGACGCAGTTGGAATGGGAAGGCTTCCTGCAGACGAGCCCCCGGCTCGGCACGATCGTGCGGCCGATCACGGCACGCCATGCCCTCGGCCGGTTTCTGCTGCGACAAGCCATCGAGGTGGAGGCGGCCCGCCGCTACGCCGGCGACATGGTTCGCAACCGCCGCGACAAACTGCTCAAGGCGGCCCGGAAGACCGACGCGGCCACGGCCGGCTCACTGGCGAATTGGCGGACCGAGGTTGATTTTCACGAGGGACTCGTCGCCTGCGCTGGCTGTCCGGTGCTGCAGCACGAGTTTTCGCACGTGATGCGACACAGTCTTTACCATGCGGCCAACAAACTGCTGCCCAGCCTCCCGCCCCGTGCGCCTCACCTCCACGAGGCCCTCGTGGAGGATCTCTGCAAGGCCGATGCTGCAGCAGCCGACCGCCTGATCCGCCAACACCTCGCCCCCTGGATCTCCGCCCTCACGGAGGCCGCGGAGGCCGAAGGTCATCAGGCGCCTCCCGAAGTGCGCTACGTCCGCGGCTCGGCGGTCAGGCTCAAGCGTCGGCGACCGTTGGTTGGCTGACCGGACTTCTCCCTCGCGCCATGCACCGCGCGATCTTCATGCACCAACGCACTCCGTACCGCTGGGCGACTCCGGGCGATCTGAACGCGTTCTTCGGGCTGTCGATCGACAACCTCGCGGTGCTGGTGCTCACGGTCTCGATCCTGGCCGCCGTGTTCGGCTTCCCGGCTCAGTTCGCCCTCGCCCACCTCGTGCCCGGCACGGCCGTGGGCGTGGTCGTGGGCGACCTGATCTTCACGTGGATGGCGTTCCGGCTGGCCCGCCGCACCGGCCGCACCGACGTCACCGCCATGCCGCTGGGCCTCGACACGCCGAGCACCTTCGGGATGGTGTTCTTCGTCATCGGACCCGCGTTCGCGGAGGCCGTCGCCGGGGGACTGGATCAAGAGTCCGCCGCCCGGAGAGCCTGGCACGTCGGCATGTGCTCGATTCTGGCCAGCGGCGTCTTCAAGCTGGCCTGCGCCTTCGTGGCCGATCCGGTCCGCCGGCTCGTGCCGCGGGCGGCGCTCCTGGGCAGCCTCACGGCGATCGCGCTGGCGCTGATCACGTTTCTGCCGGTCATCGAGATCTTCTCGTCACCGCTTGCGGGCCTGGTGTCGTTCGGCATCATCCTCGCGAGCCTCACCGCGCACCTGCCGTTCCCGGGCCGGATTCCCGGGGCGCTCGCGGCGGTCGTCATCGGTGGCCTCATCCACTTCGCCGGAGTGCGGGCAGGCTGGATTCCCCAGGGCCACGACCTCGCGATCGATCCGGCTGCCGCCCTCTGGCCCACCGCCTGGCTGTCGGCGCTGCGGTGGGACTGGCTCGCCGACTGGCCGCACGCGGTCAAGTACCTGCCGATCGTCATTCCCTTCGCCTTGGGCACGGTGGTGGGGGGCATCGATTGCACCGAGAGCGCGGCCGCCGCCGGCGACGAGTACGACACGGGGCAGGTGATCGGCGTGGAGGCGGTCGCGACGGTGGTCGCCGGTTTGTGCGGTGGCGTCATCCAGACCACGCCCTACATCGGCCATCCCGCCTACAAGGCGATGGGCGGACGGGCGGCCTACACCCTCGCCACTGCGGCGTTCATCGGTGCCGCCGGCCTGACGGGCACCTTCGCCTATCTCTACGAGATGCTGCCCGGACCCGCCCTGGTGCCCATCCTGGTGTTCGTGGGTCTGGAGATCACGGCGCAGAGCTTTCATGCGACTCCCCAGCGGCACTACCCGGCGGTGGCCCTCGCGTGCGTGCCGGCGCTGGCGGCCCTGGCCAAGATCGAGACCGACAAGGTGATGGCCGCCGGGGCCACGCCCGACGCCGCACTCGCGCGGGAACTCTTCGCCCTGCGGATCGTCTCCGCGGGCTTCATCGTCACGAGCGTGTTGTGGGCTGGCATGCTCACCGCCCTGCTGGATCGGCGGCTCCGTCCGGCCGCCGGTTGGTGCCTGGCGGCCGCGGGATGCACGCTCTGCGGCGTGATCCATTCGCCGTTTCCGGACGGCCGCCTGTTCCTGCCGTGGGCGATCGGGCCGCTTCCGCCGGAGGCGGCCGGTCGCGGCCCTCTCGAGGTTGCGGCAGCCTACGCCCTGCTGGCGATCCTGTTCGCGGCGTGGCCCGCGCCACGTGGTATCCTCCGCCCACCGTCCGGAGATCCTGAATGACGTCCCGCGCGTGGTTCACGCACGCCCTCGGCTGCGCCACCGTCGTGGCAACCAGCTTCTGTCGGGCGGCCGACACCGTCGAGCCGCTGCGGGTGCTCCTCGTCGCCGGCGGGTGCTGCCACGACTACGCCACCCAGTCGCGGCTCCTCGAGGAGGGCATCGAGTCACGCGTGGCGGCCCGCGTCGACGTCGCCACCTCGCCCGACACGACGACTCGGGCGCGGTTCGACATCTTCTCGCGCGACGACTGGGATCGCGGCTACGACGTGGTGATCCACGACGAGTGCTCAGCCGACGTGACCGACCGCGAGTATGTCGCGCGGATCCTCGCCGCCCATCGCCGCGGCACGCCTGCCGTGAACATCCACTGTGCGATGCACTGTTATCGCTGGGGCGATTTCACGAAGCCCGTGGTGGACGGGGCCGAGAATGCCGGCTGGTACGAAATGATCGGGCTGCAGTCCGCCACCCATGGCCCCCAGCTGCCCATCGAGGTGGTCTTCACCGACCGGTCGCATCCCGTCACGAAGCCGCTCGCCGATTGGACGACGATCAAGGAGGAACTCTACGACAACATCCGGGTGCTGCCGACGGCGCGGGTGATCGCCAGCGGCCGCCAGGCCCGGCCGGAACGATCCGCGCCGGCCGCGGGCTCCGCCGAGTCCGCCACCGTGACGGCGGCGGTGGCCTGGACCAACGAGTACGGGCCGAATCGCACGCGGATCTTCAGCACGTCGCTCGGCCACAACAACGAGACGGTCGCCGACGACCGCTACCTCGACCTCGTGGCCCGCGGCCTGATGTGGGCGGCAGGCCGCCTCGGCGACGACGGCTCGATGGCCGAAGGATCGGGAACCCCGGAGGCCGCGCCGGCCGCGGCGTCGGCGACACCATAGGACCGCGACCGTTCCCGGAGCACCTTCCATGGACTTTCCCGCTCCGGGCACCCGCACGCAACGCTGGACCGTCTCCGGCAACCTCTGTGATCCGGTGGCCCGCCGGATCCGCCCCGCGACGGTGACCGTGTCGAACGGCAGGATCGCCGCGCTCACCTGGGACTCGATCGCGCACGATTCCTGGATCCTGCCGGGCTTCGTCGACGCCCATGTGCACGTCGAGAGCTCGCTGGTGCCGCCGAGCGAGTTCGCGCGGCTCGCGGTCCCGCACGGCACGGTGGCCACGGTGTCGGATCCCCACGAGATCGGCAACGTGCTCGGCGTTCCGGGCGTGGAGTGGATGCTCGCCGACGCGCGGCGGACGCCGTTCAAGTTCTGTTTCGGGGCGCCCTCGTGCGTGCCGGCCACGCCGTTCGACCGCGCCGGCGCCGTGATCGACGCGGCGGCGGTGGCCGCGCTCCTCGACCGCCGCGACGTGGGCTATTTGTCGGAAGTGATGAACTATCCCGGTGTCGTGGCCGGGGATCGCGACCTGCTGGCGAAGATCTCGGCCGCGAAGGCCCGCGGCAAGCCGGTGGACGGTCATGCCCCACAGCTCCGTGGGCCGGATCTCGAGGCCTACGTCGCCGCCGGGATCGCCACCGACCACGAATGCGTGGAGTTGATCGAGGCCCTCGAGAAGCTCGCCCTCGGCATGCGGATCCAGATCCGCGAGGGCTCCGCGGCCCGCAATTTCGCGGCCCTCGCCGGCCTCGTCGATTCCCACCCCGATCGCTGCATGTTGTGCAGCGACGACAAGCACCCGGACACGCTCGTGCTCGGCCATATCGACGCCCTCGTGCGCCGGGCGCTCGACCGCGGCAGCGATCTCTTCGACGTGCTCCAGGTCGCGTGCGTGAATCCGGTGCGACACTACCGACTGCCGGTCGGGCTCCTGCAGCTCGGCGACCCCGCCGACTTCCTCGTGGTCGACGACCTGAAGTCGCTCCGCATCCGCGCGGTGATCGTGGACGGCGACGTGGCGGCGACCGACGGCGTGTGCCACTGGCCGCGACTCGAGTGCGACACCCCCAACGCCTTCGCGGCCCGGCCCAAGGCGCCGGCCGACTTCGAGATCCGGGTGGCCGATGCGGATCGCGGCCGGTCCGTCCGGGTGATCGAGGCCCTCGACGGCCAGATCGTCACCGGTCAGGCGGTGGTGACGCCGCGGATCGAGGGCGGCCGGATCGTGCCCGATCTGGCCGCCGATCTCCTGCTCATCGCGGTCGTCGATCGCTACGCCGACCGGCCGCCGGCCGTGGCTCTCGTGCGCCACTTCGGCCTGACGCGGGGCGCCATCGCGTCGAGCGTGGCCCACGACTCACACAACATCGTGGCCGTGGGCGCGACTGCGGCGGACATCGCCCGGGCCGTGAACCTCGTGATCGAGACGCGCGGCGGCCTGTCCGCGGTCGGCGACGGCCGGGAGCTGATCCTGCCGCTGCCGATCGCGGGTCTGATGAGCGACCGCCCGGGGACGGAAGTGGCGGCCCGCTACGCCGAACTCGACCGGTTCGCGAAGGGCCTGGGCTCGCGGCTGGCCGCTCCCTTCATGACGCTCGCGTTCATGTCGCTGCTCGTGATCCCGGCCCTCAAGCTCGGGCCCGATGGGCTCTTCGACGTGGCCGCCTTTCGCCCCGTCAGCCTGTTCACCGACTGACCGAGGCATGCGATGACCCGCGCCCGCAACCGACGCGATCACGGGAACCCGGGCTGCATCCGGCGCCTCGGCTCCATGCCGACTGCGGTGCTCCTCCCGTTCGTCGCGTTGCTCGCATCCCCCGCCCGGGCCGACGCGCCGTGGGGGCAGTGGCGGGGTCCGGCCCGCGACGGATTCGTGGCCGCCACGGCCGCGCCCTGGCCCGACGCCCTCGCCGCCGACCGGCTCGAGACGCGGTGGCGGGTCGATCTCGGCCCGAGCTACTCCGGCCCCGTCGTCGCGGGCGACATCGTGATCGTGACCGAGACCCGCGACAAGAAGACCGAGCACGTCCGGGCCCTCGACCGGGCCACCGGTCGCGAGCGTTGGCAGGCCACGTGGGAGGGCTCGATGAAGGTGCCCTTCTTCGCGGCCACGAACGGCTCCTGGATCCGGTCCACGCCCTGCGTCGACGGCGACCGCGTCTACGTCGCGGGCATGCGCGACGTGCTCGTGTGCCTCGACGTGGCGACCGGCCGCGAGATCTGGCGGGTCGATTTCATGAAGGCGCTCGAGAGCCCGTTGCCCGCCTTCGGGTTCGTGTCGAGCCCGCTCGTGATCGGCGACCACGTCTTCGTGCAGGCGGGCGCCGGGTTCGTGAAGCTCGAGAAGCTGACGGGCCGGGTGGTATGGCGGGTCCTCGACGACGGGGGCGGCATGATGGGCAGCGCCTTTTCGTCGCCCTACCCGACCGTCCTCGGCGGCGTGCCGCAGATCCTCGTGCAGGCTCGCGAGGAACTCGCCGGCGTCGATGCCGTGCGGGGCACCGTGCTCTGGAAGACGCCGGTCGAGGCCTTCCGCGGCATGAACATCGTCACGCCGACCGTCCACGAGGGCCGGGTCTTCACGACGAGCTACGGCGGCGGCTCCTGGCTGTTCGCGGTGGATCCGGCCCGGCCCGAGAAGCCCGTCGAGCAGGTGTGGCGGAACAAGCTCCAGGGCTACATGTCGTCGCCGGTGGTGATCGGCGGCCACGCCTACGTCCATCTCCGCAACCAGCGATTCGCCTGCCTCGACCTCGCCACGGGCAAGGAGTCATGGATCACGAAGCCCTTCGGTCGTTACTGGAGCCTCGTGGCGCGGGGCGATCGCATCCTGGCGCTCGACGAGACCGGGGATCTGCGGCTCATCCGGGCGACGCCCGAGAAGTTCGACCTCGTGGGCGAGGCGAAGGTGGCCACTGAGGAGAGCTGGGCCCATCTGGCGGTCGTCGGCGATGAGCTCTACGTCCGCGACCTCGAGGGCCTCACGGCGCTGCGCTGGAAGTGAGACGCGGTGGGCGGCGGAACCACTTCGCCACCTCGACGATCGTCACCGGCACGACGGCCACGGCGAGGATCACCAGCCAGTCGAGGCCCGGGTGCGCCGCCACCTCGAACACCGGTTGCGTGGCCGGCAGGGTGACCACGGCCACCTGAAAGAGCCCCGACACGACGATCGCCGCCAGCAGCCAGGGATTGCCGAGGAAGTCGATCTCCGGCGCAGTGCGACGCGCGCTGCGGCAGCCGATCGCGAAGAACAGCTGGGCGAAGGCAGCGACACAGAACGTGAAGGTCTGGGCCTGGGGCAGCCGCGCAGGATCGCCCCGCCAGGCCCACGCGAAGGCCCCGAGCACCACCGCCGCCACGAGGGCGCCGTGCGCCACGATGAGCACTCCCTCCCGCCACGGGATCACCGGCTCGTGCGGTGGCCGGGGTGGCCTTTGCATGAGGTCGCGCTCCGGCGGTTCGACCCCGAGGGCGAGGGCCGGCAGGCCGTCGGTGACCAGATTCAACCAGAGGATCTGGATCGCCGCCAGCGGGGCCGGCCAGCCGAGCACCGCCGCCACGAACATCACGAGCACTTCGCCCGCGTTGCAGGCCAGCAGGTAGTGGATGAACTTCCGCACGTTGTCATAGATGCCCCGCCCTTCCTCGACGGCGGCCACGATCGACGCGAAGTTGTCGTCGGTGAGCACCATGTCGGAGGCCTCCTTCGTGACGTCGGTGCCGGTGATGCCCATGGCGATGCCGATGTCGGCGGCCTGCACCGCCGGCGCGTCGTTGACGCCGTCACCCGTCATGGCGACCACCTCCCCCTGCCGCTCCCAGGCCTCCACGATCCGCAGTTTGTGCTCGGCTGACACGCGGGCATACACCGGAATCGAGCGGACGAGCCCTGCGAGGCGATCGTCGTCGAGCGCGTCGAGTTCCACCCCGGTCACCGCCTGGCCGGCCGGATCGGCGATGCCCAACTCGCGGGC
>CAIXGY010000310.1 GCA_903919035.1 uncultured Planctomycetaceae bacterium | reverse complement strand
CGTCGTGCCCGTCGCTCACTCGATGCTGCCCTCGCTCCGCAATCCTTGCTGCGCTCGGCCAGCAACGCCGGCTCGACGGCACGGGCATCCCCACGCCTCGCCCGACGGCAGCGAGGAAGGATCGGGTCTGCCCGTGCGGTGTCGCCGACCGCGGGCGGGATGGTACAACGACGGTATGTCGTCGTGTCACGACTCGTCGCCGTCCATCGCACCCGCACCCGCACGGCCGCTCGCCGTCTGGCTCGCCGGCCGCGTCGCCTTCGCTGACTATGCCGCGCTGGCCGAACGGCTGGCGTGGGAGGTGTCGGAGCCGCAGGGCCGCTGCCCCACGCTCGTGATCTGCGAACTGGAGCCGGCGATCACCATCGGCCGACTCGGATCGAGGGCCGACGTGCTCCTGGCCGACGACGACCTCCGTTCCCGCCGACTGGCGGTGCAGTTCACCGGCCGTGGCGGCGGTGCCGTGCCCCACGTGCCCGGGCAGGTGTTCGCGGCCCTCTGCGCCCCGCTCGGCGACCTTGGCCTCGATGACCACGATGCCGGAGGCCTCATCGAGCGATTCGAGTCGGGTGTCGCGGCCGCGCTGGCCGCGGTGCGCTGCGGTTCGTGGCGGGTGCCGGGCGTACCCGGCGTCTTCGGCCGCACGGGCCTGCTCGCGGCGGTGGGCCTCGCGGTGCGTCGCGGGGTGGCCTGCCACGGCGCGTTCGTGAACGTCTGCCCGGCGCCCGACGTCCTGCCGCGGGTGTATGCCGTGCCGTCCGCGTGTCGGTCGGCCGACGTGCCGGCGACCACCATGGGATCGATCGAGGGCGACCTGCAGCGCCCGGTGAGGCCGCAGGACGTCCGCACGACCCTGGTCCAGGAACTCGCCGCCGCGTTCCGGTTTCCGCGGACGCTGGTGCAGGCCGGTTTTCCGCTGCCGGTGCCAGGGGCGCGGCGTCTGCGGGAGGTGACCCGCCATGCCGGATGACGTCCCGAACGTGCCCGCCGCGGCGCCGGTGTTGCCGATCGTGTCGCTCGACGCCACGACACCCGTGGTGGCCGGAGCGCCGCGGCGGCTGCCACCCTGGCTGCGACAAAACCTCGCCCCGGGGGGCGGTCACGCCGAGACCGCCCACCTCGTCGCCGAGCTCGGACTCGAGACGGTCTGTTCGTCGGCCAAGTGTCCCAACCGGCTCGAGTGCTGGTCGCAGCGGACCGCGACCTTCATGATCCTCGGCAACGTCTGCACGCGGCCCTGCGGGTTTTGTTCCGTGCCGAAGGGCCGAACGGAGGCGCTCGAGGGCGACGAGCCCGATCGCGTCGCGGAGGCGGCGCGGCGGCTGGGACTCCGGCACGTCGTGATCACGAGCGTCACCCGCGACGACCTGCCCGACGGCGGTGCCGAGCACTTTCGCCGCACGGTCGCGGCGGTGCGGGCCGCGACCGGGGCCACGATCGAGGTGCTCGTGCCGGACTTCATCGGCAAGGAAGGGGCATTGGAGCGGCTCATGGAGTCGCGACCCGACGTCTTCAATCACAACACCGAAACGGTGCCGCGGCTCTACCGCACCGTGCGGGGCCGCAAGAGCGTCTACCCCTGGACGCTCGAACTCCTCGCCGCCGCGAAGCGGATGCTGCCGACCACGAAGACGAAGAGCGGCCTCATGCTCGGCCTCGGTGAGACGCGGGACGAACTCCTCGACGTGTTCGCCGATCTGCTCGACCACGGCGTCGACTACCTCACGCTCGGCCAGTACCTCCAGCCCGCGCTCGAGTCGCTGCCGGTGGAGCGCTACGTGCCCCCGGAGGAATTCGCCGAACTCGGCGACCTCGCGCGACGGATGGGCTTCCGGAAGGTGGCGAGCGGCCCGCTCGTCCGCTCGAGTTATCACGCCCGCGACATGGCGGAGGACGGCCGCGTGGCGTGATCCTGCCGCCCGCGACGGGCCGGGCATCTTGCCGGCGTGGCCGCCGCTGCGGATGATTGCCCAATCGGCCGTCGCGACGCGCGGCCGGGCGAGCGTGGCCGTCTCGTGGCGGGCCGGCCCGATGCAGCGACGTCGCGCTCCCCCCCGAGAAAGATCCACCCATGGCGAAGTCCACCGTGCCCGGCCTCGATCGCGTCCGCGACCTCTTCACGTCGGCCGAACGGGCCGTGCTCGAGTCCACCGCCGGCAACGCGCTCGTCGCCGCGTCGCGGAAGCAACTCGACGCGGCGCTCGCCCAGGCCCGCGCGCTTCGCGACAAGTGGCGAGACCTCCACGCGTCACAGGCGCGGGTCACCAAGCGATCCGCCGCCGGCGGTCATGCCGCCAACGCCCGTAGCCGGGACAAGTCGGACATGTTCACGGCGGCGGTCGAGCGGGTGCAGGCCCGCCTCGCCGAACTCGGCCTCGTGCCGGCGGGCGGCAAGGCATCGGCCACGAAGCGGCCGACGAAGGCTGCCCGAGTCGCGGGTCACCGCGCCACCCGCGCGGGAGTCAAGGGCGTGCTCGCTGCGAAGGCTGTCGCCATGAATCGGGCCGGCACCGCCGCAGCGGCGCCGCGGGCGCAGGCTACCGCGGCCACGGCCCCAGCCGTGACGAAGGGGAAGACCCGGAAGAAGACCAAGGGGAAGGCACAGGCGAAGGCCAAGTCGCCGAAGGGCGGCGGGCGGGCGGCTGCCGTCGTCACGGCTCCGGCCACCACCCAGCGGCTGCGGGTGGATGCCGCGAAGCAGCGGTCGGCGAAGGCATCGGCCAACGCAGCCCGGCTCGCGCTCGACGGCAAGAAGACCCGCCGGGCCGGCCATGCGCTCGCGGCCGGCAAGCGCCGCCAGGCCGCCCGCGACCGACGGTCGCGGTAGCCGGTCGTCCGGGGGGCGACGGTCAGCCGTCGCCCCCTTCGTCGAGCCCGTGCTCGAGCAGTTTCTTGCGCAGCGTGTTGCGGTTGATGCCCAGCCGTGCGGCGGCCTTGAGCTGCACGCCGCCACAGGCGCCGAGCATCTGCGCGATCAACTCCCGCTCCACGCGGCTGACCACGCGGTCGAACAGGGTGTCGTCGTCGGGGGCGGCGGTCGCCATTCCCTGTTCGACCAGATCCCGAGCGAGGCTGTCGAGATCGCCACCCCGGCCCGGTAACGAAGGCGCCTGGGCGCGGTCGCCGCGGATCGTCGGCGGCAGGAGGTCGAGGGTGATCTCGTCGCCCGGCGCCATGACCACGCACCGCTCGACGACGTTCTGCAACTCCCGCACGTTGCCCGGCCAGTGGTAGCGGGCGAGGGCCTCGGCCGCGGCCGAGGCCACGCGGACCACGCCCCGGTCGTTCTCGCGGTTGTAGTGGCCGAGAAAGTGCGTCACGAGCAGCGGGATGTCCCCGCGCCGCGAGCGCAGCGGCGGCAGCACGATCGGCACGACGTTGAGCCGATAGTAGAGATCCTCGCGGAACCGCTCGCGGGCCACCTCGTCGAGCAGGTCGCGATTGCTCGCGGCGATCACCCGCGTGTCGACCCGCACGGTCTCCGTGTCGCCGACCCGCTCGAATTCACGCTCCTGCAGGACGCGGAGCAATTTCACCTGGAGTTTCGGCGTCGTCGAGTTGATCTCGTCGAGAAAGATCGTGCCGGTGTGGGCGGCCTCGAACCGGCCGGCCCGATTGGCGACCGCGCCGGTGAAGGCGCCGCGGACGTGGCCGAAGAGCTCGCTCTCGAGCAGGCTCTCGGACAGGGCGCCGCAGTTGACCCGGACGAAGGGACCGCTGCCACGGGCGGACAACTCGTGGATGGCTCGGGCCACGAGTTCCTTGCCGGTGCCCGTCTCACCGAGCAGGAGCACCGACGCGTTCGATGCCGCCACGCGGCGGGTGGTGGCCGAGACCTCCTGCATCGCCACACTCGTGCCGACGAGCCCCTTGAGGGGCGGCGCGGGCGATTCGTCACCGGGGCCGGGCTGGTGCGACATCGAGCGGAGCAGTGGCGGGATTCCGATGCGGCGCCTCGATCACGTCGATGATCGCGCCGGAGGCTCTGCGGACGGCCGCATCGGAGCCGAGAGTGTAATTGACGAGCACACCGCGGAGGTCGCTGTTTCGGAGGAGCAGGCCATAGCGGTCGCGGCTGACCGCGAAGGCGGCGAGTGCCAGGTCCCGCGTGGCCGGCGGAATCTCGGGTCGCGCCGCCTCAGCCGCGAGAGCCTGCTGGGCGGCGGGCCGGCCGATCGTGGACAGGAGCGTGGCTGCCGGACCGCCGAGATCCGGATCGAGCAGTGCCAGGCGGGCGGCGTCGAGGGCTGTGGAGACGTCGTGGCCACGGCGGCCGAGGCCGGCGAGCAGGGCGAGCGCCGCGCGGGCCCGGCCCAGCCTGGCCGCACGGGCCGCGGCGCGCGATGCCGGATCGACGGCCGCGGGGCCGGCCGTGCGGGCGAGTGCGTCGGTGAATCGCGGCGGCACGTCGATGACGCCGGACTGCGGGTCCGGTGTCGACGTGAAAAAGCCATCGAGTCCGTCGACGACCGCCACGCCGGGCTCGTCGCGGAACTTCAGGATCACCTGCTGGAGGAAGCAGCCGCGACCGTCATCGTCGAGCGGATCGACCACCACGAGCACCGGCGGCTCGCCACCGAGACCCTGATTGCGGAGAAACTCCACGGTTTCGAGGGCCGTAGGCCGCACGAGTCGGGCGGCGAGGATCACGAGCGCGGTATCGGCGTTCGCGCGGGCCGTGAGGATCGCGTCGCGGCCGGTGGAGACGCGGATCGTGCGGTAACCGACGCGGGAAACACCCGCCGCCAACTCGTGGGCGAGCGCCGCGTCGGGGTGGGCGACGACGGCCACATCGGCTCCCGTGGAGGTCGCCGCATGCGCGAGCACCTCGATCATGCGACTGGCGCCCGGCCACGGCGGGTCTTCTGCGGCCAGGGCCAGGGCCCGCGCGGCCGCGAACTGGAGTGCCGGATCCGGCACGGCCAACGCCCGCACGAGCGCCTTGCGGACGTCGATCGGCAGCAGGTGGCGGGGCGACGCTGTCTCATCGGGCTCGAGAGACGCCGCCATCGCGGCGGCCGCCTCCCACATGCCACGCTCGACGGCGAGATCGAGCATCTCGGCCATGCTTCCGGCCGAGACGCCGTCGGGTGGGGCGAGCGCGGCGCGCAGCGTTCGTGCGCCGATGCGTGCCACGGCGGTGGTGGGTTCTCCGGCCGAGACGAGGAGCCCCTCGAGTCGGGCCAGCAGCACGAGCCGCACCGCATGGGGATCGCGGGTGCCGAGCGCCGCCACGTCGCGGGCGAGGTGGTCGGCCTCGAACGCCCGGGCCACGCGGGGCGGCAGCGCCGCCCTCGCCAGGCTGCGCGTCTGCGGATTCCAGATCCAGCGTTCGACGCTGCCGTTCACGGATCCGCCGTAGGCCGCGGCCGCGCCGGCCGGATCCGTGACCGGCTCGAGCAGCAAGTGATCGGGCTCCGGCAGCCCCGCCGGAGCCAGCAGCGCGTCGAGCCGAGCGGCAATGCGATCCGCGGCGGTCGTCGCGGCCGGCGGCCGGTCGAGACCGAGTGCGGCCAGGGCCGCGTCCCGCGCGGCTGCGGGGGCATCGGCGACGGTGGCGGGCGCCAGGAGAAATACGGCGTCGTCCCCGAGTGGGCCGGTTGCGGACATGGCTTCGATCAGGGCGGGCCACCGCTCGACATCGTCGGTCCCGAGCCAGGCGACCAATGGCTGCCGGGCTGCCGGGCCGAGATCGCGGACCAGGACCCGTGCCAGGTCGCGGGCCCGCGGATCGTCCGCGCGGCTGAGCACGTCGACGAGCGTGGGCAGCGCGTCGAGGCCGCCGGCAGCGAGCAGCGCTGCGGCGGCATGGCGCTCGCGGTCGGACGCGCTCGAAAGGCCGGCCGCCGCCGCCGCCAGCCTCTGTGGGTCGCGGCGGCGCAGGGCGGACGCATCCCGGATCGCGGCTACGACGTCGCGCACCTTCGGTACCCTCGTGGCGAGTGTCCGTTCGAGGCGGCCGAGACTCGCGGTGTCGTGCGCGTCGCCGAGATCGGCGAGCAGGTCGGGCAGCCGATCACCGGCGCCGGCCAGCGCGTCCGCCAGCCGCTCGAAGGCGGCGGCCCCCGCGTCGACGGCCTCCACGTCGGCGGCGCGGATCGCCGCCTCGAGCAGTTCGGAGGGGGTCGTGCGGCGGGGGATCTCGAGTGAGTCGACGACGGCCTGCTGAAGCGGATCGAGCGGGGCCGGCCCGTCGGCGCGGGCCGCCGGCCGTGCCACCGCCATGCCGGCCGCGACCACGGCGGCGAGCGCTGTCATCCTCACGGCCTGCGGATTCCCGGCGGAGTCGTCAGGTGTCCACGGCCCCGACCCCGAGCCGGCGCCGCCACCCGGCTACCTGTTCGGCAACGGCCGCCGGGGCGGTCGATCCGAAGCTTCGCATCCGTTCAACTGCCCGGGAGGCGCCCAAGGCGCCGCGATATGCGGCATCCCAGCCGGCGCAATCGCGAGAACATTCCTCGTCGGTAAGGTCCGCCAACGCCACGCCCCTGGTCATGGCCCGGCGGACCAGATGACCGACGGTCTCGTGGGCCTTCCGTTGCGGCATCCCCTGGGCGATGAGGGCCTCCATGAGGCTCGTCGCGTCGAGGTGTCCCCGGTCGATGGACGCGGCGATCCGTTCCCGGTCGAACCGGGTGCCCGCCACCAGCGGCGCCGCCACGCGAAGCACGGCCTCCAGGGTGTCGATCGAGTCGAAGATCCGCTCCTTGTCCTCCTGGAGGTCGCGGTTGTAGGCCGTGGGCAGGCCCTTCACGAGTACGAGCAGGGCCTGTGCATTGCCGATCGTCCGCGCACTTTTGCCCCGCACCAGCTCGAGGACGTCGGGGTTGATCTTCTGCGGCATGATCGAGCTGCCCGTGCAGAAGCCCTCGGGCAGCCGCAGGAAGGAGAATTCCTGAGTGCTGTAGATGATCCATTCCTCGGCCCACTGCGAGAGATGCACCGCGGTGAGCGCGATCCCGAACGCCAGTTCGCAGACGAAGTCGCGATCGCTGGCGGCGTCGAGGCTGTTGGCCGCCACGGACTCGAAGCCGAGGGCCTCGGCCACGTGGCTGCGGTCGATGGGCAGGCTCGTGCCGGCGATGGCGCCCGAGCCGAGCGGCATGACGTTCACCCGCCGGCGGCAGTCGGCGAGCCGGTCGCGGTCGCGCCCCAGCTTCTCGCACCAGGCCAGGAGTTGATGCGCCGCGAGCACCGGCTGTGCCCGCCGCAGGTGCGTGTAGCCGGGAATCACGAGGTCGGCCTCCCGTTCGGCCAGGCCGAGGAAGGCCCGCTGCAGGTCGGCGAGGCCGGTGTCGATCCGGTCGATCGCCCGCCGGCAGTACAGTCGCAGGTCGGTGGCCACCTGGTCGTTGCGGCTCCGCGCCGTGTGGATCTTGCGGCCGGTGTCGCCGAGCCGGGCCGTGAGCGCCGACTCGATGTGGAGGTGGATGTCCTCCTTGGCCGCGGTGAATTCGAACCGTCCGGCCCGGATGTCGGCCCGGATCTCCTCGAGGGCCTGTGTGATCGCGTCGGCCTCGGGCAGGGTGACGAGGCCGCATGCCGCGAGCATCCGCGCGTGCGCGATCGAGCCGTCGATGTCGTCGTCGGCGAGCCGCCGGTCGAACGACACGCTCTCCGAGAAGGCCTCGACCCGCGGGTCGGTGGCCTCGCGGAACACGCCCGCCCAGGCCTTGGTCCCGGGAGCGGAGGGCTGCGGATCGGACGCTGGTGACACGGGAACAATCCTGCGGGAGGCGATCGGTCGAAGCGTCAAGAGTACTTCGAGTCGGTGCCTCCGGGAATCCTCGGGCCCGGCCCGCCGCTCACCGTCAGCCCGCGGGGCGTTCAGGCGTTCACGCACACGTGCCGCTGACTGCCGAGGCCGTCGATCGAGAGTTCGACGACGTCGCCGGCGGCGAGGTATTCCGGCGGCGTG
>CAIXGY010000309.1 GCA_903919035.1 uncultured Planctomycetaceae bacterium | reverse complement strand
CCTTCTACGCCGACTCGGTCGCCGCGTTCCTCCGCGCCTCCGATGACGAGGTCTACGCGCCGCTCGCAAGCCCGCATGGCTACACGCTCGCCCCCGAGCAACTCTCCGCGTGGCGGCTGCAGCTGCCGGTGCTCCGCGCGGCCCTCGCCGATTTCGTGGCCCGGGCCGCAGCGGAGGCCGCTGATTCCACAGACACCGCCGCCCCCGCCCCCTGGATCCACCTCGAGTTCGACATCCCGCGGCTCGGCCGGCGGGTGGATGCCGTGCTCGTCACGTCCACGGCCGTGATCCCGATCGAGTTCAAGGTGGGGGCGAAGAAGTTTCAGCAGGCCGACTACGAGCAGGCCTGGGACTACGGCCTCGACCTCAAAAACTTCCACGCCCCGAGCCACGCCGCGGCGATCTTCCCGATCCTCTGTGCCACCGAGGCCCAGAAGAGCGACCGCCGCTGGAAGCCGCCCCACGCCGACGGCGTCCGCCCGCCGTTTTGCTGCAGTGGCGATTCGCTCGGCCGCGCGATCCGCCTGGCCCTCGAATCAGCCGCCGCCGCTCCGCTCTCCCCCACCACGATCGACCCCGCCACCTGGGGCACGGGCTCCTATTCCCCCACGCCCACGATCATCGAGGCGGCCCGGTCGCTCTACGCCCGCCACACGGTCCACGACATCACCCGCAGCGACGCGGGGGCCGTGAACCTCGCCGCCACCAGCGGGTGCATCGAGCGGATCATCGCCGCGGCGAAGGCCGGGCGGCGGAAGGCGATCGTGTTTGTCACCGGCGTTCCCGGCGCGGGCAAGACGCTCGTGGGCTTGAACGTGGCCACGCGGCACGGCGAGCGGTCCGACGCGGCCCACGCGGTGTTCCTCTCGGGCAACGGCCCGCTGGTGGCGGTGCTGCGGGAGGCCCTGGCCCGCGACGACCTCGACCGCGCGAGGCGCACCGACCCGAAGGCCCGCATCGGCACGTCCCGCAACGCCGTCCGGGCCTTCATTCAAAACGTCCACCACTTCCGCGACGACACGCTCCGCGACCCCGCTCCGCCCGACGACCATGTCGTGGTGTTCGACGAGGCCCAGCGGGCGTGGGATGCCCGGCAGCTCGCGTCCTTCATGAAACGAAAGAAGGGGCGGCCGGGGTTCACGCAGTCGGAGTCGGAGCTGTTGCTTTCGGCGCTCGACCGGCATGACGACTGGGCCGTGGTGGTCTGTCTCGTGGGGGGCGGCCAGGAGATCAACACGGGCGAGGCGGGGATCGGCGCGTGGCTCGAGAGCGTCCGCACGGCGTTCCCCGGCTGGGACGTCTTCATTTCGCCGCATCTGACCGACTCCGAGTATGCGGCCGCCGGCGCCCTCGCTCGGCTCACGGAATCGCGGGCCGGTGCTGCGGCCGCCACGTTCGAGCCGGCCTTGCACCTGGCCACCTCGATGCGTTCCTTCCGCGCCGAATCGCTCTCCCGCTTCGTGAAGGCGTTGCTCGACGGCGAGGTGGAGGCGGGGCGGGAGCTGCTCGAGTCGTTTCGCGAGCAGTATCCGATCGTGCTCACGCGGAGCATGCGGGCGGCCCGGCGGTGGATCCGCCGGCAGCGGCGGGGCACGGAGCGGGCGGGGCTGGTCGCCTCCTCATCCGCCCAGCGGCTCAAGCCCCACGCAATCGACATTCGGGT
>CAIXGY010000308.1 GCA_903919035.1 uncultured Planctomycetaceae bacterium | reverse complement strand
CGATCACGATCACGTACACGACCGCGAGCAGGATCAGCCCGCCCTGCACGACGTCTGTCCAGACGACGCCGTAGAACCCGCTCGCCGCGGTGTAGGTCATCGTGAGCAGGATGAGCGCGATGGACGCCACGCGATCGTCGATGCCCATCAGCATGCCGAAGAACTTGCCGCCGCCGACGGCGAAGTAACTGATGATCCAGATCGACACGACGAGGTTGGCGAGCGCGCTGATGAGCCGCGCCGTCCGTCCCTCGTGGCCGTCGCCGAATCGCAGACGCATCCACTCCGCGAGCGTCATCACCTGCGCGCGGCGGGTCCACTTGCCCATGAAGATCATGAAAAAAGCCATGATCAGCACGATGCCGCCGCGAATCTCGATGAAAAACCCCTTGACCCCGAGCGAATAGATGAGCGCGGTGATGACCATGGTGCCGGCGATGTCGGTGTTGGACGACATGCCCGAGGCGCCGAGGGCCCACCAGGGCAGATTGCGGTTGCCCAGAAAGTAGGCGTCGATGTTGTCCCGTGCCTTGCGCTCCAGCCACAGGCCGAGAATCATGATCCCGACGAGGTACGCCCCGATGAAGGCGTAGTCGAGCGGGGCGAGCACGTTCGAGCCGGTCAACCAATTCATCGCTCCGGCTCCATGGTCTCGAGGAGGTTACGGCAGAGCAGCAGTGCCCGCGGCACGTGGAAGGCGCACTTGTAGGGTCCGCCCTTGAACGACTGGCTGACGCGCCCCTCGCGATCGAGGTAGCCATACCACTCGCCGTGCGTGCGGTCAGGAAAATGGCCGAACGTGTAGTCCTTGGTCGACTGGAACAACGCCCAGTCGGCGTCGCTTCCGGTGAGGCTGTAATTCAGCAGGTGCGCATACAGGGCTTCGCAGTGCGGCCACCAGAGCTTCATGCTCCACTCGAGCTGCACCGGTGAATGGCCGCCCGCGTCGAGAAAATAGAACAGCCCTCCGTAGTCGTCGTCCCAGCCTGCGACATGCGACCAGCGGACGATGTCGACGGCCAGGGCGGAGAGTTCCGCGTCACCGCGGCGCCGGGCCCAGTGCTGCAGAAACCAGCCCGCCTCGATGGCGTGGCCGGGGTTCAGTTGGCGGCCTTCGGGCAACTCGGGGCAGAGCGAGCCGTCGGGCCGCACGAATTCGTACACCCTCCGCTCGGCCGGTTTGACGTGCCGGAGAAAGGCCAGTTGGCACTGCTCGAGTTCACGCTCGTAGGGCGTGCCCTGGCCGTCGGTGAGTTGCTCGATCAGGTTCATCAGGATCATGGGCACGGCGAGCGACTGCAGCGGAGTTTCTCCGCGGTGCGACGGTCGCCCCACGCGCGTCCAATCGAACGCCCACGACCAGACCAGCCGGAACATCCGCTCGGCTTCCCGCAGATAGCCCTCGTCGCCGCTCGCGCGGGCATATTCCGCCAGCGCCATCACGTAGAAACACTCGCTGAAGATCTTGCGCTGAATGACGATGGGCGCTCCGGTGGCCGTCATGCGGAACGGGATGCGGTCATCCGGCGTGAGCGCCTTGAAGCGCAGGAATTCGGCGCCGCTCCGCGCCATCTCCAGCCAGGCGGGATTTCGCTCGACGCTGCGATACAGCTTGCTGAACAGCCAGGTTTCGCGCCCCTGCAGCCAGCCATACTTGGTGACGTCGAAGACGGCTCCGGTGCGGTCGAGGCAATTCCAGAAGCCCCCGTGCTCCCGATCCCAGGAGTGCCGCTCCCAGAATGGGATCACGTTGCCGAACAGTTCCTGTTCGAACTCCGTGCGCAACGCCCGCAGGGTCGTGGCCGACACTGAAAACGCGTTTCCGGGCACGTCTGTCCGGCCGGCATCCGCAGCCATGTCAGAGTTCCTCGCCGCGACACCACTCCCGATAGCGGTTGTAGAGGTGGTGGGCGGACGGGTAGATGGAATTCGGGCTCATGAAGTGCGAAAACTCGAAGGTGATCAGCTTGTCGACGCCGGCTGCCGAGGCCTGTTCGGCCTTGTAGAGCAACTTGCGGATGTCGGTCGGGGGAAAGCGGATGGGCATGTCACGGTCGAAGCTTTCGAGATTGCTCCAGCACTGCAGTCCATGGGCCGCCGCCAGTTCGCGGTTGACGCGCAGGTAGTCGGGCAGTTCGAGGAACGACATCTGCCCGTCCTGGAAGGCCACGATGTCGACCTTGCCCTCGAGATCCCGGAAGACGGCGTCCCATTCCCGGACGTGCTGGTCGAGCGAAATCGCCTCGGCGCCGAACTGCTTCACACCCTTCACGTATGGAGACATCAGGATGGGAACGGGCTTGAGCGCCCGCAAATGCCGCGATAGCTCATCGTAGACCCGCATCATGCCGGCGTTGAACGTGTTGATCTCGTGGCAGATGTACCAGCCGGCGAAAGCCGGGCGATGGCCGTACCGCTCGATCACCTCGCTGCAGAAATCCCGGTTCAGGTCGCTTTCCTTCCGGTAGTCGCCGTTGACCCAGTGCGTGCCTGAATCGTAGGTGCCGAAAAAGAACCTCATGCCGCAGCGTTCCGCCTCGGCGAGGAACAGGTCGACAAGATCCTGGTATGCGGGCAGGCATGGCCGATGCCTGCCGATGACACGGGAGTCGAAGGTGAGGCGCTCGCCGTAGCCGGCGCGGATCAGGATGACCGTGTCGATGCCGATCGCCTGCATCGCATCGAAATCCGCCGCCCACTCCCGGCGGCCCCAATTCTGTGCCGGAATGTCATGGGTGATTTCGTCGAGAAACGTGCCCGTGATCCTCAACATGGTTCGATCTTCCACGTCTGGATTTCGTAAGGCTTGAACGTCACGTCGAGCCGCTCCCGGCTGCCGAGGCGGCACCCGGAGATCATCGTCGTCTCGTCGAGCTGCACGCGCGAGGCCGTGAACGGGTTGTCGGGCAAGCCGGGGAGCCGCAGCCCGACCGCGACTTCTTCTGCCGTCGGATTCACCAACCGCACGATCAGACCCTTGTCACGCGCCGGTTTCAAGCACATCAACTCGAGGGGGGTGTCACCGACGTCGAGCATCGAGCCCTTGGGTGGCTCGTGCCGAGCGGCCGACATGGCGGGCACCACCGGGCACTCCTGGATCCAGCAGGGATGCAGGGCTTCCTTCAGCGCCCGCATGGCTTCAACGACGCCCGCCGCATGGCCCACCACGAGATGATGGTCAAGTCGCTTCAGCAGTTGAGCGTCGGGCGTCGGTCGCTGCGGGCCAGCCTGACACGATCGGATCCGCCCGCCGCGCACCGACAGAAACCCGACGGCGCGGTGCAGCGTGAGCGCCGCGGCCGGCACCGCCGACCGGGGGGATGCGACCAGCTCGAACTCGTGCAGGCCGCCGCCGCCACAGAACGCGCTGCCCGAGGCGCCCGCCCAGACGAGGCCATCATTGGTGTGATGCACCGGATAGGGTTTCTCGCCGGGGTAGGTGGGTGCGGCGAGCGGGCCCTCCCACAGGTCGTGGACTGCCGGCCGCGCGGCGACCCTGCACCACTGCGCTTGTCCGTCCACGATCACGTCAGGACACGCTCCCAGCCCGGAGGCATTGACGAGGGCCTGCGGATCGACCACCACCCGCAGGCGGCTGTCGGAAAACACGTTCGTGTAGGAGACCGACACGTCCCAGGCGCTCGCGGCCCGAGTCGCCGCCTGAGCGTCGCGTCGTGCGCCGCCAGCCGGTGGCCGGCGCTCCGCACGCACGGAGATCGGCATCGTCGCCAGCGGCCCCAGGCAGTCGCCCACGGGCTTGCTGGCGAGATCGTCGCGTCGAATCGACGTGTGGCCCTGGATTTCGTACGTCAGGTGAAAGACGTCCGCCACGTGGCCGTCGGCCCGCGCGGACACGAGCCGCGCCCGCTGCACGGGCACCTCGGGGCACGGGCCGTGCGAATAGCCGTCGCCGATGTCGGCATCGAGTTCGAAGTGCATCGCATCGACGAGCGAATGCGGTGGCGGCTCAGGGTGTTCGTTCCGGGCGAGTCGGACGGGCTCGGCCGCTTCCCGGAAGGTGAACACCTCGAAGCCCAGCGGCGGCAGGCTGAACGTGGCCCGTGCCTCGTAGGCCCGACCCCAGGTCGTCTCCAGATACCGATTGCGAAGCGCCTTGCACGACGTGGAGAGGACCTGGACGGGAAGGTCCGCGCCGGCGGCGTCGACCGCGTGAAGCCGACGGGCCGGGGACGGGGCGGAGAATTCGCCTCCGTCGTCGGGCAGGAGAATGGCCACGGTCGCGGACACCGCGACGGGCCACGGGTGCGGATTGAAGGCGAACACGCGGGCCGTACGCGGGTCGTCCGCCGCCGGCAGGCGGTGCTGCACGAGACACTCGATCTGCCGGTTGACGATCTCCCGCCCCAGCGCGAGGACTTCATGAAACCGCTGGACGTCATCGAGATGCACGTCGTCCACGCTGCAGCCGCAGATGTCGTCGTGGGCCTGGTTCTTCAGCAGTGCGTCCCACGCCGCTTGGAGCAGCCCTGGCTCGATGCCCGGCAGTCCGTTGACGCCGGCCCAGGCCGCCAAGGGTTCGGCCACGCGGGTCAGCAGGGACTGCGCGCGGTGATTCAGAATCTTGAGGTCGACCCTCGAGGAGAGCACGTTCCGCAGGAGCGGATGATCGGCCTGGCCGAGCAGGTCACCGCAGTAGACGGGTGGTGTGGCGCGTGCGGCTGACGCCCGTAGTTCCGTCACGTAGTCTTCGAACGCGCCACAGCGGAGCCGGATGTCCGTCGATGTGGCATTCAGCAGGTCGATCAGCGGCGCGAGGTCGCCGCGTGCCGGGAGATGATCTCCGCCCGCCGGCAAGACCACGACCTGATGCGTGTGGAACGGCAGGATCCGCGCGAGCGCCTGGCCGACGCGTTCCCGTGCGAGGGCAGGGCTGGCGGGCAGGCCGTCGTAGCGACCGTGAAAGCTCTCCTGACCCAGGGCCCCCAACGGGAAATATCCCTCGCGCAGGAACGTGGCCAGCACCTCGGAGCCCTCCGGCGCGCGCCATGCGAACACGTCGCCGTGGCGATCTCGCAGGTCTTCCGGCATCCCGCGCATGAACAGGAAGGAATCTATGCCGAAGCCGGCGAGAATCTGCGGCAGTTGGGCGCAGTGCCCGAAGGAGTCGGGCACGTACCCGACCCGCGACGCGCCGCCGTGGGCGGAGGCCATGGCCAGGCCGCGCTGGAGGTTGCGGATGAGCGATTCGGGACGAGCCAGGAAGCAATCCGGCATCGTGTACCACGGGCCCAACGCGAGCCTGCCCGACTCGACGAGCGCGGTGATCCGCGGCCGATCGTGGGGACGAATCGCGAGGTGATCCTCGAGAACCACCGTCTGGCCGTCGAGGACGAAGTTGGGGAGGCCGCCCGATTCGAGCAGGTCGAGTAATCCGGCCATCATCTCCACCAGCCGCAGCCGGTAGGCCTGGAACGGCAGATACCAGGCCCTGTCCCAGTGCGTGTGCGGGACGACGATGCCCGTGCGGTGGTTGCTCATGGCCGATTCCCGCTGGCCCCATGCCGGACAGGCCGGCGGCCCGACAAAACCTGGCCGTGTTATGCACCATCCCCGAGATTTTGAGGAGGGACGTGAGACCGACCCCGTCGCCGCGCCCGGCCAACACTCCATCCGCACTGCGGCCGGGCAGTGGTCCAGGGAGCGGATCGAAATCGTGAATCGGGTAGCATTCTGCAAGAACGGTCGTTCGCCCCGATGCGTGTGCCATCGACGGTGGGGATCGCTTGGCGGATGCCACGGCGGCGGTTGTGGAGCTAGTGGGAATGATCGTGGTTCGGCAAGACAACCGGCACTTCCGAGCGTTTGCAGAGGACGGGTCGCGGGGCCGCCTGCGCGATGCGTCGATATCACGACGAGGCCGCTCGTGAGCGGCCTCGTCGCCTCCGTCGTCGTGCCCACCTACGACCGTCCGCGGCGCCTGCGGGAGTGTCTGGAGTCGCTGGCCCGGCAGACCCTCGCCGCGCCCTGGGAAGTGCTCGTGATCGACGACGGCACTCCCGATGCCCAGGCCGTCGCCGCCGCGGTGGGCACGGGCAGGCCGGGGTGGCGGGTGATCCGCCAGGACAACGCCGGGCCGGCGGCGGCGCGGAACAGGGGCGTGCGCGAGGCGCGAGGCGAGTTCATCGCGTTCACCGACGACGATTGCCTGCCGGAGCCCGCCTGGCTCGAGACGCTCGTGCAGGCCGCACGGGCGCGGCCCGACGCGCTGGTCGGCGGCACGACCGTCAATGGCCTGGAGGACGAGTTATTCGCCTCCACGAGCCAGCTGATCGTGGACATGGTGTATGAGCACTTCAACTCCGATCCCGACGACGCCTACTTTCTCACGAGCAACAACATGCTCTGTCAGCGGGAGCGGTTCCAGGCGATGGGCGGATTCGATGCCGCCTTTCCCCGGGCCGGTGCGGAGGATCGGGAGTTTTGCGACCGCTGGCGGATGGCCGGCTGGCCGATCGTGTGGCGGCCGGAGGCCCGCATCGAGCACCGGCACTCGCAGACGCTCCGGCAGTTCGTGGGCCTCCATCTCCGCTATGGACGCGGCGCGAAGATCTACCACGCCATGCGCCACCAGCGGGGCTCTGGCACCATGCAGAAAGACCTGGGATTTCATCGCAGCCTGCTGCGGCGGGTCGCCGCGCGGCTGGCGGATCAGGGCGGCATCTGCCGGCGGGCCCAGGTCGTGGCGGCGCTCGTCATCTGGCAGGTGGCCAATGCGGCGGGGTTTGCGACCGAGGGCATCGCGAGCCCCCGGCGCTCACGCTGACCCGCACTGGCGCCGAATGCCTCGCCCTCACGGCCCGCCGACCACGTCGACGCGGCGGGGCGATCCCTTGGTCTTTCGGACCTCGACCCGCACCTCCTGCCCGCCACCGGCTGCCGCGGGCACGCGGAGCGTGAGCCGATTGGTGCCTTTGCCGCACTGGACGGCGGACGCGCGTGCCAGGTCGATCCGACGGTCCCCGAGCCACGCGGTCGAGCCCTCCGGCACGGAGATGTCCAGATCGACCGGGCCGTCGGCATCGACCACGATCTCGCCCCGAAGCCAGAACACTCGCGGTCTCTCCCGGCCGGGTGCGACCAGTTCGTCGAGCGGCAGCCCGCCGGCGGTCTTGGCGTAGACGGTCTGCCACCGGAGATTCTTCGCGTTGAGAAGCCTGCGCTTGAATGATTCATCGTCGGGCGGCGTGTCGGCGTTCGCCGTGGCCAGGTCGGTCGGCGGGTTCTCGAGCACCTGCCAGCGCTGGATCGTGGGCGTCGACCGAATCGCGTAGGGGCCGGGCTTGCCGAGTTCCGACACGAACCGGGCGAGGTCCAGGAACTCCTGGTGGGTGAGGAACGTCGTCAGGCCCTTGGGCATGAGCGACCGCCCTTCGACCTCCTCGTCGATGTCGGCCACGGGAATCGTGATCAGCGTGCCCGTCGCGTCGCGGAGTCGCAGCCGCAGTTCGTCGCGATCGACGAGGATGCCGGTGTGCACCGAGCCCGAATCGGTGATCACGCTGCGGGTGACGTAGGCCTCCTTGATGGACGCATCGGGCTCGAGGATCGACGCCACGATGTATTCCGGCGGCGAGATGGAGCCCACGGCCGACAATTCCGGCCCGATGTTGCCCCCCGCCTTCGCGATGGCGTGGCACTTCATGCACGCGATGTCGGACCGCCGGAAGATCGTCTCGCCCCGGACCGCATCCCCCTTCGCGACCACCTCGGTGGCGAGCTGCACGATCTCCTCCTGCGAGGGCGGCGGCGGATTGGCCGAGATGCCGGCGGCCTTCGTGAGCGCGTCGGCGATGGCCGGCTCGGTGCGTCCCGTGGCGTAGAGGTGGCGCAGGAACATCTTCGCCACGTCGGCCGACGGCGGCCGGGCCGCGAGCGCCGTGGCGAGCGCTGCCGGGCCATCCCGACGTTCGAGGATGGCGTCGATCATTCCGGTGGGCAGGGCGTCGCTCGCAACGCCCGGCGCGACGAGCACCTCGGTCGCACGGGCTGCGGCCGAGGCGGCGTCGATCCTGGCCAGCGCGGCGATGGCTGCCAGCCGCAGGGGCGGCGGCTGATCGGCGGCGCACAGCGATTCGAGCGTGGCCTTCGCCTCGGGCGTGCCGAGCGTCGCCAGCGCGGTGATCGCCTGCCGGCGGAGTTTTTCCCCCGCCCGGTCGCCCGTGGCGATGTTCTGAAGGACCGGGGTCACCGACGTCTCCCGCCAGGCGGCCGCGATCGACACGGCCTGCTCCTGGAGCCCGGAATCGGGATGCTGGAGCAACGCTCCGAGCGCTTCGCGGCCCTCCGCCGGTTTGACGCCTCGTTCGACCGCACTGCGGACGAGTCCCGCGGCGATGACCGACCGCTGCGCGGCCGGGATCTTCCGCGGCGCGACGAACTCGGCGAACAGCCAGGACAGTTCCTCGGGGCCGCCGCGTTGCAGCAGCATGTCCACCGCGTCGGCGGTGCGTTTCTCGGGCAGCCGGCCGCTTTCGAGCAGTGCCACGAGCGGGCGGGCCGACCCTGACGCCCCGCCGGCCACCGCCGCCGGCACGCGGCGCGAAAGCGTCTGCATCGTCTCCCGGAACGTGTAGGAGAGGTAGTCGTCCTGCGGCATGACGAGCGACTCGATCGCGATGTTGATCGCCTCCTGGTCGGCGAAGAAGCTCAGGGCGCGCACCGCCTCGAGGCGCACCCGCGGGTGCTCGTCGCCCACGAGACGCCGCAGTCGGCCGAGCGGATCGCTCACCCAGTCGCGCCAAAACGAAAGCACTCGGGTCGCGGCGGCCCGTGCCCGCGGCTCCGGCGACGCGAGCACTCGGTCGAGCAGGGGCTCGTTGACGACGTCCTGTGCCTGATACACCCACAGCGCCTCGACGAGGTGGTGCTGGAGGTCGGGATCCGACGCATCGAGGCCGGCGACCCAGCCCTCGACGGCGGGAATCACCTCGGCGACGGGCCTGGCCCGCAACTCCGCGCGGGCGCGGTAGCGGGCGCGGTCTTCGTATGTCCGGAGCACGTCGAGCACCGCGGCCGCCGGCGCACCGGCGATCGCCGGCGGCGTGAGCAGCGGCCGATTCTTCGCCTTCACCCGCCAGATGCGTCCGTGGGCGTGGTCGCGATTCGGATCGCGGAGCGAATGCTGCATGTGGCCGATGAGCGGGTTGTACCAATCCACGAGATAGAGACAGCCGTCGGGGCCGAACTCCATGTCGGCCGGCCGGAAGTTGGGGTCGTCGGACTTGAGCAGCGGATCGACCGGCTCGGCGGCGAAGCCGGAGCCGTCCTCGCGGACCGCGTACTGAAGCACGCCCTGGAAGCCGATGCAGTTGTTGAGCAGGTAGTTGCCCTGGGCGTCGTCGGGAAACTGCCGGCTGCTGACGAACTCGCAGGCCGTCGTGGGCCGCCACTGCTTCTGGAGAAACTGCTTCAGGGTGCCGTGCTTGTGGGGGTAATCGATGTCGCCCGTGAACGGAGTGCCGAAATAGTTGGCGCCGTTGGAGGCGTCGGCGGCGAAATACTGCCCCCAGCGATCGAACGTCTGGCCCCACGGATTGGCGAAGGGATACGAGACGAACACGTCGAATTGTTCCCGGCGGCGGTCGTAGCGGAAGATGCCCGCGTTCGAGCAGCGCCGCGGTCCGCGGATCGTCTCCACCGCCGTGTGGTGGAACGTGCCCTCCATCATGAGCAGGCCGCCGCCCGGGTCGCTGGCGAAGGCGCCGATGGCGTGGTGGGAGTCGGCCGAGTCGAAGCCGTCGAGCACGATCTCGCGGACATCGGCGCGGTCGTCGCCGTCGGTGTCTTTCAGGAAGACGAGGTTGGGCTCCTGGGCCACGTAGCAGCCGCCGTCGCCCAACTCCAGGCCCGTGGGCAGGTGCAGGCCGTCGGCGAAGACGGTTTCCTTGTCGGCCCGCCCGTCGCCATCGGTGTCTTCGTAGACGAGGATCTTGTCGTCGACCGGCACACCCGGGAAGACCTGCGGGTAGCCGGGCATCGTCGCGATCCAGAGCCGGCCGCGGGCGTCGAAGGCCATCTGCACTGGATTCGCCAGGTTGGGAAACTCCGCCTCGGATGCGAACAGGTTGACTTCATAGCCCTCTTCGACCTGCATCTTCTCCAGCGACTGTTGGGCCGAAAGCGCCGGAGGCGGGGCCTTGACGTTGGACGCGATCGGCGGCATCTCGCCGGTTCCGGAGTCGTCGATCGTCGCGGGAACCGCCTTGCCCTGGGCGACATCCCATACGCGCCGATCCCGCACGGCCGTCATGGCACGGAGCTTCTTCATCTCCGCGGGGAAGTTCACCGTGCCGTAGGGGTTCTTGCGACCGCCGTAGATGTAGCAGCCGTTGACCGCGCGATGGTCGTAGAAGAACTGCAGGTTCTTTTCGTTGACGGCGGCTCGCAGCGCCACGAGATCGACCGGTGCGGCCGCGGTGGCCGGCGGCTG
>CAIXGY010000307.1 GCA_903919035.1 uncultured Planctomycetaceae bacterium | reverse complement strand
TGCGCCGCCGCCGGCGGCATCCGCCGACGGTACACGCTCGCCGCCGGGGGCGGGGCCGGTGGGTCCGCGATCGCGACCACGCAGACCGCCACGCCGCCCCAGCCGACGAGCCACCCCGCGGCCCGAGGCCGGTGGCTGCGGAAACGGGTCAATCTGGCGAACGCGCCCGCCATCGAGGTCCGGAAGAGTTTGAGGATTTTGCCAAAGAATCCGGCTGCGGAGGGTCGAAGATTTCCCGGCAACCCGAGTCTCACGACCGCGCGACCAGCCCGGCCGGAGGCCGAGTGTAGGGATCCGGCCCCGCTGGGCCCACGTCGGATCGGGCTGCATCGGCGACGAACCCGCCGACGACGGACGGACAGGCCTGCGGCTCGGAGGAGAATCGATGCCCATTCGACGCATGACCGGCTTGGTCGGAGCCTCCTTCGCGATGACGCTCGCCGGCTGCCATCTGCCGGCCAACTCCCCCTTCACCACGCTCGCGCAACTGCGGCCGACCGCCACGCCGCACACCAACGTCCTGCCTCCGGCCGCAATGCTGCATCACCCCGGCCCCGGAGTGGAAGGTCCCGGCCCCGGCATCATCGCGCCGGCATCCTACGAGGCCGCCCTCGAAGCATCGGGCGTCGAGCTGGCGGGGGGTGTCGGCGGCGGTGTCGGCGGCGCGTTCGCCTCCGCTCCCACGTCGCAGATCGGCTTCATCGGGCCGGATGGGATGCAGGTGCGGTGGGATGTCGGGATGACCGGTGCGTTCGACTCGACGCCACTCGTGGCGCCGGGCCGCTATGACTTTCCCCAGGGCGCGATCTACCGTCTCAAGATCACCGACCTCGCGGGCCGCGAGGGTATCGAGTTGTATCCGTCGCTCGAAGTGGCGCCGGTCACGCCGCGGACGGCGGCCTATCTCGCCCACAACGCGATCCCGTTCCAGCTCACCGACGAGGATCTCGACCAGGTGACGACGGGCAACTTCGTGACGAAGGTCGTCTACCTTCCCGACGCCGAGTATCAGGAACTCGCGGTCGCGGGCGTGGAGACGCTCGTGAGCACCCGGCTCGATCCAGGGGTCGACCCGGTGGTCGAGGCCGACCGGCGGGGCTCGATCCTCGCGATCATCCGCATCGGCAACAAGGATCTGCAGTCCCAGGGCGCCGACGGGGCCGGGGCCGCGGGCGTGCCGCTGGCGTCGAGCGGCGGTGGCGGCCCGGGCGCCGCGACACCCTGTGGCGTGGCCGCGCCGCTCGGCATGCCCTGCGGCGGCGATCCTTCGCAGTTGCCGCCCGCGTTCCTCGCCGGCATGACCGCGCCGCAATACGGCATGCCCCATGTCGGCACGCCGATCGGCCTGCCTGGCCCGGCCCACGTGCCGCTCGGCATCCCCGCCGGCCTGCAGAGGCACTCGATCACCAACCACACGAAGGTCCATCTGCCGCCGCCGTCGCGCCGCCTCGGCCTGCACGTGCAGCAGTCTCCGGGCCTGAGTTATCCGAAGCCGGCCCGCCACGCCTACGTCGCCGAGCGGCAGGACGTGCCCCACGTCAAGCTGCATCAGCCGCCCGAGGACCGAACCCGCTTCATCGACAACGGTGGGCCGGATCCCGACGCGCTCGGTCCCGGTCTGATGATCGGCGGAGGCATGGCGTGTCCACCCGACGGGCTCGAGTGACGCATGCCGTCAGGCGTCGTCGTCCGACAGCACCGTCCCCCGGCCGTTCGTCAGTCATGGCATACCAGTCCACCACCCTCAGGAGCACGTCACACCTTTTCCGGACCGGGACCGCGCTGCGGCCCGTGCGCTGGCTGCTGGCGACCGCCGTCCTCGTCGTGGCGACCTCGATGGGATCATCCCATCAGGCTGCCGGACGAGATGCGGCGGAGACATTCGCCGATTTTCCGCCACCGGGAGCGATTGGCTTCCAGCGGCGGCCACAGCCCGGTCCCCGTCCGGAATCGGTGCTCCCCGGGAGCGCCCAGCCCGTCGAGATCCGTGGGCCCGAGGGCACCATGCTCGCGATCGAAACGGCCGCGGGTTGGTCACCGTTGCAGCCCGGCCCGCTCCGCCTGGCGCTCGAGGTGGGGCAGGCGTACCGCCTGCGCGTTGGTGGCATCCCGGGGGCCGACGGCGTCGAACTGTTTCCGTCGATCAGGCCGCTGGCGAAACTCGACGTCCCGCCCGGCATGGCATGGCGGTTTCCGGTCGAGGTCGTGATCGACGAAGACGACCTGCGGGCCGCCCTCGATGGCGCTCACGTCCGGCGCGTCGTCTACCTGGCCTGTGATTCGGATCGCCCCGACGTGGTGCCGGCCGGTTGGTTCGACGTGCGGCCGGGCGACGACGCCCTCGATGTCGCCCGCACGCTCGGCGAACCGATGGTCGAGGTGGTCGTCGGCAACCGACTTCCCTCCGCGGACGCCGTGCCATGAACCGCGTGCGGCGGCCCCTGCCGTCCTTGCGTTGGCTGCGGATCCTCGCGATCGCGCTGGCGGCGTTGGTTCTCGCGCCGTGCCGACGGGCGTGGGCGGCCGAGCCCGGCGTGGTGCGCGTCGGGCTCGAGGCGCCCTCCCCTCCCCTGCCCCGCGTGGGTGGTGAGTGTGCCGAGTGTCGCGGCCCGAAGCCCATGGATCGCGGATCGCCTGCATGCCCCACGTGTCGGCCGGGCGTCGCGTGCGCGCCGGCCGTGTGCCTGCCCCGTGCGATCCCGCTCGCGACCCCCTGCCTCGTGTGTGATGGCGGCGACGGCGGCGCGCCGGCGAAGGCCGTCGGAGCCGCGGGGTTGAAACAGCTCACGGCCGGCGACACCGTGGCCCGCTACCGCGCAGCCGACGCCGGCCCCGACGCCGACGAGGTGCGGATCGTCGCCTCGAACTGCGCCTGCGTCTACGCGCCACGGTTCGCTGCGGTGCGCGAGGTCGTGCGACCCTTCGAGGACGCGGTTCCGCAGGGACCGCGGGGGCTCGCCCGCGACGAGCATCCCGACGAGGAGGCGCTGCGGCTGCCGGTCGTGCAGCGGGCGCAGGCCCTGCAACCGGAGGCCGCGCGAAAAGCGCTGCCGGGCGTCGCGATCGAGGAGCGGCTGGGTCCGCTCGCCGTCGATCAGGGCCACCTGCCCCACGAGGATCTGGGGCTCGTGCAGCCGGCGGCGCGGATCGCCGAACTCCAGCCGGAGCTCGCGCGGCGGGCGCAGCGGCCGGTCGTGGCGGTGGGCTTCGACGTGCCGATCGCCTGGACGTGCGTGAAGGCCGCCAACGTGCTCGTCGATGGCCGCTCCGCCGAGATCGTGGCGGCCGACCGGGGCACCGCCACGCTCCGGTTCGAGGAGCCGGGGCGGGCCGAGCTCACGCTCTGCAAGCGGGCCGGCAGTGACACCGCGCGGCAGGGTGAGGAACTCGACTTCACGATCGTGATGCTCAACTCCGGAGACCGTCCGCTCACTGGCATCGTGCTGGCCGACGCGCTGCCAGAGCGGCTGTCGTTCGTCGAAGGGTCGGCCGCCGCGAGCGTGCCGGCCGATTTCACGACCGAGTCCGGCGACGACGGCTCCACGGTGCTCACGTGGCGGCTCCGGGAGACCTTGCCCGCCGGTGCCAGCGGATTCGTCCGCTTCCGGACGACCGTGCGGTAGCACGTTGTTGCGGCTGCGCCGGTCCCGCGGGTACGATCCCGCGATCGTCACCGCCGTGTTTCGCCCCCGCGAGGTCCGCCATGCTCCTGTGCCCGTTCCGGTTTGGTCGCCAACTCGCCGTTCTCGCCGTGATTCTGTCGTGTGTTGCAGTCGGAACGCCGGTCGCCCGGGCCCAGCCTGCCGCGACCGAGGCCGAACCGGCGACGCCCGCCGCGGCGTTGACCGTGCCTCCGGTGCCGGACGGCACACCGGAGGAGTTGCTGACCTTCGTGAAGGGCCTGCTTCCGCCGAAGGCCCCGCCTGGCTCACGGCAGGAGATGATGACGTACATGCAGGCCGTGGCCGCCGCCACGGTCCAGGCCGCCGACAAGATCCTGGCCCAGACGAAGCCTGACGACGGCTTTCACACGGAAGCGGCGAAGCTCAAGCTCGAGAGCCTGACGATGCTGGGCCGCTTGGGCGACGAGCAGGCCATGAAAGACATGGCCGCCTATGCGGCCACCCTGGTGGGCGGCGCGAACGTGGAACTCGCCAAGGAGGCGAAGCGGATGCTCTTCGTGTCGAAGGCGCAAGAGTTGTTTTCATCGGGTTCGCTCGCCGGAGCCCCCGAACTCATCCGCGAGGTGACCGGCCTGGTGGCCGCCGACCCCGACGACGCGCAGACGGCGGGCCTGGCCATGCAGTTCGCGGGCTTCTTCGAGAACGTGCCCGAAGGCGAGCCGTTCGCGGTGCAGGCCTTCGAGGCGCTCGGGCCGCTGTTCGCGAAGAGCACCAATCCGCAGATCCAGCGGTTGGCGGACGGCTTCGCCGGCACCCTGCGGCGGCTTTCGCTGCCGGGCAAGCCCATGGAGATCAAGGGCACGCTGCTCGACGGCACGCCCTTCGATCAGAAGTCGCTCGCCGGCAAGGTGGTGCTCGTCGATTTCTGGGCGACCTGGTGCGGCCCCTGCCGGGCCGAGATTCCGAACATGAAGCAGGAGTACGAGAAGTATCGGGCGAAGGGCTTCGAGGTCGTGGGTGTCAGCCTCGACGACGATCGGGACGCGCTCGTGAAGTTCGTCCAGACCGAGGAGATCCCCTGGCCGATCCTGTTCGACAAGTCCGAGGACGGCGGCAACGCCTTGGCGACCTTCTACGGGATCCGGGGCATCCCGCAACTGATCCTCATCGGTCGTGACGGCAACGTGATCACGCTGAACGCGCGGGGGCCGAAGCTGTCGGAAGAGTTGGAGAAGCTCTTCAAGGACGCCGGCTGAATCCCTCCATGACTGCGACACGGGGCCCGGTCTCCCGCCGGGCCGGGGCGTTTGATTCCTCAGGCATCCGCAAGGCGTTCGACCTCGCGGCCCGGCTCTCCGACCCGATCAACCTCGCGATCGGCCAGCCCGACTTCGCGATGCCGGAGGGGGCCCGCGCGGCCGCGAAGGCGGCCATCGACGCCGGTCGGAACGGCTACACGCCCACGCAGGGCATCCCCGAACTCCGTGAGAAACTGGAGGGGCGGGCCCGCCGCGAGACCGGTCAGCCCGACCGGCGTCTGTGCGTGACGAGCGGGTCGAGCGGGGCGCTCGTGCTCGCCCTCATGGCCCTGCTCGATCCTGGGGACGAGGTGATCGTCTTCGAGCCCGCGTTCGTCATGTATCGGCCGCTCGTCGAGTTCCTGGGGGCGAAGGTGGTGGCGCTCGACACCTCGCCGTCGTTTCGCATCGACGTGGATCGCGTGGCCGGCGCCCTCACGCCCGCGACCCGCGCGATCCTGCTCAACACGCCTTCGAACCCGACCGGCTTCGTGGCCGATGCGGCCACCGTCCGCGACCTGGCCCTGCTTGCCGACCGTCACGGCATCACGCTGGTCAGCGACGAACTCTACCGCTCCTTCTGCTACGACGCCCCGTTCGCCTCGCCCGCCCTCCATTCCGACCGCGTGGTCGTGATCGACGGCTTCTCGAAGTCGCACGCGATGACCGGCTGGCGGGTGGGCTGGATCCACGGGCCGCGGGCGGTGATCGACGCCTGCACGATGCTCCAGCAATACACGTTCGTCTGCGCCCCGCAGGTCGGCCAGTGGGCGGCCGTCGCCGCGCTCGACGCACCGATGGACGCTCCGCTCGCCGAGTGTCGCCGCAAGCGCGACACGCTCATGGCGGGGATCCGCGACCACTACGAGTTCGTGCAGCCGGGAGGCGCCTTCTACCTCTACCCGCAGGCGCCCGGCGGCTCCGGGAAGGCGTTCGCCGAGCGGGCGGCCGCCGAGGAGCAGCTCATCGTCGTGCCGGGGAGCGTGTTCGGCGCGGCCGACACCCACTTCCGCATCGCCTACACCGTCACCGACCACACGCTCGACCGCGGGATCGCGGCGTTGCGGCGTCTGGCAGGCGGCTGACCGAGCAGTCGCACCGGCCGGTGCCGACCGCCGCCACGAATCTGGCCAGGATGGAGTCCTCCGGACTATTCTGTCGACCTCGGGGCACCCCGCCGGTGTGCCGACGTCCGGCCGCGCGAGATCGGCAGATGCATTTCGTGGTGGTCGAGCGGAGCGCGACCGTCTCCGGTGGCACGACCTACTTGCTGCTCGTGGCCGAGGCGCTGGTGCGCCGCGGCCACCGGTTCACGCTCGCGGCGTGGCCAGGCCCGTTGTCCAAGTCATTTGCCGCCGTGGGCGCCGCGCTCGTGCCGACGCTCTGCTGGCCCTTCAACCTGCCGCAGATCGCCTGGTTCCTGCGCCACCATCCGCCCGACGCCTTCATCTGCGGCAACCGGGCCCGGGTGCGTCATGCCGCGGTGGCGCTCAGCCGACGCCACGGCGTGCCGTGCATCTGCGTGCTCCACGATCCGCCGCGGCCGCACGATCGTCCCGAAGACTACCGGCGGTATTCGGCGATGCTGTCGATGGAGGGGCCGATTCGCGACCGGGTGCTGGCCGGCGGCGTGCCTCCCGAGCGGGTGTGCCTCGCGCCGCGGCCGATCCGCACCCGGCCGCTCGCCGGCCGGCCCGCGCGGGGTGGCCACGTGGTGCACCTCGGCCGGTTGAGCACGCAGAAAACCGAGTCGGCCCTGGCGCTCGTCGCCGCGGTGCCGCGTCTACGGGCGTCGATGCCCGAAGTTACGGTCTCGGTCGTCGGAGGCGGTGGCAGGCTGCAGGCCGTCGCCAGCGCCGCCCGCGCTGCGAACGACGCCTGTGGGGCCACCGTCGTCGACGTGGTCGGTGAGACGGCCGACCCGCTGACATGGATCGAACGCGCCGACGTCGTGGTCGCCGGCGGCTACAGCTGCATGGAGGCCCTCTACAATGGCCGGCCGGCCATCGGCAGCGGCTTCGGGTGGTTCGGCCCGGTCACGCAGGCCAACGTGGAGGCTGGTACCGCCGTGCATTTCGGCGACCGAAGTTCCGAGCCCGTGACATCGGACCGGATCGTGCGCGCGATCCAGGAGGTGCGCGACGATCTGGTCGCCCACGACGCGTCGAGCCGATTCTGGCCCCGGAGGACCTGGTTCGCGCACGACCATTCGGCCGATCATGCGGCCGAAATCCTCGAACGCCTGGCGATGGATCCCGTTGGAGCCGCGTGACGCGGAGCATGGAGGCTCGCGAGCCCCGGACCGTGGATCGGTGAGGGCGTAAAGCCTCGGAAACCTCAGAACCCTCGAGCCCTGGAGACCATGACAATGCCCGCCCGCACCGTCGCCGACGTGGCGAAGACCCTCGATCACGCCGTGCTCAAGCCCGACTACACGGCCGCCGACCTGGCGGCACATGCCGCGATGTGCGTGGCCCGCGGGGTGGGATGCATCTGCGTGCGGTCGGTCGACGTGGCGGCGGCCATGGGACTCGTGGCGGGCAGTCCCGTCGTGGTGGCCAGCGTGGTCGGGTTTCCGCACGGCGCGTGCCCGGCGGCGGTGAAGGCCCTCGAATCGCGGCTGGCCATCGACGCCGGGGCCCGTGAGCTCGACATGGTGATCAACGTGGGTGCGCTCAAGTCGGGCGACGAGCGGACGGTCCGCGCCGACATCGCGGCGGTGGTGGCCGAGGCGAAGCCCAGGGGCGTGCTCGTGAAGGTGATCCTCGAGACGTGCTACCTCACGCCCGCGGAGATCGCGACGGCCTGCCGGCTGGCCGAGGAAGCCGGCGCCGACTTCGTGAAGACCTCGACCGGTTTTGGTGTGAAGTCGGGCGGCCCGACGGGGGCCACGCCCGAGGCGGTGCGGATCATGCTCGACGCGGTCGCCGGCCGCCTGCAGGTGAAGGCGTCGGGAGGCATCCGCTCCTGGGACGAGGCGGTGGCCTACCTCGACATGGGCTGCACGCGGCTCGGCGTGGGCGACGCCGCCGCGATCCTCGACGGCCGCCCCGCCGCCGGTGCCTATTGAGCCGCGGCGGCGGGACGGCGTTTGGCGGGACCGGCTCGTGCGGCGCGCCTACAATCCGTGGTCTCTCCACGAGGGCCCCATGGAACGGACACGACTGCCCGCGACGCTCGCGGAACTGAAGGCCGCCGGCTGGCGGAGCCGCACCGTCAAGGACGAGGTGCGGGAGAACTTCCTGCGGATGATCCGGGACGGCGCGGAGCTCTTTCCGGGCATCGTCGGCTACGACGACACGGTCATTCCCGAGATCGACATCGCGCTGCTCGCCGGGCACGACATGCTGTTCCTCGGCGAAAAGGGGCAGGCCAAGAGCCGCCTCATGCGGCTGCTCGTGCGGTTCCTCGACGAGCACCTCCCCTACCTCGACGACCCGGCCATTCCGCTCCACGACGACCCGCTCGCCCCGATCACCTCGGCGGGGCGGCGGCTCGTGGCCTCCCGCGATCCCGCCGACGTGCCCATCGCCTGGTGGCCCCGCGAGGAACGCTATGCCGAACGCCTGGCGCCGGGCACGAAATTCGCGGACATCATCGGTGAGATCGACCCGGCCAAGCTCGCCGGCGGCACGAGCATGGCGAGCGAGGAGGCACTGCATCTCGGGCTCATCCCGCGGATGCACCGCGGCATCTTCGCCATGAACGAACTGCCCGAACTCGACGAACTCGTCCAGGTGGGCATGTTCAACATCCTCGAGGAGCGGGACGTGCAGATCCGGGGCTATCCCGTGAAGTTCGACATCGACGTGATGCTCCTGTTCTCGGCCAATCCCTCCACCTACAACCGCTCCGGCAAGGTGATCCCCCAGCTCAAGGATCGCATCGGGGCGGTGATCCACACCCACTATCCCCGTGAACGCGATCTCGGCATCCGCATGGTCGAGCAGGAGGCCGGCATCGACCTCGGGGGCGAGTGGCCGGTGACGGTGCCCTGGTTCATGAAGGAGATCGTCGAGCAGATCACGATCGCGGCCCGGAAGAGCAAGTTCATCGATCAGCAGTCGGGCGTGAGCGCGCGGTTCTCGATCGCGAACTACGAGACGATGGTGGCCAGCGCCCGCCACCGGGGCGTGCGGCTCGGCGAGCGGCCGGCGGTGCCGCGGATCAGCGACCTGGGCCACCTCTACACGTCGAGCCTCGGCAAACTCGAACTCGATCTGATGGGCAGCCACCAGATGACCGAGCGGCAGGTGCTCGACGCGGTGCTGGCCGAGGCGATCGCGACCGTGTTCGAGGAGTACGTGGAGCAGCACGGGCTCGACGAGATTGCGAAGGTGTTCGGCCAGGGCGTGAAGGTGGAAGTGGGCGACACGGTGCCGAGCGTTGCGTATGGGGCGATCCTCGCCGACGTGCCGGCGGTCTGGCAGAAGGCCTTCGAGGTCAACGCGGCCGGCGATCCGGCCGTGCGGGCGTCGTGCATCGAATTCGTGCTCGCGGGGCTGTACGCCACCGAACGGATCTCGCGGGTGCAGTCGCACGGCCGCACGACCTACGACACGGAGGGCTTTCGGTGATGTGTCGTGCCGGGATCCGCGTTGCGCCGCCCGGGGGGACGAAAGCCTCCGTTGCTGTGACATTTTCGCCCCGACCCACGGTGACTGGGCCACGATCGCAGGGGGCGAAAATCTCAAGGCTCCTTCGGCTTTCGTCCCCCCGGGCTGAATCGTTGTCGATCATTCG
>CAIXGY010000306.1 GCA_903919035.1 uncultured Planctomycetaceae bacterium | reverse complement strand
GGGCTTCGTGCCCGTCGCGCACTCGATGCTGGCCTCGCTTCGCACTCCGTGCTGCGCTCGGCCAGCAACGCCGGCTCGACGGCACGGGCAGACCCGAGCCGGTTGGGCTCCCAAAGGCCGGCTGCCGACGAGATGCCTACGCGAGGATCAAGTGGGGGCCGTATGAGCCGCGTCACGCCACCGGGCGGCGCACCTCGCCCGCGCGGCGGCCGAGGTTGCCGTAGCGGTGGTAGTCGTGCGAAATGCTCTGTTCGCGCGCATACCAGAGCAGTTCGATGCGGCCGGCCGACACCACCGGCACGTCGGCGATCCACGTGCCCGATGCCGCGGCGGCACGGCGAACCGTGGCCGGCACACGATCGCGGGCCGCGTAGCGGAGCCGCACGTCGCCGTGATCGAGTCCGGCCGCCACCGCCTCGTCGGACTCCTCCAGCAGTTCGATGCCGGCCGCCCAGGCGAACGTCCACTCGTCGAGCGTCTCCCGCCACCCGGCTGGACAATCCGCCGCGAACGACGCGATCACGCGGGCGCCCGTGACGCGGGCGGCGGCCACGCGGGCCACCACGTCGAACCACGAGTCCTCGGGCACGATGCGGACCCGCACCGCGGCGAACGGCAGATAACGGCGGACGTTGTCCTGCCCGAGCAGCCGAAAGTGATCATGCTCTCGCGAGAACTCGTCTCGCCAGGCGCGGTCGTAGCCGGCGAGGGCCGCGCGGATCCGCGGCCCGTCACCGTCCTCCGGCAGCCACGCTGCCAGTGCCCCGAGGTCCGGGTGCTCGATCGGCTCGGGCGGCGGCGCGACCGCCGACACGTCCGCGAAGTCCATCAAGGCCGCCACGTAATTCGGGCCGCCCGCCTTGAGGCCCGGCCCGACGGACGACTTCCCCATGCCGCCGAAGGGCTGCCGCAGCACGATGGCCCCGGTGGTGCCGCGGTTCACGTAGAGATTGCCGGCGCGGATACCCCGCTTCCAGCGCGAGATCTCGCGGTCGTCGAGGCTGTGGATCGCACTGGTCAAGCCATACCCGGTGGCGTTCACGATGGCGATCGCCTCGTCGAGTCGCTCGTACCGCATCACCCCGAGCACTGGCCCGAACAGTTCCGTCATGTGCGTGAAACTGCCGGGCCGCACGCCCCACTTCACCGCCGGCGACCAAAGGTTCGGATTGTCGCCGACGCACTGCGGCTCGACGGCCCACTCCTCGCCGGGCTCGAGCGTGGTGAGGGCCCGTGCGAGTGCCCCTGCAGGCGGCCGGATGAGCGGCCCGACGCGGGCATGGAGCACGTGGGCGGAATCGACGTGGAGGCTGCGGACGGCGTCGCACAGGGCGCGCCGGAAATCGGGGTCGTCGTAGACCTCGCCTTCGAGCATGAGGAGCGACGTGGCCGAGCACTTCTGCCCCGAGTGGCCGAAGGCCGACTGGACGACGTGCTTGATCGCGAGATCACGGTCGCTCATCGCCGTGACGATCGTGGCGTTCTTGCCGCCGGTCTCGGCCGCCAACCGCAGGTCGGGGGTGGCGGCCAGCATCGCCAGAGCGGTCGCCGTGCCACCCGTGAGGATCACGGCCGACACGTCCGGATGGGCCACGAGCCCGGCCCCGGCACCGGATCCCTGGCAGGGCACGAATTGGAGCACTCGCCGCGACACTCCCGCCCGCCAGAAGCACTGGCAGACCTCCCAGGCCACGGGCACCGTGTCGCTCGCGGGCTTGAGGATCACGGTGTTGCCCGCGGCGAGCGCCGCGGCGATGCCACCGCAGGGAATGGCGATCGGAAAATTCCAGGGCGGCACCACCACGATGGCGCCGGCGCCACGGGCCTCGATGCCCGGCAGGTCGCGGAAGGCCCGGGCCGTCGCCCGGTAGAACTCCACGAAGTCCACGGCTTCCGACACCTCGGGATCCGACTCCGAGAGCAGCTTGCCCCCCGACAGCTGCGCGCAACGCATGAGGTCGGCCCGGGCCCGTCGCAGTTCGACGGCCACCCGGCCGAGTGTCGCCTCGCGGAGGTCGATCGACAGCGACCGCCAGCCGTCGGGATCGGCCACCGCGCAGGCGACAGCCTCGGCCACCTCCCGATCGGTCGCCACCGCGTGGCGGCAGAGCACCGCCCCGGGTCGGGACGGGTCGCGGCACGGCTGCGTCGCGAGCCCGACGACCTCGCGGCCCGCGACCACGACGGGGATCTCACAGGAGGCGAACGCATCGGGATCGCGGGCCGCGATGGCCGCCGCCCAGGCGGTGTTGGCCTCGAGCGCCCAGTCGGTATCGGGCTCGGTGTCGAACTCGGTCCAGGGCCGCGGCGGCAGCGGGGCCGCGAACGCCTCCGATCGGCGATCCTGCGTCCGCCGCGGGGCGTCGGAGACGGGCGTCGCGAAACCCGCGCGAAACCCGCGCTCGAGCAGCGCCCAGTCGGGGCTGCCGACGGCGAGGCGGAAGGCGTGGCCGAGAAAATTCTCCGGCCCGGTGTTCTCGTCGAGCCGGCGGATGAGGTAGCCGATCGCGTTGAGAAACTCCTCCTGGCGGCAGGCTGGGGCATAGAGCAGGAGCTGCCGGGTCTGCTCCGCGAGCGCCCGCCGCTGATGGTTGGCCATCCCCTCGAGCATCTCGAACTGCACGCCATCCCCCGCACCCACGCTTGCGGCGAGCACGAGGCCGTAGGCCACGTCGAACAGGTTGTGCGAGGCGATGCCCACGTGGACGGCGACGAGATGCTCCGGCCGCAGCGCGTGATTCACCATCCGCTTGTAGTTGGCGTCGGTCTCGGCCTTCGTGCGGTAGGGCGCCTGGGGCCAACCGTGGAGCGCCGCGTCGATCCGCTCCATCTCCATGTTGGCCCCTTTCACGATCCGGATCGTCACCGGTCCGCCCCCCTGCTCCACCCGCCGGCGGGCCCAGTCGGTGATCCGCCGCTGCCACCGGAACGAGTCGGGCACGTAGGCCTGCAGTGCGATGCCGGCCCGCACCCGCTCGAGCCCGGGCCGGTCGAGCGTCCGCATGAAGGCCTCGGCGGTCAGCGCGAGATCGCGGTATTCCTCCATGTCGAGGTACAGGAACCGCGGCGACCGCGTGCCGTCGGGCAGCACGTAGTCGCCCACCGCCGCGGCCCGATAGAGCGGCTCGAGCCGGTCGCAGAGTCGCGCCAGGGCATGCTCCCGCGCCAGCGGGAGGATCTGCGAGTCGAGCGTGGAGATCTTCACCGACACCACCTCGACGTCGGGCGCGCGGAGCGCCGCAAGATACGTGTCCTGCCTCGCCCGGGCCTCGTCCTCGCCGAGCAGCGCCTCACCGAGGAAGTTGAGGTTCATCCGCAGCCCCTGCGCGCGGCGGGCGGCAAGGTGTTCGTGGAGGACTTCCCGCTCGGCGGGCAGCACGACGTTGGCCGTCTCGTGGCGAAGATGAGCCTTCACGAGCGGCACGGTCACCGACGGTAGCCAGTCGCCGAACGTCTGGAAGCCGAGCAGCAACGCCTGATCCCGTGGACCGAAGAACCGCGGAATGCCCTGGACGTCGAGGATGTGGGTGAACTGCTCGGCAGTCCGCGCGGCGGCATGAGACCGGAAGGCCTGGTCGGTGAGTTCGACGAGCGTCGCCTTGTCGGCGGGGCTCTCGAGCATCCGCGCGAGTTCGGCCTGCTGCCGTCGCTCGGCGGGCGTCTGCAACTCCACCGCCCGCCGCTGGAGCGCGGCGGCGATGTCGACCGCGGCGTCGATGAGCGAAGTGTCGGGGGTCATGGGATGTCCCCGAAGCGTCTCACAATGCCACCTTCATTATACGCCGTTCGCCAGGCCGGGCTCGTCGTGTCATACGGACCCCACGTGACCCTCGCGCGTCACCGCGCCTGTCCCGGCGTGGGGGATGTCCGTGCCGTCTCGCTCGGACGTTCGCGACGGGCTTCGTGCCCGTCACAGCAGTCGGTCGAGCGGAGTCCACGGCAGGCCGTGGGCCTCGGCGACGGCCTGGTAGGTGACGTGGCCGGCGAAGGTGTTGACGCCCCTGGCAAGCGACTCGGAGCCCCGCACGGCCTCGGCCAGGCCCTTGCGGGCGAGAAGCTTGAGATAGGGAAACGTGGCGTGATTGAGGGCGAATGTGCTCGTCCTCGGCACCGCGCCGGGCATGTTGGCCACGCCGTAGTGGACGATGCCATCCACCACGAAGGTGGGCGCGTCGTGCGTCGTCACCCGCGACGACTCCACGCAGCCCCCCTGGTCGACGGCCACGTCGACGATCACCGAGCCCGGCTGCATCTGGGCGAGCAGATCGCGGGGCACAAGCCGCGGCGCCCGCGCGCCTGCAACGAGCACCGCGCCGATCACGAGGTCCGCCGTCCGCACCTGCTCCGCGATCGAGTGTTTCGTGGAATAGAGCGTCTGAAGCCGCTCGAGAAACACATCCTCGAGATACTCCAGCCGCTCGAGCGAGTTGTCGACGATCGTGACGTCGGCCCCCATGCCCACGGCCACCTTTGCCGCGTTCATGCCGACCACACCGCCGCCGATGACCACGACCTTGCCGCGCGGCACGCCCGGCACGCCGCCGAGCAGGATGCCCTTGCCGCCGTGCTCCCGCTCGAGGCACCAGGCCCCGACCTGCACGCTCATCTTCCCGGCGACTTCGCTCATCGGCTTGAGGAGCGGCAGCGTGGATCCCACCTGGATCGTCTCGTACGCGATGCCGGTCACCCGCCGCTCGACGAGGGCTTTCGTGAGATCCGCCGCCGCGGCGAGGTGGAGGTAGGTGTAGAGGACCTGCCCCTCGCGCATGAGCGCGAACTCGGCCGCCAGCGGCTCCTTGACCTTGCAGACGATGTCGGCCGCGGCCCACACGTCGGCGGCCGTCGCCGCGATCTCCGCGCCGGCGGCGGCGAAGTCGTCGTCGGTGATCCCAGAACCGACGCCGGCGCCGGCCTGCACCAGCACGCGATGGCCCGCGACGACGAGTTCGTGGACGGAGGCGGGAATGATCCCGACCCGGCACTCTCGGGTCTTGATCTCGGTGGGGCAGCCGATGATCACGGGAGGGCTCCGACGGGCTCGGGTGTCATGCAACCGGGACCCGCGATATTGTGTACGACACGGTCATCGGTTGACGAGTCGCGTTTCCGAGCGAGGCCGGCAGAGCCGCGACCGGACATGAAACCCACCGACACCCCGTCGCCACCAACCACGCTCCGCGAGGAACTCCGCGGGCTCGTCGGCCCCGGTTCTCGCGACCTGTGGCTCATCTACCTCGCCACGTTCCTCGAATACCTCGGCATCTTCTCGTTCCTGCAGACGCTGCCGCTGTGGCTGTCCGACGACTTCGGCCTCGGCGACGAGGCGGCCGGCTGGTGGGCGTCGGTGTTCTCGCTGCTCGTCACGCTGTTGAGTTTCTTCGCCGGGGCCCTCGCCGACAGCTTCGGCGTGCGTCGCCTGCTGGTGGCGTCGTTCGCGGTCGCCGCGGCCACGCGGCTGGGCATGTCACTTGCCGGGAGCCCGGCCGCCGCCGTGGCCTGGATGCTAGGCTTCGCGCTGGCCTACGCGCTGACGTCGCCGGCGCTCCAGGTGGCAGTCAACATGGCCGCCACACCGACGACTCGCACCTTCGCGTTCTCGCTCTGGTACGTGAGCTTCAATCTCGCCGGCGCCGTGATCGGCTGGCCGATCGACCGGATCCGCGGACTGTTTCTCGAGGGCGACAGGCTCGTGACCCGGACGATCGACCTGCCGCTTGTGGGCACCCGCGAGATTTCCGCACACGCCGTCATCCTCGCCTGCGGGTTCGCCTCGGCGGCAGTCGCCGCGGTGATCGTGCTGTTCGTGCGCCGCAACTTGGGCCGTGATGCCGGTTCGACCGGGCCGGCGCAGGCCAACCCGTTCCGGGCCCTCGGCGGCGTCATGGCGGAGTCGCGCTTCTGGCGATTCATGCTGCTCGTCGTGCTCTTGTCGCTCGTGAGGCTCATGTTCCAGCACATGCACTTCACCTGGCCGAAGTACGTGACACGGGTCGAGGGCGACGCGTTTCCCGTGGGCACCGTCTGGTCGCTCAACTCGCTGGGCGTGATCGTCCTCGTGCCGGTGGCGACAGCGCTCACCCGCCGGCTGCCGATCTTTCCGGTGCTCCTGCTCGGGGCCACGATCTCGGCCGTGAGCCCCTTTCTCCTCTGCCTGGGCTCGTCGCTGGAGATGCAGGTGGCGATGATCGCCGTGCTCACGGTGGGCGAGGCGCTCTGGTCGCCGCGGCTGTACGAATACAACGTGGCGATCGCGCCACAGGGCCAGGAGGCGACCTACGTGGGCCTCGCGAAACTGCCGTTCTTCCTGGCGAAACTCGTCGTCACGCCGATGTCGGGCTGGCTGCTGGCGAGCTACTGTCCGGCCGACGGCCCGCGTGACCCCGCCATGCTCTGGGCGATCGTGGGCGTGACGACCCTCGCCGGCCCGCTCGGCATGTGGCTGCTCCAAGGCTGGATCCGCGAGCGGCGTGAGACGACGGGTTGAGCCGCCCGCTCAGCCGGCAGTCCGCCGGCGCCGCGACCACTGCATGAGTCCGAGGAAGCCCGCGCCGGCGAGGCCCATCGCGTAGGTCGAGGGCTCGGGAACGCCCACGACGAGCGTCATCACCCGCCCGTCGACGCTGCCGCCGACGAAATTGGCCGTCTCGGCGGTGGTCGAGAGGAACAGGCTCTGGTTCCAGCCGAACATCGCCGGATTTCTCCAGTTGTAATAGCCCTGACCGTTGTACGAGTTGTCGGTTCCCAGGCCGTCGCCCAGCACGTAGACCTGGAAGCCACCGTTGTCCCAGATCTGATTGTTCAAGAACGACGTGAAGTCGGTGTTCACGTCGGTGTAGAACCCGCCTTTGAGTGTCGTCGCCGTCCCCGTGCCGAACGTCAACGCCTCCTTCGTGAAGTTCAGGAACAGCGTCTTCGTGTTCACGGTGGTCAACGCCGCCGTGAACGGCGTCGAGCCCGTCAGCCGCAGCACGTCGTTCACGCTCGAGGTGCCGCTGGCGTAGTTTGGCGCGGTGCCACCGAACTCGAACGCAAAATCGAGGCCGCCCGTGGGGTCGACCTGCGTGGCCGTGAGGATGCCGGGCGAGTTACCCGGCGCCACGGAGCCCGCGCCCGCCACTACCCCGTTGACCTGGCCCGTGCCGCCGAGTTTCGAGGCGGCGTCGAGCAGGAGCGAGAGCGTCGTGATCGAGCCGGAGACGTTCAGGAGGAGGCCGTTGACGTTCGTCGTGCCTCCCACGGTGACGGCGCCGCCGAGTTGCAGGGTGCCGCGACTGCCGGTGCCCGTGAGCGACAGGCCCGCCGACGGCGAGTTGATCGGCGCATCGATCGTCGCGGAGACGCCGCTTCCGAGCGTGATTTCCCGGTTGTCCGCGTAGAAGTTGAAGCCGTTCGACCCGCTGCCGAGGAACGTGTAGCCCGACGACGTGATCTGGATACTCGTCACGCTCGTGCCGCTCGTCAGGGTCAGCACCTGGGCCGAGCCGGAGTAGGTCACCGTCACCGGGAGCGGATCGCCCCTGAGTATGTTGATCTCGAATGCATAGGACCGGCCGAGGTTCGTGCTCGTGAGGTTCTGGTACGTCTGCCCGGCGGAGGTCGGCTCGGACAGGCCCACACCCTGGTCGCTACTGCCGCCCGAGGCGTACTTGACGACCGGGCCATTCTGAAAGAATCCCCCGAACACGTTGGCGTTCGACGCCAACGAGAACGTCTGGGTATTCGTGTACGTGTCGGTTTCCGCGTCATACGGCCGGTACCCGACGGTGGAATACGAGGTCGCCGTCACGGTGAACCGCGGCCCGACCCAGATCAGGCTGTAGTCGTTGAACGTGCCGGTCGCGAGGAACGGCCTGGCGTACAGTCCGTTCGCCCCCGACGCCCACTGCAGTCGCCAGTCACTCACGATGTACGATCCGGCCTCGAGCGCGAGGAAGTCACGATCGATGATGACTCGGCTGCCGCTCCCGTCGACCTGGGTGGCCCCCGGTACGTCCATGGCCGGGCCGAACTGGTAATAGCCGCCGAAGAATTCCGTGCTGGCGCGGGCGAGCGGACACGAGAGGCCGGCGATCGCCATCGACATGATGGTGAGGACCTCGAATCCCCGCACTGTGCTCATCACCCGCCCGCTCGTACTCGTCCGCGACATCATCTCCTCCAGTGGAAACGGCCATCGGCGTCGCGGGCTGCCATGCCTCGATCGACGCGCGACCCGCCCCCCGGGAAGGCAAAGGCCGTGCCAATCACGACCACTGCGGGAGATCGTGTTTCCAGCTCTAAAGTCGAGCCGTGCGTCTGTGTGACGACGCACGCCTGGGGCGATCCGCCACGCCGGCTGGTGCGAATCGCTCCAGGTCCTGCCGCGATTCGTCTCACGAGGCAGAGGCCGGAGGCCGGCCTCACATCGCCGCCTGGCCGAGGACCTTCCGCAGGCACGTCATCGCGATCTCGCCGAACTGCCGCGGCGGGACGCGCCAGAGCGCGGGATTGTGGAGCTCGACGGCGACGGCACCCGCATAGCCGATGTCGCGAAGCCGATGCACGAGATCGTCCACCGGCGACGAGCCCTCGCCGGGCAGGATGCGGTCGGCGTCACTCGCCATCTCCCGCGGCACGTCGGCGATGTCCGAGACCTGCACGTGGGCGAGATTCTCCTTCGACAACAGCCAGAGGTCGAGCGGCTTGCTCGGACCGACCGTCCAGTGGAACCAGTCGAGGCAGACGCCGAGGGCAGGCGAACCGACGTCCTCCACCAGCGCGATGGCCGACTGCAGGTTGTTCGGGAAACTCGCCCGGGCGTCGAACTCGAGGGCCAGCCGCACACCCGAGTCCGCCGCCCGCTTCGCCGCCTCGACAAGGCTCGCCGAGAGCCGGCCGAGATCCTGCGGCCCGAGGGGCCCGAAGGCGTCGCCCGCGATGACGAGCACCCGGATGCCGAGTTCGCGACACAGGCCGAGCCGGCCTTCGAACGTCTTCCAATGCTCGCGCCGCGCGTCGCCCTGGCTCGTGAGCAGCCCCCCCTGAAAGCTCGCGGCCAGCGGCGCGATCCCGTGCCGCGCGAAGCGGTCCCGGAGGGCCGCCACGTCGTGCGTCTTCAGGAACGCGTCGGCCTGGCCGAGCCAGAGATCGACCGCATCGACGTGCCCCGCCGCGTAGTCCTCGAGCACCGTCTCCAGCGGAGCCTCGAGGCTGCACACGGTGGCTATGGCAGGATGCATCACAGCCTGTCGCGGAGCATGTCCACGACCTCGCCGATCGGCACCCGCTCCTGCACGAGCGAGTCGCGGTCGCGGAGCGTGACCGTCTGGTCGGCGAGCGTCTGGCCGTCGATCGTCAGGCACCAGGGAGTTCCCGCCTCGTCCTGCCGGGCATAGCGGCGGCCGACCGAGCCCTTCTCGTCGTACTGGCAGGCCATGTGGGGTTTGAGCTTCCGGTAGAGGTCGATCGCCACCTCCGGCATGCCGTCCTTCTTCACCAGCGGCAGGATCGCCGCCTTCACCGGCGCCAGCCGCGGATGGAGTTTCATCACCGTGCGGCTCCGCGGCTTGCCGTCCTCGTCGGGCACCTCGTCCTCGTGGTAGGCGTCGCAGAGGAAGGCGAGCGTGGCCCGGTCGGCGCCCGCCGAGGGCTCGATCACGTGAGGCACGTAACGCTCCCGCGTGATGTCGTCGAAGTACGACAGGTCCTTGCCGCTCCCCTTGTGCCGCGGTTTTCCATCGGCGCCCATCTCGAGCACGAGCGCGCCGTCCCGGCGGACCAACTTCCCTTCCATGTGGCTCCGCAGGTCGAAGTCGCCACGATGGGCGATCCCCTCGAGCTCGCCGAATTCACCCGGGCCGAGAAAGGGGAAGGCGTACTCGATGTCGGCCGTGCCCACGGAATAGTGCGAGAGCTCGTCGGCATGGTGCTCGCGAAGCTGGAGTTTGCCTGCCGTGAGCCCCAGGTCGAGATACCACTTCCAGCGGCGGTCGCGCCAGTAGCGATACCAAGCCGCCGAGTCGGCCGGCTTGCAGAAGAATTCGATCTCCATCTGCTCGAACTCGCGGGATCGGAACGTGAAGTTCCGCGGCGTGATCTCGTTGCGGAAGCTCTTGCCCACCTGGGCGATCCCGAACGGCACGCGAACCCGCGAGGTATCGAGCACGTTCTTGAAGTTCACGAAGATTCCCTGCGCCGTCTCAGGCCGGAGAAACGCCCGGTCGTCGGCGTCGCCGGCAAGCGCGCCGATCCGCGTCTCGAACATGAGATTGAACTCGCGAGGCTCGGTGAGCGAGCCGGGGGCCGCGGCGTCGGGGCCGAGCACGTCGGCCGGGGCCACGCCCGCCGCGATCGCCGCCGGCAGGGGCTGCAGGTCGCCCGTCCACTCGATCTCGTCGACCTGCTTGGCCCGCAGGCCGAAGAACTTTTGGGCCCGGACCACCGTCTCGGGTGCGGCCTCGTCGCCCGAGGCCTCGGTGGTGACGAACACCTTCCTGCCCCGGTGGGCGGCCCAGCGGCCCTGCAGGTGGTCGTAGCGATAGCGCCGCTTCGACTCGCGGCAGTCGATCATCCAGTCGTGAAACAGGTCGAAGTGTCCGGAGCACTTCCAGACCTGCGGGTGCATGATGATCGTGCAGTCGAGCCCGGCCATCTCGTATTCCGCCGGCGCGCCGGGCACCACCGCCAACTCGTCGTGGCCGCTCACCATGTCGTGCCACCAGGCGTCCTTGAGGTTGCGCTTGAGCGCCACGCCGAGGGGGCCGTAGTCCCAGAAGCCGTTCAGGCCCCCGTAGATCTCGCTCGACTGGAAGATGAAGCCACGCCGCTTCGCCAGCGACACGATCCGATCCATCCGTGACTGCTCGTTGGGCTTGTCTGCCATGCTCGCGACGATGTCCTGCGACCTCGGATCCGGGAGGCGGAGTGTAGCAACGGGAGCACGCCCGGCCCACCGCGGCTCACGCCGTGCGGAGCGTGTCACTGGCGCGATCGAGCCGCGGCACCACGTCGACCGTGTCGATCCGCGCGCAGACGGCGAGGTCGCCGGCCATGCCGAGAGCCACGAGATTCGCGCCGCCGGGGGCCATGGCAAACTCCCGGACGAGCGCCGCGGGCACCTCGCCGGGATGCGCGGCGGCGAGTCGCCGGAAGGCGTCGCGGGCGGAGCGCGACGGCGGATCGAATGCGTCGGCGGCGGCATCACCGGTGGCCGCGTCGAGGATCGCGCCTGCCGCGAGGACGTCCTCAACGGCGACCGCGCCGTCGGTGCCGGCGCAGACGAGGTGCACGTCGACGACGCCTGCCGCGGCGGCGAGACGCCGGACCGCGATCGCCACGGCGGTCCGGTTCACCATTCCGCCGACGAGCACCTCCCTCGCGGCGGCGCACGCGGCGAGCGCCGCCGTGCCGTTGGTCGTCGTGATCACGACCGTGCGGCCGGCCACGCGGGCGGAGGAGTATTCCGCTGGCGAGTTGCCGAGATCAAAGCCCTCGATTCTCACGCCACCGCGCTCACCACAGAGGAGCGCGGCGTCGCCCAGACGGCCCGCGGCCTCCCGCGCCGCGACGACCGTGGCCAGCGGCTGCACCGCCACGGCCCCCTCCGCCAGCGCTGTCACGATCGTCGTCGACGCCCGCAGCACGTCGATCACGACGGCGATCCCTCCCGCGGTCGCATCCGGGGCCAGGCGGTGGAAGAGCTCATGGCAATGCCAGCGGAT